>CADEER010000010.1:35142-57357 GCA_902826395.1 uncultured bacterium
GCGATTGTCTGCGTTTGACAGACATCCGCCCTTGGCATTCGATGGCGACAGGGATGGATGAGGCTGTGATGGTCGAGCGAGAGGACGAACAATACGTCGAGAAAGTCGACGTGCGCCTGACCCCGAGTCAGAAGCGGGCGGTGGAGGGAGCGGCGAGACGGGTGGGGCTCTCGGCATCGAGCTGGGTCCGCATGATCGTTCTCGACAAGCTCGACTGGAAGCCGCCCGACGAGTGAGCTGACCCTGATGTCGGAGGGGAACGGAGTGGAGTGGATGATGGATCGCTGGCCTGTGGCCGGGCAGCGCCTGGTGGCCGCGGCGGCGCTGGCGATTTTGATGTGCGCGCCCGTCGGCTGTGGAGGGAAGAAGCCGCCTGCCGAGCCGGTCGCCGAGGACGGTGGCGTGCAAACGTCCTCGGCGTCGCCGGTCGGCGGTTCACCCGATATGGCCGCGCTCGAGGCGAGCGCGCCGACGTTCGCGTTCACCTGCACGGATGGGCATGAATTCGTCGTCCGCATCGGCAAGGAGATCGCCGTTCTGCACCAGCGCGGCGCCATCGCGACGCTGCGGCATGAAAGATCTGCCTCCGGCGCAAAGTACAGCGACGGCACGATCACGCTGTGGACCAAAGGGCAGGAGGCTTTACTCGAAGAAGTCGGCGCCATCCATCGGGAGTGCCGCAACGATCCAACGCGTGCGCACTGGGAGCACGCGCGGCTGACGGGGGTCCAGTTCCGCGCCCGCGGCAACGAACCTGGCTGGCGGCTCGACTTCATCGCCGGCTCCAAGATCTTCCTCGAAACCGACCACGGGACGAATCGCTACTCGTTCGACCTGCCGCCACCCGCGCGGAGCGAATCGGGAGATACGCTCTACCGAGCTCAGGCATCGGGTCACAGCCTGTCGGTCGCCGTTCGCCCGCGGACCTGCCAGGACACGATGAGCGGCGAACAGTTCGAAGCGCAGGTGACCGTCGTCATCGACGGCCGCACCCTGCATGGCTGCGGCCGCGCCGTGCAGTGAGTGATAGGGAGTGGGGTGTGGTGAGTGGGGAGTGGTGTGTGGTCTTTGAAAACCATTCCCCACTGGCCACGCCCCATTCCCCACCTTGCGCGGCGCGTTGCCGCCGTGGAAGGTTCGCGCCATGGCGGTTGATCTAGAAACATCGCGCATGGGCGTCCTCAAGTTTCTCGACAAGAAGGGGGGCTCGATGCCGATCGCTCTCCTGCACGGCCACAGCAAGGTCGTCTACCAGCGGGCGCACCAGGAGTTCTCGCAGCTCATGGAGAGCCTGGTCGACGACGGCCTCGTGACCTACAGCGACGACACGTTTCATCTCACCGACGCGGGCCGTGCCGCGGCGCAGGGCGGCGCCGCCTGAGGCGCGGCGATCGGGCATGAAGGCAGTCGTACTCGGTGCCGGGGGAATGGGGCGCTACGCGGCACGCACCGCGGCGGCGCTGGAATTCGTCGACGAGCTCGTGGTCGGCGATCTCGATGCCGGCGCGGCGGCGCGCTCGGCGGCGGCGCTCGGGCCCAAGGCGCGCGGCGAAGCCGCCGACGTCTGCGATCCCGCGTCGCTGGCGCGCCTCTTCGGCGGCGCCGGCGTAGTCCTCAACACGGTGGGCCCGTTCTTTCGCCTCGGGCCGCCGGTGCTGCGCGCCGCGATTGCCGCCGGCGTCCACTACCTCGACATCAACGACGACTGGGAATCGACCGAGGCGATGCTGGAGCTCGACGATGCGGCGCGCGATGCGGGCATCACCGCGGTGATCGGCATGGGCGCCAGCCCCGGCATGTCGAATCTGCTTGCGTGCCTGGCGATGCGCGAGCTCGACACGGTCGACGAGATCATCGCCGGCTTCGACCTCGACGCCGCGATGCCGGAGACGCGCGGCGCCAAGCCTGCCGCCGCGACGGTGCACGGCCTGCACCAGCTCACCGGCCGCATTCGCATGTTCGAGAACGGTCGCTTCCACGACGCCAAGCCGATGCGCCGTATCGACATCGACTATCCCGGCCTCGGCCGGCGCAGCGGCTGGACGATGGGCCACCCGGAGGCGATCACGTTCCCGCGCTTCCACCCCGGCCTGCGCCATGCGCGCGTGCTGATGACGGCGGCGCCGGCGAACCGCATCGCGTTGCGCATCGTCTGCACCCTGATCGATGCCGGCATTCTGTCGCTCGAACGCGCCGCCGACTGGGTCGAGCGTCTCGAAGGAGTCGGCAAACCGGTGAAGACGCCCGCCGACTACCGGCGCGAGATGTTTGAGCAAGGGGCGAACCGTTTGCCGCCCGTCTACGCGCTGGCGCGCGGCACCCGACACGGTGCGCCGGCGAGTGCGGCAGCGGCTATTCGATCGGCGCCGGCGGTCGGCATGGGCGGTGCCACCGGCGTGCCGCTCGCCACCGGTCTCGGCGTGCTGTGGGGCGTGCTCGGCCGCAAATGCGGCGTCTTCGCCCCCGAAGCGATCGTCGATCCGGTCGCCTTTTTCGACGCGTTGGCGCCGCTCTGCGATCCCGTCTGCGAAGGCGTCGAAGACCTCGCCATCGTGACGCGCTCGTGGGAACCCGCCGACCTCGCTACCCTGCTCGGCGACTGAATTCACCACAGAGGCACAGAGGACACAGAGATAGCGCAGTTGGATTGCGTCGGTCGGGAATTGCTCTGCGTGGCACCGCGAGTGACTCGCCGCAGTTCCTCTTTCTTTGAAGCGGTCGTCAACCGATAGCGCGAGACCTACGCGAGCAACTGTAATCTCTCCCGTCCTTGACGAGATCTCTGTGTCCTCTGTGTCTCTGTGGTGAATTCAGTCCCTGTTAGGATCACTCGACGGCTTTCGCGCGACGTTTCGCGCATGTCGTTCGCGGCGCCGGTGGCTTACGTCTACAACCCGCTCGAGTACGCGCGCGCGCCTGCCGAGGCTTATCTGCGGCGCTATTGGCGCTCGGGCGTCGAGGCGTTGTGGCTCGGCATGAACCCCGGTCCGTTTGGCATGGCGCAGACCGGGGTGCCGTTCGGCGAGGTCTCGCTGGTGCGCGACTGGCTCGGCATATGCGAGAAGGTCGGCACTCCCGACCGCCAGCACCCGAAGCGACCGATCCAGGGTTTCGCCTGCGCGCGCAGTGAAGTGAGCGGCGCGCGCCTGTGGGGTTGGGCGCGCGATCGCTTCGCGACGCCCGACGCTTTCTTCGCGCGCTTCTTCGTCTGGAACTACTGCCCGCTGGTCTTCATGGAGAAGACCGGGCGCAACATCACACCCGACAAGCTCAGCGTCGCCGAGCGCGAGCCGCTGTTCGCAGTCTGCGATGAGGCGCTGCGCGCCATCGTCGCGGCGATGGCGCCGCGTCTGATCATTGGCGTCGGCGGTTTCGCCGAGAAGCGGGCGCGCGCCGCGCTCGGCGATGGCGCGCCGCGCGTCGAGACCATCCTCCATCCCTCGCCGGCGAGCCCGACCGCCAACCGCGGCTGGGCCGCGCAAGCGGAGAAACAATTGTCGGCGATGGGCATCGCCCTGGAGTAGGGCCTGCCTGCATCAAAGCAATCACCGAGCAGTGCAACCGTCCTTGTCGTCTTTGCAGTCCTTTATGTCCTCGCCCAAGGGCTGAGTCCTCAAACTCATTGCAACACGATGCAAAGCGAATATCGTTCGTCGATTGCATGAGCTCCCCGTCGCTCGACCCTGCGCTCGAAGTGAGCGATCTGCCCCCGAAAGGAATCCGCCGCGCCCGAGTTGCCGTGGCGATCGCGATAGCCGTCGCGCTGGGGGCGCTGTGGTGGACGGGAGCGCTCGACGAGCTCGCCGATCCCGACTACATCCGCGGTATCGTGCGGGATGCGGGGCCCGTCGCGCCGCTGGTCTTCATTCTTCTGCAGATCCCGCTCAACCTCCTCTTCCTCGGCGGCGTGCCGGCCTGGTTGTCGGCGACTCTGTGGCCGCTGCCGTGGGCGATCCTGTACTCGTGGATCGGCACCGTCGCGGCGAGCACCGGCACCTATCTGCTCGGGCGCTACGCCGGTACGCGATGGCTGGGGATGCGCATTCCCCGCCGCCTGCAACGCTTGGAGCGGAAGTTCGATCGCGCACCGGTGCGCACCGTCGCCACCTGGCGCATGCTGCTGTGGATCAACCCCGGTGTCGACCTGTTGATGGCGGCGGCGCGGGTGCCGATGCGCTCCTACCTGGTAGGGACCGCTCTCGGCCTCGCCTTGCCGACCGGTCTGAGAGTGGCGGTCGGCGATGTAGGCATCGACGCGCTCACGGATGTCATCTCCGGCAAGGAAGAGCCGGCGTGGTCGTGGGTGATCGGCATCGCGGCGGCGCTCGCCGTTCTCGCGTTGCTGCGCTTGCGGCGCGGTAACCGCGCCGGAGTGGCATCGGCGCAACTGATGGCCGACGCGCGCGAAGAGCCGTGAGGCCTCTTCAAGTCGGTCGCTCGAGCATGTGCGACATCCCCTGGCCGAGCGCTCGCAGATTCTGCACCGCCGCCGCCACGGTGATCGGCAGCGATTCGATCCGGTCTGGTGTCAGCAGCAGTACCGAACCCGACCACACGTCTGGAGCGCTCGGCACGTAGACGACGACGCGTCCGTCCGACAGCCGGTCGACTTCGAAGCCGAGCTGCGCGGTGTCGTCCAGGCTGGCGATCACCGGTTTCAACGTCGTCTTCGCCTGGTCGCCGCCGAAGCTCTCGCTCAGTCCCTTGACCATGCTGTAGCCGGGCAGCTTCCACAGGAACTGCGTCTCGGCTTCGCGCACGGCACGACTGGCGAGCGAGTTGCGCGCTAGCAGGCCGGCGGCAAAGCAGAGGAGCATGATCGCGGTCAAGCCGAGAATGTCGGCAAGGGCGATGCCGAGCACGTTGTTGACCGGCAGGTAGCCGGCGACCGGCTCGGCGAACTTTCTCGACAGCACGATCGCTTTGCCGAGCACGTAGACCATCGCGATGATCGGCACCAGAAACACGAACCCGCCGAGCACCGTCGCTTTGATGAAATTCACCACCTTCGTCATCGAGCCCACGCCTCCATTGCCGTGCGCCACACAAATCCACTCTTTGCCGCGGCTGTCGAGGGTCGGCAGCGGCAGTGTGAATTACCAGAAACTCGTCTTGCTCATACTGAGCCGGCGCATCGGTCACCGCGTTTCAACTGGCCGTCCCCCTCCCTGGGTGCAGGTGAAGGGTCGATCAAATCCATTCAGCGGCTGCCAGTTCAGTTGAGGGTCCCGCTGTTGAAGATGCGATGACCTCCTTCTGCGGGCACACTTCCGCCGGACAGGGCGGCTGAACGCTCAGCATCAGCGGCGGCGCGCGGCGCCGTCCGCTGCACGCGGTTTAGGGGAAAAGTCCGTCCACCATGGTGTTGACCTTCGTTCGGGTCGACTCGTAGATGCGGACGTTCATGGACCAGCCAGCACGCGGCGCGTCGTATACGGCCTGTCCCTCCCACTTGCCGTCGCGATAGACCTTCATCTCGGCCCACGCCATGTACGTCACGAAGTCCCAAGACCACTTTGCATTGTAGGTCAGGACCCACGGGCAGGTATCGACGCCGGATCCGGCGGCGATGACACGAGGCGTGATCCCTCGCGCCTCGATCGCACGGAGCATCTCCTCCTTGAACTCGGTGCGGACGTCCTCCTTGTCGACGATGCACAATTCCGTGCCCGCGTCGCGAACGCCGGGGATCGGCGACGCCTCTTCCCTGATCGTGCACGAGCAGAGAAGCAGGGTCGCGGCGAAGCTGGTGATCCAAATCAACAGCGGGGCCACGCTGTTCCATGGCCGCGCGGCTCGAACCCAGCCGCGACCTCTTGCGACTCTCACGATTCTCGCCTCACGGCAGGCGTCGTCCTTGGCACGGGCGGAACGTCCCACGGAACGCTTAGAGTGCGCAAGATCGCCCTCACGACCCATCCCGAGGGGGACCGCGACTCTACTACGCCGGCATCAGGACCAACACGCCGAGCGGTGGCAGGCGCAGGCGCATCGATTGTGCGCGGCCGTGGAAGGGGACGGGGTCGGTGACGACGGCGGCGGTGGTGGCGAACGGGCTGCCGCCGAAGCGCGGGTCGTCGCTCGACAATGCTTCGCGGTAGGTGCCCATCGCCGGGGCGCCGATGCGGTAGTCTTCGTGCGGCGCCGGGGTGAGGTTCATCACCACCACGGCGTGTGCGTCGCCGTCGCGTCGCTCGAACGAGAACACCGAGCGCTCGCTGTCCTGGCAGTCGATCCACGCGAAGCCCTCCGGGTCTGGGTCGCGGCGCCAGAAACAAGTGTGCTCCCTGTAGAGGTGGAGCAGGGCGGCGAGAAAGGCGTCGAAGCCCCGCCGCGCCGGGTCGTCGGCGAGGTGCCAATCGAGACTCACGTCGGGATTCCACTCGCGTTCGGGCGCGAGCTCGGTGCCCATGAACATCAACGCCTTGCCGGGCCGCAGTACCTGGTAGGCGAGCAGGGCGCGCAGGTTGGCGAGCCGCTGCCAAGCGTCGCCCGGCATCTTGTTGATCAGCGATCCCTTGCCGTGCACGACCTCGTCGTGCGACAGCGGCGCGACGAAGCGCTCGCTGTGCTCGTAGAGCATGGCGAAGGTGAGCTCGTTCTGGTGGAAGCGGCGGTGGATCGGATCGCGGCGGAAGTAGTTCAGCGTGTCGTGCATCCAGCCCATGTTCCACTTGAACGCGAAGCCGAGACCGCCGTCCTCGACCGGCGTCGTCACGCGGGGCCACGATGTCGACTCTTCGGCGATGGTGACGGCGCCGGGGGCATTTGCGGCGACGGCGCGGTTCACCTCGCGCAGAAAGTCGATGGCCTCTAGATTCTCGCGTCCGCCCTTTTGGTTAGGCACCCATTGCCCGGGCCGGCGGCTGTAATCGAGGTAGAGCATCGACGCCACCGCATCGACCCGCAGACCGTCGAAGTGGAACTCGCGCAACCAGTAGAGCGCGTTGGCGACCAGAAAGTTGCGCACTTCGTGGCGGCCGTAGTTGAAGATCAGCGTTCCCCAGTCGGGGTGTTCGCCGCGCCGCGGGTCTTCGTGCTCATACAACGGCGTGCCGTCGAAGTGGCGCAGCGAGAAGTCGTCCTTGGGAAAGTGCGCCGGCACCCAGTCGAGCAGCACGCCGATGCCGGCGCGGTGCAGCGTGTCGACGAGGAAGCGCAGGTCGTCGGGCGAGCCGTAGCGCGCCGTCGGCGCGTAGTAGCCGGTGATCTGGTAGCCCCAGCTCGGGTAGTACGGGTGTTCGGCGATCGGCATCAGCTCGACATGGGTGAAGCCGAGCCGACCGACGTGCGCGGCGAGGCGCGGCGCGATCTCCCGGTAGGTGAGATGTCGGTTGCCCTCTTCGAGCACGCGCGCCCACGAGCCGAGGTGCACTTCGTAGATGTTGAGCGGCCGGCGCGCCGGGTCGGCGCGGCCGCGCTCTTCCAGCCAATCCGAGTCGCCCCATTCGTAGCTGGACTGGGCGACGATCGAGTCGGTGCCGGGCGGCAGATCCATCGCGTTGGCCAGCGGATCGGTCTTGACGCGTCGTTCGCCGGCGGCGGTGACGAGCTCGAATTTGTAGCGCGCACCGACTCCGACGCCGGGCACGAAGATCTCGAACACGCCGCTGCCGCCGAGCTTGCGCATCGGCAACAGACGGGCGTCCCAGCCGCAGAAATCGCCGACGACGCTGGCGGTACGTGCGTTTGGCGCCCAGACGGCGAAGCGGGTGCCGGCGACGCCCTCGACGACATCCGGATGGGCGCCGAGCGCGTTCCACAACTGCAAGTGCTTGCCCTCGCCGATCAGGTGCAGATCGACGTCGCCGAGCGTCGGCGCAAAGCGATACGGGTCGTCGCGCTCCCATTCATTGCCGTCGGCGAAGGCGAAAGCGATGCGATACCCGGACGCCTCGGCGCCGTCGACGAAGACTCCGAACAGTCCGTCGCCGAGGGCGGTCATCGCGTGCGTCGCTCCGTGGCGGTCGATCAGTCGAGCCGCGACCGCGTCGGGGTGCAGCGCGCGCACGCACCAGGCGTCTCGCTTGCCGTGGGACAGGCGGTGCGGGCCGAGCACGCGGTGCGGGTCGGCGCTGGTGCCTCGGCAGACGTCGCGGACGCCCGCTTGCGAGACGTCGCGCAGCAGGGCGTCGCGTCCGGAGCTCGTGACGCGACTCACGCCGCATCCTCTCTCTGCAGCAGTGCCAGGGAGCGCGCCGCCATCGTCACCACGCCGCCGCGCATCCCGAGGACGCGTTCGTGCGCGGTGTACACCGCCGAGACCCAGGTGCCGGCCGCCAGCTCCGCCGGTAGGCGGAAGAGCGACGTCTGACCGCCGCCGTTGACCAGCAGCAACAGCGAACGGCCGGTCGTCGGGCGGCCGCGCTCGTCCGTCTCGTCGACGGCCTGACCGGGAATCCACATGCCGAGCACGTGTGCCGACGGGTCGTGCCAATCGTCGTGTTGCATCTCGCGGCCGGCAGGGTGCAGCCACATGACGTCCTTTGCGACGCGTTTGCCGAGCGGCTGGCCGGAGAAGAAGCGGCGGCGGCGGAAGGCTGGATTGTCGCGGCGCAGTTGGAAGACGCGGCGGGTAAACTCGAGCTGTTCGAGTGCCTCCGGGCCGAGGCTCCAATCGATCCAGGCGGTCGGGCCGTCCTGACAGTAGGCGTTGTTGTTGCCGCGCTGTGTGCGCTGCAGCTCGTCGCCGTGTGACAGCATCGGCACCCCCTGGGAGAAGGCGAGGGTGGCGAGCATGTTGCGCATCGTCTGCTGGCGGCGGCGCCGGATGCGGACGATGTCGGTGTCGCCTTCGACGCCCCAATTGCGGCTCCAGTTCGCGTCTTCGCCGTCGTCGTTGTTCCAGCCGTTGGCGTGGTTGTGCTTGTGCTCGTAGCTGACCACGTCGTTGAGCGTGAATCCGTCGTGGCAGGTCACCAGGTTCACACTCGCCTGCGGCCGCCGGCCGCTGTGCTGGAAGATGTCGGCCGAGCCCGACAGCCGCGAGGCGAGCTCGGGAAGCTGGCCGCCGTCGCCGCGCCACAGACGCCGCACCGATTGTCGATACGCGCTGTTCCATTCCGCCCACGATTCGGAGAATTCGCCGAGGCGGAAGCCGTCGGGTCCGAGATCCCACGGCTCCGCGATCAGCTTGACGCGCGAAAGGACGGGGTCCTGCTGCAGCGCCGTGAAGAAGCGAGCCGCGCCGTCGAAGTGATCGGGATCGCGGCCGAGGCTGACGGCGAGGTCGAAGCGAAAGCCGTCGACGTGCATCTCGCTGACCCAGTAGCGCAGACTGTCGAGGACGAGCTGCAGCACGCGCGGGTTGGTGACGTTGAGTGTGTTCCCGCAGCCGGTCGTGTCGTGGTAGTAGCGCGGCCGGCCGCTCGCCAGCCGGTAGTACGAAGCGTTGTCGATGCCGCGAAAGCATACGGTCGGGCCGAGCTCGTTGCCCTCGCCGGAGTGGTTGTAGACGACGTCGAGGATGACTTCGATGTTGGCGCGGTGGAATGCCTTCACCATCGCTTTGAAATCCTCGACCTGCGATCCGGGTGCGGCGGTCGACGCGAAGCGGGCGTCGGGAGCGAGGAAGCCGAGCGAGTTGTAGCCCCAGTAGTTGGTCAGGCCGCGATCGAGCAGGTGGCGTTCGCTGAGCGCGTGGTGGACGGGCAACAGCTCGACCGCGGTGATGCCGAGCGCGCCGAGATGATCGAGGATCGGATCGGAGACGAGCCCGAGATAGGTGCCGCGCAGGTGTTCGGGAACGCCGGGGTGCAGGGCGGTCATGCCCTTTACGTGACACTCGTAGACGACGGTCTGCGTCCACGGGATGTTGGGGCGGCGATCTCCGTCCCACGGGAACGAGTTGCTGGTGACCACGCAGCGCGGCATCGCCGGGGCGCTGTCGCGATCGTCGAAGGACAGGTCGGCGGCGTCGTCACCGGTGCGATAGCCGAAGCAGACGTCGGTCGGATGGATCGGGCCGCTGATGGCGCGGGCGTACGGGTCGATCAACAGCTTGTTGGGGTTGAAGCGGTGGCCGCGTTCGGGATCGTAGGCGCCGTTGACGCGGTAGCCGTACAGCGCGCCCGGGCGCAGGTCGGGAACGTAGCCGTGTCGCACCGCGCCGGTGCGCTCCGGCAGTCGGATGCGCTCGCGTTCGCTGCCGTCTTCGTCGAACAGACAGAGGTCGACGCTGTCGGCGTGGCGCGAGAAGAGCGCGAAGTTGACGCCACGGCCGTCCCAGTTCGCGCCGAGCGGCGCCGTCGCACCCGGCCAGACGCGCATCAGGTGGCCTCGCTGCAGACGCGCGCCGATGTCGTGAGTGCCGCCTCACCTCCGTACACGTACGCGTACACGGTGGTAGCCAGACCGTGTACGAGTACGTGTACGCGTACGTGTACGTGGTGGGTGGGAAAGGCGGTCACGTTCGTGTGCCCTCGCTGCTCACGTCGAGCAGGCCGCGCAGTGGGATCTCCACCCAGTCGGGGCGGTTGTTGAGCTCGTAGCCGACTTCGTAAAGCGCCTTCTCGAGGACCAGGACGGCGAGCATGCGTTCCGTCGCTGCGGCATCGGGCAGGAGGTCGCCGGCTGCCGCGCAAGCGACCACGTGCGCGTCGAGAAACGCTTGCCGCGATGCCTCGTACCACTGCCGTGCCGAGCTCTCCATCAGGGTGCGCTGCGCTGCCGGATCGGCGCCGTCGATGTCGGCTCGGCGCAACGCCTGCTCCATCGCGTAGTGGAAGGAGCGCAGCATGCCGGCGACGTCGCTGAGCGGCGAGCGCTTGCGGCGCCGCTCGGCCAGCGACCGACCGGGCTCGCCTTCGAAGTCGATGATGACGAAGTCGCTGCCGGTGTAGAGCACCTGGCCGAGGTGGTAGTCGCCGTGGCAGCGAATCAGCCGGCCGCCGTCGGCGACATCGGAGATTCCGCGCGCCCGCCGCTCGAGATCGTCACGGCGCTGCAGGACCGCCGCGGCGAGGTCGCGCACGCGCTCATTCGGCAGGGTTCCGAGCCGAGCTTCCAGCAGGTCGAGATTGCGCACCGCGAGGTTGCGCACGGCCTGCGCGTAGCTGCGACGGGCAAACGGTGTGAAATGTTCCGACTCCATCTCGGGGTCGTCGTGCGGCTGGCGCAGCGCGGCGTGCATCTCACCGGTGCGCTGCCCGAGCAGGCGAGCGGTGTTGCGAGCGCCGGCGATGAGCTCCTCGGCGGTCGGATCGGCGGAGCGGCCGAGCGCGTGATCGAGCAAATCGTCGAGCTGGCGCAGTGCGAGGTCCCAGGCAGTGCCCTGGTTATGTACCCAGGCCTGCAGAATCGCCAGCGTCGATTCAGTGCCCGACTCGTGGCGCAGCGTCAGGTGGCCGGCGAGCAGGGGAACGTTCTGAAAGTGCGCCTTCTCACTCAGATGCCGGTTGAGCGACAGCTCCGGGCTGAGGCCCGCTTCGATGCGGCGGTACAGCTTGGCGACCAGCTGGTCGCCATAGCGCCACGAAGTGTTGCTCTGCTCGACGGCCAGCGCGTGCGGCGGCGGCAGGTCCTTCCATCGTTCCTGATGGCGCAGCGCCTGGCTGGGAACTCCCTCGATGCGATGGTGGCGGCCGCGCCGCCGCCGCCGCCGCTGGACGATGTCGAGTACTTCGGTCGCGAAGTGCGGATCATCCGCGCCATCGATGACGTAGCCCTCGACGACCGCGTCCGCGCCGCGCACGCCGAGCCGCGCGATCGCGCGCTCCGGCTCGCCCTCGCCGATCCGAAAGATCAGCGGCAGCGAGTAGTCCTCGGCGTCGCCCTCGTCGTACGCCACGCGCAGGAGAAGCAGGAGCGTCTCGCCGACAGGAATCGAGTCGGTGATGTCGACATGGGTGATCTGGCGCGCCTTGCTGCGGAACCAACGCTGCGCCGGCAGGTATCCGACGAGAGCGCGCTCGAGCGCGCCGCGCGCCGCGCCGTCGGCGATGTCGCGCCAGTCGCCGTCGACGTCGATGTCGGCGAGGTGCGCGACCGGCGCGCCGCTGGTGCCCGCCGCGGCGTGATCGACGTCGGCACCGCGGATTCCGAACCAATAGAAGCCGTGCGGGCCGAGGGTGATGAGATACGGCAGCTCGCCGATGCGCGGAAACGGGCGGCGTCCGAAGAGCTCTTCTGGAATCTGTCCGGCGAAGTCGCGCAGATCGAGCTCGGCGTACTGCGGGAAGCGCGACAGGTTGACGACGACGAGCAGACATTCGTTCTCGTAGCGGCGCAGGAATGCGAGCACGGAGCGGTTGGACGGATGTAGGGGCTCGAACGTGCCGCGGCCAAACGCGAGGTAGCGGCCGCGCAGTGCCAGGATGCGCTTGGTGAACCAGAGCAGCGAGCTGACGTTGCGCTCCTGCACTTCGACGTTGACGGTATCGGGGCTGTACTCGGGATCCGCGACGATCGGCAGCACCAGGCGTTGCGGGTTGGCGCGCGAGAAGCCGGCGTTGCGGTCGGGGCTCCACTGCATCGGCGTGCGGACGGCATCGCGATCGCCGAGGTAGATGTTGTCGCCCATGCCGATCTCGTCGCCGTAATAGATGATCGGCGTGCCGGGCAGCGACAGGAGCAGGGCGGTCATCAGCTCGATGCGCCGGCGCTCGTTATGCAGCAGCGGCGCCAGGCGGTGGCGGATGCCGAGGTTGATGCGCGCCCGCATCTCCGGCGCGTAGGCCCGCCACATGTAGTCGCGCTCCTCTTCGGTGACCATCTCGAGCGTCAGCTCGTCGTGGTTGCGCAGGAAGATCGACCACTGGCAGGTATCCGGGATCGCCGGCGTCTGCTCGAGGATGTCGATGATCGGGTCGCGCGTCTCCATGTGCAGCGCCATGTAGAGGCGGGGCATGATCGGGAAGTGGAACGCCATGTGGCATTCGTCGCCGTCGCCGAAGTACTGCACCGCGTCCTCCGGCCACTGGTTGGCCTCGGCAAGCAGCATGCGATCCTCGAAGTTGGCATCGATATGGGCCCGAACTTGTTTGAGAAATTCGTGGGTCTCGGGGAGGTTCTCGCACGACGTTCCGTCGCGCTCGTAGAGGTAGGGGATGGCGTCGAGGCGGACGCCGTCGACGCCCATGTCGAACCAGAAATCGAGGGCTCGGAAGAGCTCCTTGCGCATCGCCGCGCTGGCGAAGTTGAGGTCGGGCTGGTGCGAGTAGAAACGATGCCAGTAGTGGGACTTGGCTACCGGATCCCAAGCCCAGTTCGAGGCTTCGAAATCCTTGAAGATGATGCGCGCTTCCTCGTAGCGGGTGGTGTCGTCGGTCCAGACGTAGAAGTCGCGCTCGCGGCTGCCTGGCGGGGCGCGGCGGGCGCGCTGGAACCAGGGGTGCTGGTCGGAGGTGTGGTTCATGACCAGCTCGGTGATGACGCGCAGGCCGCGCTCGTGGGCCTCGCGCAAAAAACGGCGGAAGTCGTTGAGGGTGCCGTAGTCGGGATGGACATCCGTATAGTCGGCGATGTCGTAGCCGTCGTCGCGCAGCGGCGATGGATAGAACGGCAACAGCCAGAGCGCGGTGGCGCCGAGGTTCTTCAGATAGTCGAGCTTGGAGGTGAGGCCGGCGAAGTCGCCGATGCCGTCGTCGTTGCTGTCGCTGAACGAACGAACGCGGAGCTGGTAGATGACCGCGTCGCGGTACCACAGGGCGCGCTCGCTCATCCTGGTTTCCCGCCTTCGCTCATCCTGGTTTCCCGCCTTCGCTCATCCTGGTTTCCCGCCTTCGCTCATCCTGGTTTCCCGCCTTCGCTCACGTCGATCCCCCCGCTTCGAAGCGAAACAGGTGACCGGCGCGCTCGCGCGGGTCGAGACGGACATAGCCGCGCGGTCCGCGCCACTGGTACGAGGTGTCGGTCAGCAGATCGCGCATTCGGTACGGCGCGTCGGCGTCGAGGCCGAGCTCGTCGATGGGCACTGGGACCATCGCCTCCTGGGCGGCGTACGGATCGAGGTTGACGGCGATGAACAGATCTTCCGCGCCGGCCTTCTTGCGATACCAGAAGATGTTGGGATTCTCGCAGTCGAGGATCCGCAGATTGTCGAAGCGCTGCAGAGCGGGGTGGTGGCGGCGCAGGTGGTTGAGCTGGGCGATGTCGGGCTTGATGTTGTCCTGCGCGTCCCAGTGGCGCGGCCGCAGTTGGTACTTCTCCGAGTCGAGGTACTCTTCGCTGCCCTCGTGCAGCGGGACGTTCTCGCACAGCTCGAAGCCGCTGTAGATGCCGTAGCTCGGCGACAGCGTGGCGGCGAGCAGCAGTCGGGTGCGGAAGGCGGGCCGGCCGCCCTTCTGCAGATACTCGTGCAGAATGTCGGGGGTGTTGGCGAAGAAGTTGGGCCGGTAGCACTCCAGCCACTCGGGCTCGAGCAGCATCCGCAGGAAGTCGCGCAGCTCCCAGCTCGTGTTCTTCCAGGTGAAGTACGTGTACGACTGCGAGAAGCCGATCTTGGCGAGACCGAGCATGCGCTTGGGGCGGGTGAAGGCCTCGGAAAGAAACACGACGTCTGGGTGGCGCTCCTGCACGTCGCGCAGGCACCACTCCCAGAAGGCGAAGGGCTTGGTGTGCGGGTTGTCGACGCGAAAGATCCGCACGCCGTGCTCGATCCAGAAGAGGAAGATGTCGCGGCACGCCTCCCACAGCGCGACGCGATCGCTCTCCTTCTCGCACCAGAAGTTGATCGGGTAGATGTCCTCGTACTTCTTGGGCGGATTCTCGGCGTAGCGGATGCTGCCGTCGGGCCGGCGATGGAACCACTCCGGATGCTCGGTTGCCCATGGATGGTCGGGCGAGCACTGCAGCGCGTAGTCGAGCGCGACTTCGATGCCGTGTGCCGCGGCGGCGCGCACGAGCCGGTCGAAGTCGTCGATGGTGCCGAGCTCGGGATGCACAGCGGTGTGACCGCCTTCGCGAGCGCCGATCGCCCACGGGCTGCCGGGGTCGCCCGCCGAGCTGGTGCGGCTGTTGTTGGGCCCCTTGCGATGGGAGCGGCCGATCGGGTGGACCGGCGGCAGGTAGATGACATCGAAGCCGAGCATCGCCAGCTCGGGCAGGCGTCGCTCTGCGTCGGCGAACGTTCCGTGACGAGGGCGTCCGCCGAGCGGCGCCTGCGAGCGCGGGAACAGCTCGTACCACGCGCCGAGTCGGGCCCGTTCGCGCTCGACCAGTACCGGTAGGCTGGGTGCCGAACGCGTCACGTGCGCCGGCGCGAGCGGGCCGTCCATCAGTGCCGCCAACTCGGGGTCGAGCGCGGCAACGCAGCGCTCTTCCTGCGAGCGCGCGCCGTCGGCGAGTAGATGAGCGATCTCCGTTAGTCGCTTGCGCGCCGCGCCGCCCGGCCGCGCGCGCCTGAGCAGCGCCGCACCTTCGAGCAGCTCGGCGCCGACGTCTTGCGCGGCTTGCAGCCGCTTGCCGAGGTCGGTGCGCCAGGTGGCGAAGTAGTCCGGCCACGCCTCGACCGCGATCTCCCAGCGACCGAGGAGATCGAGCGGAACGCTGCCGCTCCAGCGGTCGAAATCGAAGTCGTAGCTCATCGCCGCGGTCTGCCAGTCGCGCTCACCGGGAGGCCGGAAGCGCACGCGGGCGCCGATCAGATCGTGCCCGTCCTTATAGATGTCGGCGCCGACGACGAGGGCATCGCCGAGGCAGCGCTTCACCGCGTGTCGCCCGCCGTCGACGCTCGGCGCTACCTCGTCGATGAAGACCCGCGGCAGCTTGGAGGAAGAATCGGAGGAAGGCATCGGGCTACTTCGGCTCGCCAGTGTGCGAGATCCGCGATCTCGCGATGACGCCTGCGAATCTAGGACAAGCACCGCGGGCCGGCAACACGATGTAAACGCCCGAGTACAGAAGCGGTGCCGTGTGAGGGAACGTCGTGTTTGAATGGGCCGCGGCTGTCAACCTTGCAAACGCCGGCAGCGGGGCGCGCACATCTTGCCGGCTTCTTTCCGCGTCGCCCCCATCAATCGTGATTCAATTCCCAGGGCACGACTATTGCGGTTCCTCATGGGCCACTGTTGGAAAACGAAAGATTCGCGATCGTACACGTACTCGTACCCGTACACGTACACGGAGTTTACTGCGGAAATCCGCTTTGATCGTGTACGGGTACGGGTACGAGTACGTGTACGGGACAAAATCGACAGTCTCATGGGCGGGAGGGTCAGGCCGATGGGTGAAGTGTACGAAGAGGGCATTTGCCGCGGTTGTGGCGGACGCGTCACCGTCGATCGAATCGAAACGGGGCGGCGCCTGCACTTGCGCGACGGCCAGTCGTGCGGGCCGGTGGAAACCGACAACCCGTTCGATGTCCGCGACCAGACCTGGCCCGATCACTGGAAGGTTCCGGGCCGCCAGGTCGAGCCCTGACCGGCGGTTCGCGAACCGGCCGGGCCGCCCAGCGTCACTCTTCGCCGAAGCGGCGGCGGTGCTGCGCGTAGAAGTCGGCCATCGGCTGGAAGCCGAGCGCATCGCGGAACTGCTCCTCGGTGCGACGCCGCGCCTCGTCCTCGCTGATGGTCAGGTCGAGGCCCTGCATCTGCGGCTGCTGCACGGCGTACGGTGAGTCGCAGAAGACTTCGATCGTGTTGTCCTCGGGGTCGGCGAAGTACACCGACCAGGCGTTGCCGTGGTTGACGCCGTTGCTGCGCTGCGAGCGGCCATCGGCGGCGACGCGGTCGGCCACCCCCTTCACCTCGGCCAACGAGTCGACGCGGAAGGCGATGTGGTCGAGGGTCGTCGACGCTCCTTCGCCGCGCACCGGAGCAAAGGCGAGCTGGTGGTGGTCGCTACCGGCTTGCGACAGGAAGACGACCTCGATCGGACTGTCGGGGCCTAGCGGGCCGCGGTCGCTCACCTCGAAGCCGAGCACCTTGTTGTAGAAGTCGATCATCGTCTCCAGGTCGCGGACGTACATGACGGCATGAGACCAGTGCAGTTTCATCGAATTTCTCCTTCCGGTTGATCTTGCACTTAGCGCAAACTTGCACTGAGTGCAAGTTTGCGCTAGGGTCCGCCCCATGTCGAGAGCAGCGGCCGCGCAGCGGGCCCCGGAGACGGCGGCCGAGATGGGGCAGGGGCGCGTCGCGCAACGCCGCGCCAGGGTGCGCGGGCGAATTCTCGAGGTCGCGGAAGAGCTGATGGCCGAGCGCGGCATCGACGCGGTGACGATCGACGACATCGCCGCGGCGGCCGACATCGCGCGGCGCAGCTTCTACCACCACTTCGACAGCAAGAACGATGTCCTGGTGCCGCTGGCACGCGCCCGGACCAAAGAGCTCAATAGCCGCATCGATCGTCTGGTCGCCAAGATCGACGACCCGGCCGAGGTCATGGCGACCGGCTTGCGCCACTGCATTCGCACCCTCGGCAGCGACCCGCTGTGTAGCTGGTTCGTCCTGCGCTCGGGCTTGCCGCAGGAGCGTCTCTACGAAGGCGTGGGCGAAAGCGGTATGCGCGACGCGGCGCGCGGCGTCGAAGCCGGGCGCTTCCACATCGCCAACGTCGAAGTCATGCGCCTGCTGTTGTCGGGGGCGTTTCTGTCCGCGCTCACCGCTTACGTCGACGGCAAGCTGAGCGAGTCCGATCTCGACGACGCCGTCGAGCACCTGTTGCGACTGCTCGGCCTCAACCGCCGCGAAGCGCACGATCTCGCGCACCGGCCACTGCGGCGATTGCCGCGCGCCTGAAGAACACAAGCAAGAGGAGAGTCCGCCATGTCTTATCGTCTCGCCAACCTGCAGGGCCGCGCCGTGCTGGTCGCCAACGACGGCGTGTACGACGTCGAGCGCCACAGCGGTGGCCGGCTGCCGGCCGATCCGATGGAAGTGCTCGTCCGCTACACTCAGTTGCACGGTCTCGCCGCCGAGCTCGGCGCGCATCCCGACGCGGCGCTGAGCTCGGTGACGCTGGCGCCGTGCGTGCCGCGGCCGCAGAAGATCTTCGGCATCGGCCTCAACTATCGCTCTCATGCCGCGGAATCGGGGATGGAGCCGCCGTCGACGCCGGTCGTGTTCACCAAGTTTCCGAGCTGCCTTGCCGGTCCGACCGACGACATTCGCATCTACGGTCCGACCACCGACTGGGAAGCCGAGCTAGTTGTGGTGATCGGCGGGCGCGGACGCGACATCCCGGCGGAGCGCGCCTGGGACGCTGTCGCCGGTCTGACCTGCGGCCAGGACGTGTCGGAGCGAACGACGCAGTTCGCCAGCAAGCCGCCGCACTTCGATCTCGGCAAGTCGTACGACACCTACGGCCCGATCGGACCCGCCGTGACGTCGCTCGACCAGTTCGCCGACCCGGCCGATCTCGCCATCCGCTGCGAGGTGAACGGCGTGGTCAAACAGGAGGCGCGCACCAGCGATCTCATCTTCTCGGTTCCCGCGCTGATCGCGTACCTGTCGTCGATCTGCACCCTCGAGCCGGGCGACCTGATCTTCACCGGCACCCCGTCGGGCGTCGGCGCGATCAGCGGCACGTTTTTGAAGGCGGGGGATGTGGTGACGACTTCGATCGAGGGGGTCGGCACGATGACCAATCGGTGTGTGGAGCCGTGATTCGTGAACCGTGAACCGTGAACCGTGAATTGGCGACGGACATGCAGAACGCTTTCTATGATGTAGCGATCGTCGGGGGTGGGCCGACGGGGGTGGTGGCGGCGAATCTGTGCGGCATTCACGGTTTGTCGGCGGTGGTGCTCGAGCGCGCGCTGGACGTCTACGATCTGCCGCGCGCCGCCGTGTTGCACGACGACGTGCAGCGCATTCTGCACAACGCCGGTGTGCTGGAGGCGATCTGGCCGGCGACCGCCGAGATGGCCGGGGCCGAGTTCGTCGACGCGAGCTGGCGGCGCATCATCGGTATCGAGATCCCACCGGGTCTGAAAACCGGCAACGGCTTCTGGCCCATCCTCAACATCCGCCAGCCCGACGTCGAACGAGCGATGCGCGGCTGTCTGGGGCGCTACGAGCGCATCGAGCTGTGCACCGGCCAGGAAGTGACGGCACTCACTGAGCACGGCGACGGCGTCGATCTCGAGGTGCGCGACGTAGCGAGCGGCGCTACGCGCACGCTCGGCGCGCGCTGGGTGATCGGCTGCGACGGCGCGCGCAGCGGCGTGCGCAAGTCGTGTGGCATCGGCTGGCACAGCCTCGGCTACGATTGCGAATGGCTGGTGATCGACCTCGAGCTGTCGCGCTCGGTCGAGTTGCCGCAGCTCTGCCAACAGATCTGTGATCCCGACCGCCCGGTGACCTTCGTGCCGATGCCGGGCCGCCTGCGGCGCTGGGAGTTTCAGCTCAAGCCAGGCGAGACGGCTGCGGAGATGGAGGATCCGCAACGCGTCTGGCAGTTGCTGGCGCCGTGGCTGTCGCCCGACGACGGCGCCATCGTTCGCGCCGTCGTCTACCGCTTTCACGCGACGATCGCCGAGACCTTCCGCCGCGGCCGCATCTTTCTCGCCGGCGACGCGGCGCACCAGACGCCGCCGTTCATGGGCCAGGGCCTGTGCACCGGCGTGCGCGACGCCGACAACCTGATCTGGAAGCTGGCGATGGTGCAGCGCGGCCGCGCCGCCGATTCGATTCTCGAGACCTACACAGCGGAGCGCCGGCCGCTGGCGGTGGCGATGGTCGAGCACTCGACCAACACCGGCAAGCTGATCGACGCCTGGGCGGCGATGGCGCGCGGTGGCCCGGAGCCGCCGGCCGAGCTGCAGGAGTACGCGTACGGCGGCAGCCGCACGCTTCCCGATCTGTCCGCGGGGCTGCTCGCCACCGGCGGCGGCGACTGGGTCGGACAGCTCCTGCCGTGGACGGACGTGCAGGGCGCGCGCGGAACCGGCGCCTTCGACGACATCGTCGGCCCGCGCTGGGCGATCGTCTCGTCAGCAGGCCTCGAAGTTGCGATCGACGATGACACCGCGGGATTCCTGCGACACATCGACGCCGAGATCGTCACCGTGCCCGAACCGCAAGGCGCCATCCTCGGCGTGCTGCTCGCCAACGAGGTGGTCATCGTGCGCCCCGACCACATCATCTACGGCGGCGCATCGCGCCGCGGCCTCGTCGCGTTGGTAGCGCAACTGCGCACCGACCTCACCCGTTAGCGCGGCAGCAAGCAGCCAGGTTTCAGTCGGGCCAGATCGATAAAGTCGCGCGCAGCGCGCACCGCCCTCAGCCTAGCAGCCCGTTGAAGAACAGGCGCCGTAGCGAGGGCGAGCGGTTTTCGTCAGATCAAGGCGCCGAACCGGAAGCAAAGTCGGGACTTTTGTTGAGGATTCGGCAACGCAGAGCTGACGAAAACAAGCCGCCCGCAGTAGGTGCCTGTTCTTCAACGGGCTGCTAAGCCCGAGCCTCAGCCTCAGCCTTCGAGCAAAGCGAGTCCCCGCGTTGACCGCGCCCACTTTTTGATCGAGGAATCGGCGCCCGGAGGTTCAATGGACTCGATCAAGAGATTCCTGCACCAGGCGTACGTCGCCATCGGCAAGGTGGTAGCAAAGCTGCTGCCCGATCGGGTGCCCGTTACCTTCGTCGGTGCGACCGCGGTGAGCGAGCTCTGCACGTCGGTCGCCGGCTTCGGCATCGGCAAGCTGTTGATCGTCACCGACGCGGTATTGGTGCAGGCCGGCATCGTCGCGCGGGTGACGGCGGCGCTCGATGCGGTCGGCGTGGGTTGGTCGATCTACTCGGGAGTGACTCCGGATCCGACCTTCGATCAGGTGGAAGCCGGTCTGTCGCAACTCGAAGCGGAGAAGTGCGACGGCGTACTCGCGGTCGGCGGCGGCTCGCCGATGGACGCGGCGAAGATGATTGCCGCGCTCGCTACCAACGGCCGGCCGCTCGCCAAGCTCGAGGGCATGCTCAAGGTCAGGAAGGCGCCGCTATCGCTGTTCGCCATCCCGACCACCGCCGGCACGGGATCCGAAGCGACCGTTGCCGCCGTGGTCTCCGATCCGGTTAGCCACGCGAAGAAGTTCTATCTCGATCCGAAGTTGATGCCGTCGATGGCGGCGCTCGATCCGACGCTGATGACGGGTCTGCCGCCGGCGGTGACTGCCGCGACCGGCATGGACGCGCTGACCCACGCGGTCGAGTCGTTCATCGCCCGGAGCTCGACGCCGCAGACCGAGGCGTACGCCCGCATTGCGGTGCGGCTGGTGTTCGAGAACCTGCCGCGCGCCTACGAACACGGCGACGATCTCGCCGCGCGACAGGCGATGGCGATGGCGTCGTACTACGCCGGCATCGCCTTCACGCGCACCAGCGTCGGTTACGTGCACGCCATCGCGCACAACTTCGGCGCCCTGTACCGAACGCCGCACGGCCTCGCCAACGCCATCGCGCTGCCGCACGTCCTCGAGTACTCGAAGCGCGAAGCGCGCCCGCAGTTGGCGCGCCTTGCCGACCTGATCGGCCGCGGCGGCGGCAGCGAAGCCGATCGCGCCGATCGCTTCATCGCCTCGGTGCGCGAGCTGATGGCGCGCATCGATATCCCGTACACGCTGGCGGCGCTGCGCCGCGAGGACATCGCCGTCATCGCCGAGCGCGCCTGCGCCGAGGCGTTCTTGAACTACCCCGTCCCGCGCTACATGGAGCGGCGCGACTGCGAGGCGGTGCTGCAGCGCATCCTGGCGCAGCCGGCGGTCGTTTGATCCGTCAGAAGATGATCTGCACCGCCATGCCGATCAGTGCCAGCGTGCCGACGCCGAACAGCAGAGCGCGCCACGGCTGCAGCTCCAGCGCGTAGGCGAAGGTGTGGCCGATACGCGCCAGCGTGTAGGTCCAGCAGTACATCGCCGCGCCACTCGCCGATGCTCCGGACAGCACATAGACGAGACCGAGCGCGAAGAAGATCGGAATGTTCTCGCCGTCGTTGCGCTGGATGCGCAGCGCGCGTGCAACGGCGGGCTGCTCTTCCGGCGCCGCGGTAGCGCCGCCGCCGAAGGTGCGCGCGTCCTCGGGATTGACGTAACCCGAGGAGCGCCGGCGTTGCGCGCCCGTGTACATCGCCGAGACGATCATCTTCAGCGCCAGCACGGCGACGCACGTCGCATAGGTTTGAAAGGCCGGATCGTTTGCCAGCTCGGTCATCGGGGTCGCTCTCCTGTTGGTTGTGGTGGTCATGCCTCTGCGGCGTTCGCGGCGCAAGCAAATGGGGAACCGGGAACCGGTAACGGCGAATCAGATTGGTCACGGCGATTCGGGGCACATCGAAAGCGCGTTCCCG
>CADEER010000010.1:57457-59816 GCA_902826395.1 uncultured bacterium
AACGGCGAATCAGATTGGTCACGGCGATTCGGGGCACATCGAAAGCGCGTTCCCGGTTCACGGTTCGCGATCATCTCGGTCCGCCAGGACACGATCAGTTCCTGAACGCGCGGTGAGCTCTGCCGGGTCGACACTCTTCGCACGCGTGGGCTAGCTTGCGGTTTCGCGCAAAGGGGGAGTCATGGCACACGCGGGACATCCGGTCGGCGACAGCGACATGCACATCATGGAGCCGCCGGACTTGTGGCAGCGCTACATCGATCCTTCGTTTCGCCACGCGGCGCCGGTCGGTCTCACCGAGATGCACCGCGACATGCGGGTGCGCGTCAAGTCGCGGGTCGTGCTGCGCGGCGGCGGAGTGGAGCCGATCAGCGCCGACCAGGGACGGCATCGCGGTTGGCAGACGCATCACGAAGATGCCTATGCCGAGGCGATGCAGCGCGGCTGGGATCCGGCGTCGCAGGTCGCGGCGATGGACGTCGAGGGGCTCGACAAGGCGGTGTTGTTCCCGACCCGCGGCCTGTTCGTGCTCGGTCTCGACACCGTGCAGATGATGGGAACCGACGGCCTCGAGCCCGACTTCGCGGCGGCGATCGCGCGCGCCTACAACGACTGGATGCACGACTTCTGCTCCTACGCGCCGCAGCGTATGTACGGCGCCGGCATGGTGGCGCCGCACGACGTCGACGCCGCGGTGTTGGAGGTGCGGCGATGCGTCGAGAAGCTCGGCTTCAAGGCGATCTACCTGGCGCCCGGCTGCATCAACCGCCGTCCGTGGCATCACCCGGTCTATGATCCGCTGTGGGCCGAGTGCGAGCGGATGAACGTGCCGATCTCCTTTCACGGCGGCGGCCAGACTTATCTCAAGCCCGACTTCTCGCTCGAGATCTTCGACTCCCTGATGATGTGGCACACCTTCGGCCAGCCGTTGGGGATCATGACGGTCACCGTGAGCCTCACGTCGGGCGGCGTGTTCCAACGCTTCCCGCGCTTGCGTGCCGCGCTGCTCGAGGGCAACTGCTCGTGGGCGCCGTGGCTGCTGCACCGCCTCGACGAGCACTTCGAGTGGGTCGGCTGGCGCGAAGCGCCGGACTTGAAGAAGAAGCCGTCCGAGTACTTCCTCTCCAACTGCTTTCTGTCGGTCGAGGCGGACGAGGACACCGCGTCGCAGTACATCGAATGGTTCGGCGACGACAACCTCGTCTTCTCGACCGACTATCCGCACGGCGACTCGAAGTACCCGAAAGCGGTGAAGACGATGTTCGACGAGCTGCCGATTCCGCAGGAGTCGAAGATCAAGGCCGCCGGGCCGAACTGGACGCGGCTCTACGACCTGGAGCTGTGAGCGAGCGGCGCCCTGCGGGCGGCCGCTCGCAGGCTTAGGCTCGGGCTTAGGCTTAGGCTGAGGAAGGTGGTCGCTGGCGCGACGCTTTTAGAGACGTTCTGAGAGGACATTGGCATGCGGATCGGATTTATTGGACTGGGGAACATCGGTGGTGCGATTGCGCGCAATCTCGTCGCTGACGGACACGAGGTTGCGGTCTTCGACACGGACTCGGCGCGCGCCAGGGGGCTCGGCGATGCAGGTGCGCGGGTTTGCGACAGCGTTGCCGCTGTTGCGGCCGATGCGGAGGTGACGTTCCTGTCGCTGCCGACGCCCGATGTGGTCGACGCGGTGGCGGCGCAGTGGCTGGAGGCTGCACGGCCCGATGCGGTGCTCGTCGATCTGTCGACCAACGCGCCGGAGCGCGTGCGCAAGTTGGGCGAACGAATCGCCGCCGCCGGGCGACATCTCGTCGACGCGCCGCTGTCCGGCGGCGCGCCGGGCGCGCAGGCGCGCATGCTGATGTTCATGGTCGGCGGCGACGACACAGCGGTTGCGCGCGTGACGCCGTTGCTCGAGAAGGTCGGCCGCGCCACCTTCCACCTCGGACCGCGCGGCGCCGGCAGTATCGCCAAGCTGGTGAACAGCATGGTCGCGTTCTCGACCAGCATGGCGACGCTCGAAGCGCTGGCGCTCGCCAGCGGCGCCGGGCTCGACTTGCGCGCGATGGTGACGGTGCTGCGCACGGGAGGAGCCGGCAACTTCTACACGAACATGGCCGTCGAAGGCATCGAGCGCCGCAGCGGCGGCGCGCCGCAGTTCGCCCTCGAGCTCGCCGCCAAGGACGCGAGTCTCATCCGCGAGCTCGAATCGCAGCACGGCGTGCCCGACCGCTTTTCGTCGGCGGTGGAGAAGCTGCTGCGCGACGCCTGCGCGCGCGGCATGGCGCAGAAGGACTGGACCGATCTGCCGGCGCTGTTCGAGGAGGAAGCGGGATTGAAGTTCCGGCTGGCGCCGGAGAAAGCCGTGAACCGT
>CADEER010000010.1:59916-79453 GCA_902826395.1 uncultured bacterium
AACCGTGAACCGTGAACCGTTGCCCGTCCTGCGTTCACGGTTCACCGTTCACGGTTAACGAGCATCTCATTGCGATGTTGGGCTCTCGACTGTTGGTTCCCGGCTTTCGAGTCACGCTTCACCGATACATCCGCCCCCGCGCCCGCACCTTTGAGAGCAACGCATCCAAATCGCTCGGCTCCATCGCATAGCCGCGTGGATGCGGCGGCCGGCCTTCGACGCCGAGCGCCTCGACGACGCGCGGCTGCTGGTAGTAGGCGGAGTAGGTGAGGAACACCAGCGTCGGCACGAACGCCGGCATCTCATTTTGCAATGCTGCCAGCGCGTCGTTCCCGGTTCCCGGTTCCCGGTTGCCGAACCAATCCAGCCCCGGCTCCACCGTCAGTCGGAACATCGGCTTCGAGCGCAGCGTCGCCTCGATCGCATCGACGCAAACCTCTCCCGCGCCGGGCAAGCCGCGCGCGGTGTCCGGTGGAATCAATAGATCGAGCACAACCGCCAAAGTGGCGCGTCGCTCGTCGCTCAGCGTGTACTCTGCGTCCATTCGTCAAACTCTGAACTCTTGCGGGGGCTGCATAGTTCGAAATCGAAATCGAAATCCAAATCGAAATCGACCTGCGATCGACGATTTCGATTTCGATTTGGATTTCGATGGATCCTGAACGAAGTGCCCGGCATCTCGCCTGTGGCCGGGCTGAATGCTGATCGCCGCCAGCTCATCAGTCGAACAGGTTGGCCAGGTTTTGCTTCATTGTGTCGGCGATGTAGAGAGCCAGCGCCTGGATGGTGTTGGTCGGGTTCACGCCGCCCGAGGTGACGAAGATGCTGCCGTCGATGACGAAGAGATTCTTGACGTCGTGGCAGCGGCCCCACTCGTTGACAACCGACGTGCGCGGGTCGGTGCCCATGCGCGCCGTGCCCATCAGGTGCCAACCGGCGACGCCGAGCGGCGCCTCGACCAGGAAGTCGGTGGCCCCGGCAGCGGCCAGCACTTCCTTGCCGCGTTCGACGCAGTGGGCGAGCATCTTCTGGCTGTTGTCGCTCAGTCTGTAGTTGACCTTGGGCGCCGGGATGCCGTCGCTGTCCTTCAACTCGGGATCAAGGGTGATGCAATTGCGCTCCTCGGGCAGATCTTCGCAGATCGCGACCATGCCGGCGGTGCGGTCCCACAGTCGCTCGTAGCTGTCGTGATGGTGCGCGCCCGATTCGATGTGGCCGGAGCCCATGCCGGACAGGGCGGTGAAGACGGTGCCCATGCCGCGCAGCATCTCAAACGAGTAGCCGCGCACGAAGCCGCGCGCCGCGTCGGTCTCGTAGAACTCCTGACTGATGATGCAGCAGCCGGTAGCTCCCTTGTAGCCCTCGAGCGGCTCGGGGAAGATGCCGCGCACCAGCGCGTAGGGGTGGAACATCAGCCGCTTGCCGACCAGGCCGCTGCGGTTGGCGAGGCCGTCGGGAAACTGTTTCGATTTCGAGTTGAGCAGCAGCCGCGGCGTGCCAATGCCGTTGCACGCCAGCACCACGACTTCGGCGCGCTGGTGCCGCTCGACGCCATCGGCGTCGTAGTAGATGACGCCGTCGGCCATGCCGTCGTCGCGTAGCGTGATCTCGCGCACGCGACAGCGCGTCTGCAGCCGAACTCCGGCGCGCAGCGCCAGCGGCCAGTACGTGACGTCGGTGCTCGCCTTGGCTCCCTGCGGACAGCCGACCAGGCAGGTGCCGGCGTTCACGCATCCGGCGCGTCCTTCGTAATCCTGACTGGCGATCGCGCTGTCGGACGGCCACCAATGCCAGCCGAGTCGATTGAAGCCGTCGGCCAGCCGCTCGCCGAGAACGCCGAGCGGCAGCGGCGGCAGCGGCAATTCCTTGGGTGGGTAGGCGGGATCGCCGGCCAGACCCGACACGCCCATCATGCGCGCGTTGATGTCGTAGTAGGGCTCGAGGCGTCGGTAGTCGAGCGGCCAGTCGTCGGCGACGCCGTCGAGCGTGCGAACCCGAAAGTCCGATGGATGCAACCGCGGAAAGTGCGCGGCGTAGAGGATGGTGCTGCCGCCGACCGCGTTGAACATCGACGCGTGGATCGGCGACTCGCTGTCGTTGACCGGGTAGTCCTCGCGCCGGCCGCGCTGGTTCGGACTCAATCCGAAATCGCCGAACTGCCGCTCCTCCCAGTCCATGCCGACGCCCGGATAGTCGTCGGCCTTCACCCAGTCCCCCTGCTCGAGGCAGAGGATGTTCATCTTGGTGTCCGCCATGCTCCAGGCAAACGCCGCCCCAGCAGCGCCGGAGCCGATGATGAGGACATCAACCGGTGCTGGGTCGGTCATGGGGTGCCGAGGTGGATAGCTTGGCAAGGACGCCCACGTTGGTGTCGTGAACCGTGAACCGTCAACCGTGAACTGGGGGAACGCCGGCAGCGCAGCGCACCTTCGCGTGAAACTTTACAAATAGACATATCGAGTGAGTTGGAGTATGGGAACTGCATGGGTGGTGACGCCAGGAGATACCGCGATCTGGAAGTCTGGAAAAGGGCCGTCGATCTCGCCGTGTATTGCTACCGCGCGACCGTGACGTTTCCGCCCGCAGAGAGATTCGGCCTGACGAGTCAAATTCGGCGTGCTGCTTCTTCCGTCCCGGCGAACATCGCCGAGGGCTGCGGCCGCAACCACATCAGGGAGTACCTGCAGTTCATCGGGATCGCCAATGGGTCACTCAACGAGCTCGAGACTCACTTCGTAGTGGCGCAGCAACTCGGAATGGTCCCCGTCGAAGGGTACAGGGATTTCCTCCAGCGAAGTGCACGCTTGGGCCAAATGCTGACGCGATTGAGGCAAGCTCTCAGAAAGCGAATCGAAGTCGCCCCGGGGACCAAGATGACGCCTCCTTAGAAGTTCACGGTCAACGGTTCACGGTTCACGAACCGCCTCCCCCACACCCCACTGGCCACACCCCACTGGCCACACCCCACCCCCCATCACTCCGCCATGAAGTAAATCACCGGCACCGCCATGCGCGACAGCAGGAGGGACGCGACCTCGCCGGCCATCAGGGAGATGGCGAGGCCCTGGAAGATGGGATCGAAGAGGATGACCGAGGCGCCGACGACCACGGCCAGGGCGGTGAGTAGCATCGGCCGAAAGCGCACTGCGCCGGCATCGACCACCGCGTCGGCGAGCGCCATGCCCTGGGCGCGGCGCAGCTCGATGAAGTCGACCAGGATGATCGAGTTGCGGACGACGATGCCGGCGCCGGCGATGAAGCCGATCATCGACGTCGCGGTGAAGAATGCACCCATCGCCCAGTGCGCCGGCAGGATGCCGACCAGGGAGAAGGGGATGGCGACCATGATGACGAGCGGGATCTTGAACGACGAGAACCAGCCGACGACGAGCACGTAGATCAGGATCAGTACGACGGCGAAGGCGAGGCCGAGATCGCGGAAAACCTCGTAGGTGATGTGCCACTCGCCGTCCCATTTCATCACCGGCTTTTCAACGTCCTCCGGCTGACGGGTCGTGTAGATCTCGATGCCCAGCTCTTTATCGATGGCCTCGTTGAGGGCGAGGATGGCGTACACCGGGCTCTCCTGGGCGCCGCCGACATCGGCAGTGACGTAGACCACCGGTTTCAAGTTTTTGCGGTAGATGCTCGGCTCGAGGGTCGACTCCTCGACCCGTACCAGCTCACCGAGCGGCACGCGGGAGCCGGCGGTGCCGCTGAGCTCGACGGCGAGGAGATCGGCGACGGAGGCGCGGCGGGCGAGCGGCAGCCGCACCTGGATCGCGACATCTTCCGCCTCGCGCGGGTCGTGCAGAAGCCCGGCGTGCGCGCCCTCGCGCAGCATCGTCACCGCGTTGGTGATGTGATCGGCCGAGATGCCGGCGAGCGCCGCCTTGTCGTGCTCGATCACCAGGCGCAAGCGCGGCTGCGGGCTCTCGACGTACCAGTCGACGTCGACGACGCCGTCGGTGCGCTCGAGGATCTCGCGCACCCGCGCCGCGGTCTCGATCTGGGTCGGATAGTCGGGGCCGTAGATCTCGGCGACCAGGGTCTGCAGCACCGGTGGGCCGGGCGGCACCTCGGCGATCTTGACCCGCGCGCCGTGGCGCGCCGCGATCTGCTCGACGCGCGGTCGGATGCGTTTCGCGATGTCGTGGCTCTGCGCCGAGCGCTCGGACTTCTCGACCAGGTTGACCTGCACGTCGGCGACGTTGGCGCCGCGCCGCAGGAAGTAATGGCGCACCAGACCGTTGAAGTTGTACGGCGCGGCCGTACCGGCATAGATCTGGAAGTCGGTGACCTCCGGCTCGTCGCGGATCGCCATGGCGATGTCGGTGGCGACGCGCGTCGTGTGCTCGAGCGTGCTGCCCTCGTCGGTGTCGACGATGATCTGGAACTCGCTCTTGTTGTCGAAGGGCAGCATCTTGACGACGACCGCCTCGAGGAAGAGCAGGGCGACCGCCGCAACGAGTAACAGGGTGATGACGGCGAGAAAGGCGACGCGCCACCAGCGATGCGCCAACAGCGGCGCCATGATCCGGCGATAGGCGCGGGTGGTGAAATCTTCCTTCTCGCCGTGCGGGTGGACGCTCGTGGCGTCGCTGCCGTCGCTCTCTCGGCGTCGCGCCAGGATGCGATAGGCGGCCCACGGCGTGACGACGAAAGCGGTCAGCATCGAAAAGATCATGGCCGCGCTGGCGCCGATTGGAATCGGCCGCATGTACGGTCCCATCAGGCCGCGTACGAAGGCCATGGGCAGAATCGCGGCGATGACGGTCAGGGTGGCGAGGATGAGCGGGCTGCGCACTTCGTTGACCGCCTCGACGGTGGTCTCGAGCGCCGACTGGCGGCGCCGGCCCGGCAGGTGGAAGTGGCGGACGATGTTCTCGACGTCGACGATCGGGTCGTCGACGAGGATACCGATCGCGAAGATGAGCGCGAACAGCGTGATGCGGTTGAGCGTGAAGCCGAGCAGATAGAACGTCGCCAGGGTCAGAGCCAGCGTGACCGGAATGGCGACGGCGACGACGCCGGCCTCGCGCACGCCGAGCATCAGCGCAATCAGGATGGTCACCCCGATCACGGCGATGCCCATGTGCAGCAGCAGCTCGTCCGACTTCTCCTTGGCGGTTTCGCCGTAGTTGCGGGTCACGGTCACGGCGACGTCGGCGGGCACCAGCCGTCCGCGCAGGCTTTCGACCTTCGCCAGCACCGATTCCGCGACCTCGATGGCGTTGGCGCCCTGGCGCTTGGCAAGGGACAGGGTCACGGCGGGCTCGACGCCGAGGTCGACGGCGGCGCCTTCGCCGTGCCCGACATGGGCGCCGGCGCCGCGGCCGAAGAGGACGTACTGCGTCGGTTCGCCCGCTCCGTCGAGCACGCGCGCGACATCGCGCAAATAGACCGGCTTGCCGGCGTGCACACCGACGACGACGCCGGCGACCGCATCGGCATCGGTGAGAAAGCCGCCGGTCTCGACCAGGACCTGTCGATTGGCCGCCGGATGCGAACCGGCCATCGACTCGCGATCGGCGGCGCGCAGCATGTCGAGCAGGCGCAGCGGGTCGACGCCGTGCGCGGCCATGCGGGCGGGGTCTGGCTCGACGCGCACGACGCGCGGCTCGCCGCCGATCAGCGTCGTCTCCGACACCTCGGCGATCGGCTTGATCTGCTCCTCGAGCTCGGCGGCGAGCCGCCGCAGCGTGAAGTGATCGTAACCGCCGCCGTGCAGGGTCAACGCCATCATCGGCACGTCGTCGATGCGGCGCGGCTTGATCAGCGGCCCGACGACGCCGGGCGGAATGCGGTCGAAGTTGGCCGCCATCTTCTGGTTGACGCGGACGATGGCGTCGACTTCCGGGGTGCCGACGTAGAAGCGGACGATGGTCATCGACATGCCGGGGCTGGAGGTCGAGTAAACGTACTCGACGCCCGGAATCTCCCACAGCAGCTTCTCCATCGGCGCGCTGACGCGCCGCTCGATCTCGCGCGGCGAGGCGCCTGGCATGGAGACGAACAGGTCGATCATCGGCACGACGATCTGCGGCTCCTCTTCGCGCGGCAGCATGCGCACGGCACCGATGCCGAGCAGGATCGCCGCGACGACGATCAGCGGCGTCAGCTTCGAATCGATGAAAGCGCGAACGATGCGCACCGCCAGGTCGCCGTGATGCGGCGCCGCATGTGGTTCTGACGTCTCGCTCGGCCCGCTGCTCATGGCGTATCCCCGAGCCCGCGCTCTCGCTGTGCCCCGGCGTCGGTCACGGCCGCTCGGCGACGCGCAGCGGCTGGCCGTCGCTCAACTCGCCGGCGGCGGCGACGACGACGCGATCGCCCGCTGCGAGCCCGGACAGGATCTCGACCGATGCGCCGTCGAGTCGCCCGGTTCGCACCAGGCGCATGCGGGCGCGGCCGTCGTCGACCACGAAGACGTACGTCAGCTGTCCGCGCTCGCGAACGGCGGTCGCGGGAACGGCAATTGCCGAGCGCTCGCCGAGCGGCAGCAGGGCGCGGCCGAAGGAGCCGGAGCGCAGCGGCTGGCGGCATTCGAGATCGATCTTGATCGTGAAGCTGCGCGTCGACGGATCGGCGGCCGGCATCACTTCGGCGACCGTGCCGGCGCACTGCTCGCCGCTGGCGTCGATGCGCACCGCGAGCGCGTCTCCTTCGGCGATCAGATCGCCGAGCCGCTCGGGCACCTCGGCCTCGAGCCGCCAGCCGCCGGTCTGCTCGAGGACGAGCAGCGGTTTGCCGGGCGAGGCGAGGTCGCCGGGGTCGACCAGGCGCTGGGCGACGATGCCGGCAATCGGTGCGACGACGCGCGCGTGTCCGGCGGCTGCTTCGGCGACCCGGAAGCGCGCCAGCACGGCTTCGTGCTCGGCGCGGGTTACCGCCTGCTTGGCGAGCAGGGCCTCGTAGCGGCGCAACTCGGCGCGGGCGCGTTCGAGCTCCGCCGCCGCGGCGCGGTCGCGGATGCGCGCCAGCTCCTGGCCCGCGGCGACTCTGTCGCCGGCCCGCACCGCCACGTCGGTCACCGTGCCCATCACCTGCGCGGCAATGGTCGCCGAGGTGCGCGCCCGCACCGTGCCGGGCAGCTCGCGTGTCTCGGCGAGCGGCTGCAGGGCGACGGTCTGCGCCTCCACTTCGATCGCTCGTTCCGGGTCTTCGGCGCCGGCCGCGGCCGCCGCGCAGGCGAGCGCCATGGCGAGCAGAATGCGCCGCCAGTAGCGCGGCAGCGCCGCGTCGTCGGCGGTCGGGATCATCGTCTCTCCTCGTCGTCTGGTGCCGCGGCGCTCGACGGTTCGGCCACCGGCGGCGTCGCGGCCCCGGCGCGCTGCAGCGCCGCGCGCGCGATGTGATAGTCGAGCACGGCGCTGGCGCGGCGCTGGCGCGCGTCGGCGAGGGCGGTTTCGGCGCCGAGCACGCGCGAGAACAGCTCCAGTCCTCCGCGGTAGCGTTCGCGACTGATGTCGAGGCTGCGCTCGGCGCGCTGCTCGATCGCGTCGGTCGCGGCCAGGCGCGCCGCGCCCGCCTCGACCTCCTGCGCCGCGCGCTGCCAATCGAGCTCGGTGCGCAGCTCGGTGCGCCGCAGCTCCGCCTGCGCGGCGCTGTGCTCCGCCAGAGCGCGCTCGACGGCGCCCTTGGTCCGCAATCCGTCGAAGACGTCGATCTCGACGCGCGCTCCGGCCGCCCACGAGTCGGCGAAGTCGTCGAGGTCGCCGCTGTCGAGATTGTAGCCGCCGAACGCGCTGACCCGCGGCAACCAACCGGCGCGCGCGGCGCGCACGCGCTTGGCCGCTTCGTCGACCAGTTTGCGGGCCGCGATCAGCTCGGGACGCCGCCGGTAATCGAGATCGTCGGGCATCGGTGCGGGCGCCTCGCTCAAGCCACCCGGCGGCTCGGCGGCGGTCAGAGGCTCGCCGGCGCCGACGGCGCTGGTGAGAACCGCTTCGGCGATCGCCAGTGCCGAGGTGGCCTGGATGCGATCGGCGCGCGCCGCCGCGAGCGCGACTTCCGCATCGAGCGCGTCGGTCTCCAGTGCCGCGCCCTGATCGCGCAGACTTTCGGCCAGCGCCAGGTTGCTCTCGCGGTCGGCGATCGCGGCATCGGCGGTAGTGATGAAGCGGCGCGCCTTGAGCGTTTCGTAGTAGGCGCGCGCGACCTCGAATGCCAGCATGTCGCGCGACGCGGCCAGCCTGGCCTCGGCCGCCTCGGCGGCGAGCTTTGCGGCGCCGAGGCCGGCGGCGTCACGCCCGCCGTCGTAGAGCTGCCAGCGCCCGATCAGTTGAGTCGCGAAGTTGTCGGTGGTGCCCGGGTGATTGAAGTCGGCGCTCGTGAAGTCGAAGGCGCGCTGGTTGAGCGTCATCATGAACGCCTGCACGGGATTGTTGCTGGCCAGGTAGGCCTGGCCGGCGCTCACCGATGGCAGAAATCCGGCGCGTGCCTCGGTGATCGCGGCACGCGCCGCGGCGATGCGGTGCTCGGCCGCGGCGATGTCCGGACTGTTGGCGGCCGCCATCGCCAGAGCGTCGGCGAGCGAGAGGGCGCGCGCCGCCGGCTCATCGGCGGTGCTCGCCGTCGCGGACAAAACCGCCGTCGCGAGAACAGCGAACACCGCGCGGCGCAGGCGGGCGCCGAATGGCGTCCCTGGGCGTTCAGTGCGGGGTCGAACTGCTGTCGCGAGGATCGTCACCAGAATCAATTCGCGGTCGATGCGCCGTGGCGGTGCCGCTGACCAGGTCGCCGTTCCATGGAACGACCCTGACTAGACTCAAGTTCCGTGCCAGTCGACACTCGCTGCGTGGGCGTATTGGCCGCACTGGCGACGAGATGCCGAACATTCGTAGATCGCGGGCGCCATCCTCAAATCCGAGAATCGCGCGCTGCCGGGCGGGGCCCTGTGCCCTCGTTTCAGATCACTCAACCCAGCCCTGCAGACGTGCGGCGGCCTCGCGTACCAGCTCCGGGCTGCCCAGCAACTGCCGGTCGACGCCGACGCGCTTGAACCAATAGTGCAGGTTGAGCTCGTCGGTGAAGCCGATGCCGCCGTGCACTTCGGTGGCGGTGCGGACGATCGCGGGGCCGATCTCCGACAGATGTGCCTTGGCGTGGCAGGCCATCAGCGATGCCTCTTCGGGCACCGCGGTGAAGGCGTGCGCGGCGTACCATACCAGCGAGCGGGCGGGCTCGAGCTCGGCGACCATTTCGGCGCACATGTGCTTCACCGCCTGAAACGAGCCGATGACGCGCCCGAATTGCTCGCGCTGCTTGGCGTACTCGACTGCCATCTCGATGGCGCGCTCGCTGGCGCCGAGGATGTCGGCGGCGAGGGCGATGCGCCCCGCGTCGAGCATCCGGCGGCAGGTATCGGTAGCGCTGCCGCGTTCGCCGATCCAGTCGCTCACTGTCGCGCCGGCGAAGCGCAGATCGGCGAAGCCGCGCGTGCGATCGATGGTCTTCAACCGCGTGCGCTCGAGGCCGGCTGCGCTCGCCTCGACCAGCGCGAGGCTGCGGCCGCCGTCGACCGGCACCAGAAATGCGCCTGCGCCGATGCCGTCGATCACCATCCGAGCAGTGCCGTGCAGTGCACCGCCGCGCTCCTCGACGCCGGCGCCGTCGCGGCGCGCCGTCAGCTCCGTCGCCGCGACGCCGATGCGCAGCGAGCCGTCGACCAGTTGCGGCATGATGCGCGCTTGCTGCGCGGCGGAGGCGCCGGCAAGAGCGATCGGCGCCATCACGGCGCTGCCGAGAAAAGGCACCGGCGCGACACCCCACGCCAGCGCTTCGGCCGCGACCGCCGCGTCGAGCATGGTCAGCCCGCTGCCGCCGTATCGTTCGTCGATCAGCAAACCGCCGATGCCGAGCTGGCAGAGATCGTCCCACACGCCGCCGTCGTCGCCCGGCGTCTGGTTCACGAGACCGCGCACCCGCGTCACCGGACAATCGTCGGTCAGGTAGCGGCGCAGGCTCTTGGCGACCTGCAGTTGTTCTTCAGAGAGGGAGAAATCCATTGCAGTCCTTCGGACTGATCGTGAACCGTGAACCGTGGCCCGTGAACCGGACCCTACTGCCGTAACCGTCTCGCCGGCCGTGTCGGAACGAGTAGATCATGATCTCGAGGTTCACTGCCGGCACCACAGTTCACGGTTCACGGTTCACGATCTCTTCGGTTCCCGCGGCATGCCCAATCCGCGCTCGCTGATGATGTTCTTTTGGATCTGCGCGGTGCCGCCGCCGATGATGAGGCCGAGCGTGAACATGAAAGCCGTCTGCCAGCGACCGTGGTTGCGGACGCCGGGCGAGCCTTCGTAGAGGACGCCGAGCTCGCCCATCGCGTCGATCGCCAGCCCGTTGAGCTGGTGGCTCACCTCGCAGCCGGCGAGCTTGGTGACCAGAGCCGCTACGCCGGGGAACTCCTTCTTGGTGCGCGCCGTCAGCATGCGCAGGTCGTGGTACTTGAGCGCCAGGACGCGCGCCTGCAGCTTGAGCAGGCGGTCGCGCAGGATCGGCGACTGCATTGCCGGCGCGCCGTCGATCGTCTCCTTCTGCAGCAGGGCGACGAGCTGGCGCAGGGCGCCGTCGAGCAGAGCGCTCGAGGCGAGCATGTTGCGCTCGTGCTTGAGCGTCGTATTGGCGATCGTCCAGCCGTCGCCGCGGTGGCCGATGACGTTCGACTGCGGCACGCGCACGTCGGTGAAGAAGACCTCGTTGAACTCCGCGTCGCCGGTCATCGTGTTGAGCGGCCGCACGTCGATGCCGGGCGTCTTCATGTCGATCAGCACGTAGCTCAGGCCGGCGTGCTTGGAGGCATCGGGCTCGGTGCGGATGATGCCGAACATCATGTCGGCGGCGTGCGCGGTCGTCGTCCAGATTTTCTGGCCGTTGATCAGGAAGTCGTCGCCGTCCTCGACGCCGCGCGTCTGCACGGCGGCCAGGTCGGAGCCGGCGTTGGGCTCGGAGTAGCCCTGGCACCACACCACCTCGCCGCGAATCGTCGGCCCGATCCAGCGCTGCTTCTGTTCCTCGGAGCCGTGCTCGAGCAGCGTCGGCACCAGCATCTCCGGCCCCTGGCCGCCGATACCGCGCGACATGCCGGCGCGATTGAGCTCCTCGTCGATGATGACGCGCTTGAGAATGTCCGGCTCCGCGCCGGCGCCGCCGTACTGGCGCGGCACCGTGCGCGCCGAGTAACCGTGCTCGATCAGCAGCGCCTGCCACTCGCGCAGCTCCGGACTCGGACGCCCGCCGCCGAGACCGGTGCCCATCTTCGGCGACTTGTCGCCGAAGCGCGCGCAGAACTGCCGCACCTCGTCGCGGAACGCCTCGTACTCAGGTCCGAAGGAGAGGTCCATTTCAACCAGGGGTCAGGAGTCAGGGGTCAGGAGTCAGGGCTCGATGGGTTTCATTAGACAAGGGCCAGAGACAAGGGCCAGACGGCAGCGACTCCTGATGATCGAAATAAACGAATCTCGCCGAAGGCGGGATTCCACCATCCCTGATCCCCGGCCCCTGGCCCCCGACCCCCGCATCTAGAATCCCAACATCTTCGCCAGATAGTGCAGCATCGTTTCTTCCGAACCGCCGCCGATGGTGCCGACGCGGGTGTCGACGTAGGCGCGGCCGGCCATGCTCTCTTTCATGAAGCCGAAGCCGCCGTGCAGTTGCACGCACTGGTCGGCGACCGCGCTGGCGACGCGGCAGCAGTAGATCTTCGCCATGGTGATCTTGGCGGTCGCGTCGCGCCCCTCGACGAGGTCGCGCACGCAGGCGTTGTTGAGCTCCTTGGCGGTGGTGAGCTGTACCCACAGATCGGCCATCTTGAATTGCGTGTTCTGCATCTTCGACAGCGGCTTGCCGAACAGCATGCGTTGCTCGGTCCACTTCTTGGTCTCTTCCCAGAGATGCTCGGAGGCCGCGATGGTGCTGACGCACGCGACCATGCGCTCGTGTTGGAACTGCATCATCTGTTGATGGAAGCCGCGGCCGACCTCGCCGATCGTGTTTGCCACCGGGACCCGCACGTCCTCGAAGAAGAACTGACCGGTGTCCGACCCCCAGAGGCCGATCTTGTCGAGCAGGTCGTAGTGCACACCCGGCGATGCGGTCGGCACGATGATCTGCGAGAAGCCGCCGTAGCCTGCTTGCGGATCGGTCACCGCGAGAAGGCAGAGCCAGTCGGCGTTGGCGGCGTTGGTGATGTAGATCTTCGAGCCGTTGATCACCCAGTCGTCGCCATCGCGCACCGCGCGGGTCTTGATGCCGGCGACGTCGGAGCCGGCGTCGGGCTCGGTGACGGCGATGGCGCCGACGGTATCGCCGGCGATCGCGGGGATCAGGTATTTCTCCTTCAACTCGTGGGTGCCGAACTCGGCCAGCGACGGCGTCGCCATGTCGGTGTGCACGCTCACACCCAGCGTGGCGCCGGCGTTGTCGGAGCGGCCCATCTCCTCGAACATCACCTGCGTGTACGACCAGTCGAGACCGGCGCCGCCGTACGCCGGGTCGTAGCGCAGGCCGAGCATGCCGAGGTCGCCCATCTTCTTGAACAGTTTCTTGTCGATGCGGTTGGCGGCATCGAACTCGCGCGCTCGCGGCACCATCTCTTCGCGCACGAACTTGCGCACGGTCTCGCGGAACATCTGATGATCGGGCGTGTCGAACAAACTCATGGAGCGCACCTGCCTCGCGAATCGTTGCGGTAATATTGACCCGGTTCAGTTACCATGCCATTTCAGACCCGGTCAATTGGCCCGGAGTCGGAGCCGGCATCGTGAGTCGAAGCAAGGGGAAATCTCAACGCAGAGGCGCGGAGACGCAGAGGCGCAGAGCTGATGCACCGTTCTCTGTGTGCCTTTGCGCCTCTGCGTCTTTGCGTTGTGGGGCTCGTTCATGAAGCCGTCGTTGCTCGCTGCGCCGCTGCCGTCGCGGCTCGATACGCGCTCGGCGGAGTTCGCCGAGAACCGCACCGCGATGCTCGACAAGCTCGCCGAGATCGACCGCCTCCTCGATCAGGCGGCGGCGGGCGGCGGTGCGCAGGCGCAAGAGCGACTGCGGCAGCGCGGCAAGCTGCCGGTGCGCGAGCGCGTCGCGCTGGCGCTCGACGAGGACAGCCCGTTTCTCGAGATCAGCTCGCTCGCCGCCTGGGGCACCGACTACACGGTCGGCGGCGGCAGCGTGCTCGGCATCGGCGTCGTCGCTGGCGTCGAGTGCGTGATCTTCGCCAACGATCCGACAGTTCTTGGCGGCGCCATCACACCGCACGTCGGCCGCAAGTGGTCGCGCGCCCTCGAGATCGCCCGCGACAATCGACTGCCCTACGTCAGCTTCGTCGAATCGGCCGGTGCCGATCTGCGGGTCAAGACCGACGGCTCGGGCGGCGGCTTTCTCGGCGCTGGCCACTTCGCCGAGACCGGCCGCCACTTCTACGAGATGATCGAGCTGTCGAAGCTGCGCATTCCTACGGTGTGCGTGGTGTTCGGCTCGTCGACGGCCGGCGGCGCCTACCAGCCCGGCATGTCGGACTACAATGTCGTCATCCGTGAGCAGTCGAAGATCTTTCTCGCCGGACCGCCGCTGGTGAAGATGGCGACCGGCGAGGAGTCGGACGACGAGACGCTCGGCGGCGCGCAGTTGCACGCAGGGGTGTCCGGGCTCGCCGAGTACCTCGCCGAGGACGAGCGCGACGCCGTGCGCTTGTGCCGCGAAGTGATGTCGCACCTCAACTGGTCCAAGGCCGGCCCGCCGCCGCGCTTTGCCGACAGCGCGCCGCTGTACGACGCCGAGGACCTGCTGGGTCTGGTGAGTCCGGATCTGCGGCGACCGGTGGACGTGCGCGAGCTGATCGCCCGCATCGCCGACGGCTCGCGCTTCGAGGAGTTCAAGCCGCGCTGGGGGTCGAGTCTGGTATGTGGCTGGGCGTCGATCCACGGCTACCCGATCGGCATCCTCGGCAACAACGGCGTGCTCTATCCGGAGTCGGCGCAGAAGGGCGCGCACTTCGTGCAGCTCTGCAACCAGATCGACGTGCCGCTGCTGTTTCTGCAGAACCTCACCGGCTTCATCGTCGGCAGCGAGTACGAGCGCGACGGTGTGATCAAGAAGGGCTCGCAGCTCATCAACGCGGTCACCAACTCGACGGTGCCGCACTTCACCGTCATCTTCGGCGCTTCGTACGGCGCCGGCACCTACGCGATGTCGGGGCGGGCGTACCAGAACCGCTTCACCTTCCTGTGGCCGTCGGCGAAGATCGCGGTCATGGGTGGCAAACAGATCGCCGGCGTCATGTCGATCGTCCGGCGCGCTCGCGCCGCCCGCAAGGGGGAGGCGTTCGACGAAGAGGAGGACCGCCAGATCGTCGAGCTGGTGGAAGCGGCGCAGGAGCAGTCGTCGCTGGCGCTCACCGCGACCGGCGCAGTGAGCGACGACGGCATCATCGATCCACGCGACACGCGCACGGTGCTCGGCATGTGCCTGTCGGTGGCGCGCAACCGCCCGGTCGAAGGGGCGCGAGGCTACGGAGTGTTTCGTCTGTGATGTTCTCGTCTCTACTGATCGCCAACCGCGGCGAGATCGCACGCCGCATCATCCGCAGCGCCCGCGACATGGGCATTCGCTGCATCGGCGTCTACGTCGACGCCGACGCGGCGGCGCCGTTCGTCGCCGAGTGCGACGAGGCGCTGCGCATTCCGGGCTATCTGGACGGCGACGCGATCGTCGCCGCGGCGCAGCGCGCCGGCGCCGAAGCGGTGCACCCCGGCTACGGCTTTCTCGCCGAAAACGCCGCCTTCGCGCGCGCCGTGCGCAAGGCCGGTTTGGTGTGGGTCGGACCGTCGCCGAAGGTGATCGAGCGCATGGGCGACAAGCTGTCGGCCAAGGCGCTCGCCGCCGAGCTCGGCGTTTCGCAGGTCGCGTCGTCCGAGCACGCCGCCGATGCCGACGCGGTCGGCTACCCGATCCTCGTCAAGGCGGCGGGCGGCGGCGGCGGCAAGGGCATGCGCATCGTCGAGACCGAAAAGGATCTCGCCGAGGCCATCGCCGCCGCCAAACGCGAGGCGCGCAGCAGCTTCGGCGACGACCGCGTCTACCTCGAGCGCTACCTGGCGCGCTCGCGTCACATCGAGATCCAGATCCTCGGCGACGCGCACGGCAACGTGATCCACCTCGGCGAGCGCGAGTGCTCGATCCAGCGGCGCCATCAGAAGATCGTCGAAGAGTCGCCTTCGCCGCGCGTCGATCGCCACATGCGGGAGGCGATGGGCGAGGCGGCGCTGCGCATGGCGCGCGAGCTGCGCTACGAGTCGGCGGGCACCGTCGAGTTCATCGTCGACGACGCCAGCGGCGAGTTCTTCTTCCTCGAGATCAACACCCGCCTGCAGGTCGAGCACCCGGTGACCGAAGCGGTGACCGGTATCGATCTGGTGCGCGAGCAACTGCGCATCGCCGCCGGCGAGCCGCTCTCGCTGAAGCAGAGGGACGTTGCGTTTCACGGCGCCGCGATCGAGGTGCGCCTCTACGCCGAGGATCCCGCAACGGGCTTTCTGCCGGCGATCGGCACCCTGGTGGCGTACGAGCCCGCCGCCGCGCCGGCGGTGCGCTGGGATTCGGGCGTTGCCGCCGGAACGGTGGTCGGCGTCGACTTCGATCCGATGCTCGCCAAGGTGACGGCGCACGCGCCGACGCGCGCCGAGGCCGCGGCGCGCCTGGCGCTGGCGCTCGAGCGCACGCATCTCGGCGGCGTCACGACCAACCGCGACTTCCTCGTCGCCACTCTGCGGACGCGCGAGTTTCTCGACGGCGACACCACCACCGACTTCATCGAGCGCGTTGGGCCGGCGCGCCGCCTGGAGCTCGCCGACGGCGAGCTGGCGCATGCGGCCGCGGTCGCGGCGCTGTGGTTGCAGGGCGGCAATCGCGCCAGCGCGGCCGTGTTGGAGTCGATCCCGAGCGGCTGGCGCAATGCCCGGCTGCCGGATCAATCGGTGACTTTCGTTTGCGGCGAGCGCGAGATCGCCGTGGCGTACCGGCGGCTGCGCGACGGCCGCTTCGAGATCAACTGCTGCGCGACGGCGCGCCTGCACGAGTGGACGCCGCGCGGGGTCGACGTCGAGATCGGCGACCGCCGCTACCGCAGCCGCATCACCCGCGCCGGCGAGCGGCTCATCGTCGCGACGCCGCGCGGTGATGTCGAGCTCGCCGTGCAGCCGCGCTTCCCGCTGCCCGGCGCCACCGCCGTCGCCGGCGGATTGGTCGCGCCGATGCCCGGCAAGGTCATCGACGTTCGCGTCCGCCAGGGCGACGAAGTGAAGGCCGGCGACGTGCTGGTGATCCTCGAAGCGATGAAGATGGAGCACCCGATGAAGGCGCCGCAGGATGGCGTCGTCACCGAAATCCACGTCGCCGTCGGCGACCAGGTAGACGGCGGCGCCCTGCTGCTGCACGTCGAACCGGTGGAAAAATAGAGCCGCAGATGAACACAGATAAACGCAGATGGTGCGGTGATGGCCGAGCGGCGGCGCACTGTCTCGCGAGGTGTTTCTTCAGCGCGAAGGGTTCTTCTTCTGGAAAGTGCCCGACGCGAGAAGGCCACAAACTGAGAGTTCGCGATCGACCGTCGCAATCACCGCACCATCTGCGTTTATCTGTGTTCATCTGTGGCTAAAGAATCGATGACCAAACCCCCTGTTCGCATTGCAAACTGCTCCGGGTTCTTCGGGGATCGTCTCTCCGCGGCGCGCGAGATGGTCGAGGGCGGGGCGATCGACGTGCTGACCGGCGACTGGCTCGCCGAGCTGACCATGCTGATTCTCGCGCGCACGCGCATGAAGCGGCCGGGCGGCGGTTACGCTCGCACCTTCGTCACCCAGATGGAGCAGGTGATGGGGACGTGTCTGGAGCGCGGCATCAAGGTGGTGTCGAACGCAGGCGGCCTGGATCCCGACGGCTGCGCTGATGCGATCGCTGAAGTCGCGCACAAGCTCGGACTGAAACCGGTGATCGCCTACGTGCGCGGCGACGATCTCATGCCGCGGCTCGGCGAGCTCGTCGCTGCGGCGAACCTGCTGCGCTTCGACGACGACCAGCCGATCGCCGACGGCTCGCAGTTTCTCACCGCCAACGCCTATCTCGGCTGCTGGGGCATCGTCGACGCGCTGGCGCAGGGCGCCGACATCGTCGTCACCGGACGCGTCACCGACGCCGCGGTGGTGTGCGGCCCGGCGGCGTGGCATCACGGCTGGCAGCGCGGCGACTGGGATCAGCTCGCGGGAGCCGTCACCGCCGGCCACGTCATCGAGTGCGGTGCCCAGACGACCGGCGGCAACTACTCGTTCTTCACCGAGGTGGCGGGCCTGGCGCGCGCCGGTTTCCCCTGGGCGGAGATCGCCGCCGACGGCTCGTCGGTGATCGGCAAGCACGACGGCACCGGCGGCGAGGTGTCGATCGGCACGGTGACGTCGCAGCTCCTCTACGAGATCGGCGGCGCACGCTACTTCGGGCCGGACGTCACGACGCGATTCGACACCATCCGTCTGGAACAGGTCGGGCGCGACCGCGTGCGCATCTACGATGTGCGCGGCGAGCCGCCGCCGGCGACGCTCAAGGTCTGTCTGAACCGCGTCGGCGGCTTCCGCAACGAGATGAACGTCCACCTCACCGGCCTCGATATCGAAGAGAAAGCGGCGCTGGTCGAGGAGGCGTTTTGGCAGGCCTGCCCGGTGAAGGGCGGCGAATACGCCCAGGTGACGACGCGACTGATCCGCACCGACAAGCCCGATCCGGCGACCAACGAAGAAGCGACCGCCACCTGGCGGATCAGCGTCAAAGACTCGAGCGAAGACAAGGTCGGCCGACTGTTCGCCAACGCCGTCACCGAGCTCGCCCTGGCGACCATCCCCGGCTTCTACGGCAGCAGCCCGGGGGGTGCGCGGCCGTTCGGTGTGTACGAGCCGGCGCGCATCGACGCGGCGCTGGTGCCGCAGGAAGTGGTCGTGGCCGGTGCAGCCCGCGCCATCGAGTCGGTGGCGCCGAAGGCGGAGGTGCGCGTCGAAGCGCCGGAGGCAGTGGCTTCTCCGGTGCCGTCGGGCCCGGCGCGTCGCGCGCCGCTCGGCGTGCTCTGCGGCGCGCGCTCGGGAGACAAGGGCGGCAACGCCAACCTCGGCGTCTTTGTGCGCAGCGAAGCCGCGTGGCCGTGGCTCGACGCGTTCCTCAGCACGGAGAAGCTGCGCGAGCTGCTGCCCGAGGTACGCGCGATGAAGATCGAGCGCCACCGCTTTCCGCTGTTGCGCTCGCTGAACTTCGTCATCCACGAGTTGCTGGAAGAGGGCGTTGCGGCATCGACGCGGCAGGACGCGCAGGCCAAGAGCCTCGGCGAGTGGCTGCGCGCCCGCTGCGCCGACATTCCGGAAGAGATTCTGCCGTGACCGCGCCGGCGGCGCGCCGGCGCGGCGCGGCAGCGCCGGCGCAAGTGAGAGCGCCGCGCCCGCTGCTGTCGGCGGACGAGGAAAGAAAGCTCAGCGTCCGCCAACGCCAGATCATCGACGAGCTCGAGGCGCTGGTGGTGCGCGGCAGTCTCGCCGACCAGACGATGGCGCAGATGGCGGCGACGGTGAACTGCTCTCTGCGCACCTTGTACGGCATCGCCAAGAGCAAGGACGAGCTGCTGCTGGCGATCGTCGACCGCCGCCTGCAGCGCATCGGCCGCGCCGCGATCGAGGCCATCGACCCCGATGCGAAACCGCTGGAGGCGCTGCGCGACTATCTGAGCGCCGTCCACGAAGCCGTGCAGCCGACGACGGCCGAGTTCGCCCGCGACTTCGCCGGCCTGACCGGCGGCACCCGCCTGCTCGACCAGCACGAAGCCTACGTCATCGCCGTCGCCAAGAGCCTGCTCGACCGCGCCGCCGCCGAGCAACAGATCGCCGCCGTCGACACCGCCGCCGTCGCCCACGTCCTCGGCAGCCTGGGCCGAGAATTCTCCCGCCCCGACTTGCTGGGCGTCATCGCCGACTCGCCCAAGAACACCGCCGACGCGATGGCCGAGATCGTCCTGCGCGGGCTGACATCGCGGTAGCGGCGTCAAGCCCAATATCATCTGGGCATTGTGAAGGTTGCATGCAGTTGGATCCTTCACTTGACAAGTCGGTGCCCGTCGGCGCGAGTCGATGCTTAACCTTGATGTGACAAAAGCAACCGCAGATGAACGCAGATAAACGCAGATTGGGAAGGCTCGGGGCCCCCGGCAACGCTAGTTCACCAACCTCATTCCAAATGTAGTTGAGAGATGGCGAGGCCGAGACGACGCTTGTTCGAGATAGTCACGGCAAATCGGCATCTGCGTTCATCTGCGGTTCCAGCTTTTTGTCTGATCGACGTTAACTATGTGCCTCGAAGGAACGCCATGCGGCGACGCACGGAACTGGTAGCGTTCGCACTGCTCGTCGCCATGTGCGGCGACGCGCAGCGGGGGCGGAGCGAGGTATCGCCGAGTTCCGCCGCGGCCTCGGTGCCTGCTGATTGCGTCGGCGATCCTCCGCTGGCGAGC
>CADEER010000011.1:0-48125 GCA_902826395.1 uncultured bacterium
GAATTCGGGCATGGATCGTGTACGGGTACGCGTACGAGTACGTGTACGGGAGAAAGTCGACAGTCCCGGAGGGAGAGGGGACCTTGGGGGGTGACGAACAAGGGCGTTGTTCAACGGGCTGCCAGCTTGCGAACCGCGGCGCCGATACTCGACGAATCCAGCCCCTGCGACTCCATCTGCTGCCAGAGTCCGCCGGCTCCCTCGCGATAGGTGCCGAGGTTGTCGTAGGCGCCACGGAAGCCACGGCGCAGCAGCTCGGTGCCGAAGCGCGACCCCAGGCCGGTGCGGACGTTCTGCCCCTCGGCGACGAGAACGAACCTTGCCTGGCAGAGCCGCTTCATCATTTCCTCGTCGTACACATTGAGGGTGCATTTGTTGACGAGGCCGACGTCGAGGCCGCTCTCCCGCAGACCGACCACGGCGTCGAGGGCTCGGTGCAGCGTCTCTCCGAACGACACCACGTAACCGGCGCTGCCCTCGCGGACGAGGTCGTCGCGGCCGGCCTCGAATCGATATCCCTCGCCGAAGAACCTGCCGCCGCCGTCGGCGAGAACGTCGGGCACGGTGGATCGGGTTGAGAACAGAAAGCGGCACCCGGGCTCCGGGAAGATGCTGCGCAGACAAGCCCGGAACTGGTGCTGGTCGGCGGGAAAGTAGAGCCGCGTAGTGTCGCGACCGCCGTCCGGCAACGCGCCGTCGGCGAACAGATTGTTGATACCGAAGTGGCACGTGTTGTCGGCCATGTCGTCGCACCCCGAGTGCGAGAGGTGCACCAGGACGTTGGCTTGGTTGAGACGCGCCATGGTGAGCTCGGAGAGAAACATCTCCAGGAAGGCGGCGAACGTAGCCATGATGCCCTGCCTGCCCGGCTCGTATCCAAATCCGGCGGCGGCGGAGAAGTTGCCGCGCTCCATGATGCCGCCGCGCACGAAGATTTCCGGATAGGCTTTGCGAATGACGCCCAATCCGCACGAGCCCTCGAGATCGCTGTCGAAGACGCGGACCGAAGCGCGGCGCTCGTCGGCCGACATCTCGCCGAGGATCTCGACCATGTATTCGCCGAACAAGCTTCGGTTCGCCGCCGCCCCTTCCGTTCCGCGCGACGGCGGCCGCGACGGGCCCTTCGCCACGCTCTCGAGGTAGGCAACGGCGCGATCCTGACCGCGCGCCCGCAGATGCGCGACAGCCGCATCGCGCGAGATCACGTCGTGGCCGTGCGTCTTGCCCTCGAGCCCCTCGATGCCGACGCACATCTTGCGGCGGTTGAGGAGAGCCTGCGGACCGGGCGTCGTCACGGCGCGGCACATGCGCGCGTAGAGCTGGTCGAGATCCTCTCCATCGCCGACGTCGACGGCGAGTCCGTGACCCGTGAGCGTCCGCTCGAGCGAGAAGCCCGGCAGGTAGTCGGAGGGATGGCCAGCGATGGTGACATCGTTGTCGTCGATCAACAGCTTGACGTTCAGCCCCTGCGCAACCGCCAGACGCGCCGCCTCGGCGCTGTTACCCTCCATCTGCGAGCCGTCGGACCCCAGGCAGAGGATCACCTTGTCGGGGTTGGCCATCGCGATGCCATTGACGAACGGCCAGAGGTGGCCGAGGCGACCCGACGAGAAATGGACGCCCGGGGTCAGGCCGCGCTCCGGGTGGCCCGGCAGGTGCGCGTCGTGCTCGCGGTACGAGAGCAGTCGCGACACATCCAGGTCGCCTTCGAGGACCGCCATCAGATACTGCGTCGCCACGCGATGGCCCGCCTCGTCGAAGAGCACCGGGAACACATTGGGCTCGCCGCCGGCGCGCGCGTGCAGGATGAATCCGTAGCCGATCAACACCTCCGGAACGGTGTCGTAGGCGCCGCCCGTATGTCCGCCGACGCCTTTGGCGCCCGCCACCGCCGTATAGAAGACGATGGTGTCGCGGCACAGTCGGATGTTGTCTTCGAGAATGGCGCGCTGCTTCGAATCGAGCTGCGGGCGGTGCGGATCCAGAGCGAGCGGCTGGAAGCCCCCGAGATCGATCGGAAAATCAGCCGCTGGCTTCGTTTGCCGCCCCGCCGTCATCTTCTCCCCCTTCCGCGGCAAGCCAGCCGCTCAGCAGCCGTTGGGCCGCTGAGCGACCCGGCACTACCGCGCCATGAGCAACTATGGATGCGCAGCATCCGCACCGGCGGTGCGCAGGCCGCAGAACTCCTCGTAGTCGATCAGCTCGGTCACCGTCGGATGCTCACCGCAGACGGGGCACTTCGGATCCTTGCGCAGCTTGTGGATACGCAACTCCATGCTCAGGGTGTCGAAATAGACCATGCGCCCGATCAGCGGCTTGCCGACGCCGAGGATCAGCTTCATCGCCTCGAGCGCTTGCACACAGCCGACCAATCCGGGCAGCACACCCAGCACGCCAGCTTCCTGGCAGCTCGGAGCAGCGCCCGGCGGCGGCGGCTCGGGGAACAAGCATCGGTAGCAGGGGCCGCGGTGCGGATAGAACACCGACGCCTGGCCTTCGAACTGGAAGATGCTGCCGTGCACGTTGGGGATACCCGCCATGACGCACGCGTCGTTCACCAGATAACGGGTCGGAAAGTTGTCGCAGCCGTCGAGAACGACATCGTAGCCCTTGATGATGTCGAGGATGTTCTCCGACGACACTCGCGTCTCGTAGCCGATGACTTTGATGTCGGGATTGAGGTCGTTGATGGTCTTGCGCGCCGACTCGACCTTCGACATGCCAACGCGATCGTTGTTGTGGATGATCTGACGCTGCAGGTTGCTCATGTCGACTACGTCGTTGTCGACGATGCCGAGCGTCCCCACGCCCGCCGCGGCGAGGTAATAGGCGGCAGGCGAACCCAAGCCGCCGGCACCGATCAGCAGGACCTTGGATTGCAGAAGCTTCGCCTGCCCCTTCTCTCCCACCTCGGGAAGAATGAAGTGGCGGTCGTAGCGCTTCAGTTGCTCCGGCGTGAACTGGAAATCCTGAACCCAGTTGTGGCCAGCGCCCTTCCAGGCTCCGTATCCACCCTGCATGGAGACGACGTCGGTGTACCCGAGCTCGCGCAGGGTCCGCCCGGCGAGCATCGAACGCGTGCCCCCCGCGCAATAGAGGATCAGCGGTGTCGACTTGTCGGGCACCTCCTCCTCGACGCGCATGTCGAGAAAGCCGCGCGGCACCGAGACCGCGCCCGGCAGATGGCCGTCGCGGTACTCTTCCTTTTCACGGACGTCGAGCACCTTGTAGCCGCCGCCGTTCGACAGCACTTTCTCCACCTGCTCCGGCGTCCATTCCGGAATCTCGCGCCGGGCTTCCTCCATCAATTGCTTGTAAGTCTTGGCCATTTTCGAGCCCTCGCTCTCTTCGACGCTGTCGCGGGTTGAAGCAACCGCGCCTCGAACCTCAGTCGCTCTCACGTGCGAGCGCATTGCCATCGCGTTCGGCGCGATCGCGGAGCTCCCGGATGATGCGGTCGCTCTGCGCCGCGTGGAACATTGCCATCATGTTGGCACCCAGAACGGTTACGAGGCTGGCGCCCGCCCAATACAGGTGCGACTCGACTTCGCCGCCGCGCAGGATGCCCATGCCCTTACCGAAGGTCACCAACATCACGATCGTGGAGACGATCATGAGCAGAATCGTAACTTTCCCCATCGGTCACCCGTGTCCGCGCGCCTCAGCCCTTGAACCGCTCCCAGACCTCCTCGTCCTGCCGTGCGTAGTCGGCGATCTGATCGTCCATCAGTGCGTTGCGGCCTCTGGTAGCTAGAACCGTCGAACGGTTCATCAAAGTTTCCTTGGTCTCCACGAAGTCGGCGCGGTTGAAGCCCCAGATCTTCGGATGCACGTAGGTGTCCATTCGGATTGCGTCACACGGACATGCCTCGACGCACATACCGCAGTAGATGCAGCGCAGCGTGTCGATCTCGTAACGCAACGGGAACTTTTCGACCTCCGGATCCGGATGCTCGCCCGCTTCGATGAAAATGCAGTTGGCGGGACACGCGGTTGCACAAAGGAAGCAGGCCGTGCAGCGAACCGAGCTGTCCTCTTTCAAAGTCAGCCGATGGCTGCCGCGGTAGTTGTCCGGATAGATCTTGTACTCGTCCGGATACTGAACGGTGACCGCCGCCTTGATGTGCCGGAACAATCCCACTGCGTGCAGTGCATGCAGGCTCAGATTGCGCCAGAAGCGGTAGCCCGTGACCACCAGACCGCGCAGGATCTCCCCGAGGTACAGCCTTTCGAGAAGGCTCATTTCGGTGCGGCGCTTCATCAGATGGTTTCCCGGCTACGAGAAGCCGACACTATCCCGAGCCAGCCCTTAAGAATCAAGGTAGGGCAGGCTGCGCCGCGACGAACGTCGGCAGAAAGTCCTCGGGACACTAGTGGACCGACTCGCTGCCACCGAACCCGCCGCTGCCGAGGGCAAACTCGATCACCTCACAGAGCCTCGCCGCCCGGTTGCAGATCGCCGCCGACTCCAACAGCGACTGCCTGTCCATCGGGGGGAAATCGAGAGACTGGCACAGAAAGTTGACGAGGACCTCGTCGGACATCGACGCCTCATCGAGCAGTCGCTGCGCGAGCTCGGGATCTCGAGGCTCGATGTAGCGCACCATTGCCGTGCGTACCCGCGCGCGCTCGTCCGCCGAGAGACCGTCGGCCGGCGGGTCGCGCCACGTCACTTCGGCTCGCCGATACGTCGACTCATCCTGGATCTCGGCGCGTACACGGAATTCGCGCATCCCGTGCAGGACGATGTTGTACCGCCCGTCCGCCAGAGCGTCGCAGCGCACCATCCGTCCGGCGCACCCGACCTGAAAGATTTCCGGTCGCTGGTGATAGCTCTCACGCCAGTCGCCGCGCAGCAGCACCATTCCGATGACGCCGTCGCCCCCATCGTGTGCGTCTCGCACCATGTCTCGGTAACGGGGCTCGAAGATGTGCAGCGGCATCGGCACCCCCGGGAACAGCACCGCGTTCGGCAAGGGGAATAGCGGGATGGCAGCTGGCAAAGGATTCGATCCCGGGTTCATGCGCGGATCCCCGCCTTCACCGGAAGCGGCGCAACGCGTGTGGAACCCGACAGGGGCACGATCACTCCGGCGATGCCGACGCACCGCCGCTGCAATCGCGGCAGCTGCCGTACAGCGTCGTCGTCTTGCGCCGCACCCGATATCCGGCGAGGCGGACGTCGTCGAGATCAGCGGCGGCGGTCGCGTCGATGTCGACTACCGTGCCGCATTCGTCGCAGATGAAGTGATCGTGAATGTGCTCGACCGCGTCATAGAGCCCAGCGCCAGAGTCCAGCCGAACGATTCGCACCCTGCCCTGCCGCGACAGCTTCTCCAGATTCCGGTACACCGTACCGAGACTGACGCGCGGCATCTGCTGCCGGACACGTTCGAAGACCTCGCGAGCGCTCGGATGATCGCGCGCCATCTCGACGGCGCGGTACACTGCCTCGAGCTGCGGAGTCGTGCGGTCGGGCTTCATCGCCGTCGCTTACGCCACCAGGTCACGCACTAGAGAGCGACGCGTCTCGCCTTGGATCGGGGTCGCGGCGCGGTAGTTCTCGTGATCGATGCGCAAGGTCGCGACGCGACTCTCGTCGGCAAAGGCTTCGACCGCCGCAGACGGAAGCTGGAAGCGGACGTACTGAACTGCGCTGATGCGATCCTCGCGGCTGTGACCCGGCTCGAAGGAGGCCTGCACGCTGCGACCGTCAATCTCGAGGCTCACCTTCTCGTCGATTCCGAGCAGACGCAGCAAGCGGGACTCGATGTCGCTGTCTTCGGTGATCTCGATCAGCATCGTCGCGCTGAGCTCGCCGGGGCGCGGCAAGAGCGAGTTGTAGACATCGACTTCGTCGCGCACCGCATCGAGATCGGTGATCCGCTCGGCGCGCAGCATCTCCTGGATCTGGAAGAAGACGGTGTCGAAATTCTCGAACACGAAAGTCACGCAATCGCCGACGGCGATCCGCCGATTCTTCTTCAGCGCGATGATGCGGCGGCGGATATCGTCGCGCTCCTTCTCGTAGCGATCGAGACCGATGACGTCCTCGAGGGTAACTCGACGAATGGTGGCATTCATGCCGGGATCCGCCCGTCGCCTGGGCGTGCGAACGCAGTGGGCGGGCCGCTGAGGCCGCCCACTGCGTCGGCCGTCACAGGCTCAAGTTGTCGAGCCCCTTCTGGAAGCGACCGGCGTGCGACTTCTCGGCACGAGCCAGCGTTTCGAACCACTCCGCGACCTCGTCGAAACCTTCCTCACGCGCCGTCTTGGCGAAGCCGGGATACATCTGCGTGTACTCGTAGGTCTCGCCTTCGACGGCGGACTTGAGGTTCTTCTCCGTGTCGCCAATGGCGATTCCGGTGCACGGGTCGCCGACCTGTTGCAGGAAGTCGAGATGGCCGAAGGCGTGGCCGGTCTCTGCTTCCGAAGTATCGCGAAACAGCCCGCCGACTTCCGGATAACCCTCGATGTCGGCGCGGCGCGCGAAGTAGAGGTAGCGCCGGTTGGCCTGCGACTCGCCCGCGAACGCGGCCTTCAGATTGTCGTGAGTCTTCGAGCCCTTGAGATTTGCCATATGTCTTTCTCCTCCTGCGACCTTGGTCATCAATCAGGAACAATTCCTGTTAAAGACTCCGTCGAACTACGCCCGTGAGGTGCGCCTGTCAATCACCCCTGGAGGCTGCCTTCTCGAGCATCTCCTTCATGACCGGTGTGCAGCGGGTGATGCCGCCGCGTTCGGTCCCGCAGGGTCCCGTCCCGGCCCGGGTGATCCGCTTGAGATCCGCCAGGGTATGGGCGCCGTTGGCAATCGCCCTCTCGATCGTCCCCTTTTTGATCTTGTTGCAGATGCAAACGACCTTGTAGGAGTCGAGAATCTTCTGCCGGAGCGCCTCGTCCTCGGAGCTCACGGTTTCACCCGTTCCTCGTTCGACGCGGCATCGTTACTCCCGCCGGCCCGATCACGCGGCGCGAGCGCACCCCGCGATTCAGAGGTTCAACGCCGCGATGCTGGGGCGCTGGCGCAGGCGACCGATCCAGGCATGCACGTTGCGCAAGCGCGGATCGACTTCCACACCGAGGCGCGCCAGATTCATCACCGCCGGAACGAAGGCGATGTCCGCGAGCGAAAACTCGGTGGCGAGGAACTCGCGTCCGGTCAGGAAGGACTCGAGCCGCACCAAGCCGTCGCTCAGCCCCTTGCGGTAGCGCTGCAGGCGTTCGGCGTCCTGATCGTCCTCGGGCTTACCGAGCTCCGCCTGCACGAAACCAGCCGACGGAAGGAAGGAGTTGTCGCAGAAGTCTTCGAGGGTTCGGACGCGAGCCTTCCCAGCGGAATCCTCGGGCATCAACGCGGGATGCGGGTACTCGTCCTCCAGATACTCGTTGATCAAAGTCGAGTCGTAGACGACGACCTCTTCATCGATCAACACCGGGACCCTGCCGTAGGGGTTCAGCTTCAGGAACTCGGCGGTCCGCTGTTCTCCCTTGCGCAGATCCACAAACACCGTCTCGTACTCGAGCTCTTTCTCCGCCAGGACAATGCGGACCTTCTGCGCGAAGGGACAGTCTGGATAGTCGTACAGTCGCATTCTTTTTCGCCTTTCCTCAGCAAACCACCATCACCGCTAGTGCGGCCCCCGCGGGAGCCCCAACCCCCGGCGGCCTGCGAACATAGCACGCGCATACATCGCAGAAACCCCAGCCGCTGTAAACCGGTGTCTCAACATGGACAGAGTTCGCCGGGCGCCCCAAAAAAGGCGCCGCGTGCTCAGCCCACGTGTTCCCAGGCGTGATACGAGCTACGGACCAGCGGCCCCGACTCGACGTGGCGAAAGCCCAACTGACGGGCGGCGTCGCCGATCTCTGCGAACTCCTGCGGAGGCACATACCGCTCGACCGGAAGATGCCGGCGGGTCGGCTGCAGGTACTGACCGAGTGTCACGATGTCACAGCGCACTTCGGCGAGATCGCGCAGTACGGCATCCACTTCGTCGCGCGTCTCGCCCAGGCCTAACATCAGACCTGTCTTGGTCAGCAGCCCCTCACGCCGATCCTTTGCCGCCGCCAGCAGGCGCAGGCTGCGGGAGTACTTGCCGCCCGGACGCGCCTTCTTGTACAGGCGCGGCACGGTCTCGGTGTTGTGGTTGAAGATGTCGACCGGCGCATCGACGACGGCGAAGAGCGCCGCATCGAGTCCTTGAAAGTCCGGCGTCAAGACTTCCACCGTGCAGCGGGGATCGCGATCCTTGACGGCTCGCGCCGTCGCAGCGAAATGGGCCGCGCCGCCGTCCGGCAGATCGTCGCGATCGACGGACGTGATCACCACATGGCGGAGACCGAGCCGCTCGACGGCCTCCGCGACCCGTCCCGGTTCACCGCCGTCGACCGGTTGCGGTCGCCCGTGCGCGACCGCGCAATACCCACAGTTCCGCGTGCAAACGTCGCCCAACAGCATGAAGGTAGCCGTCCGGTTCCCCCAGCATTCGGCGAGATTGGGACAGTGGGCTTCCTCGCACACCGTGTGCAGGCCGAGCTCACGCACAGCGGTACGCGTCGCCGCGTAGTCGCCGCGACCGGGTGCGCGAACCTTGATCCACTCCGGATGCCGCCGCTCGACGATCACGACTCTCCCTCTACAGGAACCAAGCCGAGCTCGCGACATACCTGGCGCACCAGCACATCCTCGACTTCCTCTCGCGCCGGCGCGGCACCGAGCTCGCGTGCCATCGTCGTCACCGCCATGCCGGGCGCCCGGCAGGCCACGATGTTCTGGAAGAAGTCGACGTCGTTGCAGACGTTGAGCGCGACACCGTGGAAGGCGATGTTGCGCTTCACGCCGATCCCGATGGCGGCGATCTTGCCTGCGGCGGTCCATGCCCCCGTTTGGCCGTCGATCGCGTGGGCGCGAATGGCGAATTCCGCACAGGTCGCCACCAGGGCGCGCTCGAGCCCGCGTATGTAGCCCTGCACGTCGCGGCCGTGCCCGGGCAGACGGACGACCGGATAGGCGACGACCTGACCGGGACCGTGAAACGTCGCGCCGCCGCCGCGACCAATGCGAAACACCGGCACGCCCAAACGGGCCGGCGCTCCCATCAGATCCGCGGCATCGGCACCGCGCCCGAGGGTGTACACGGCATCGTGCTCGAGGACGAAGATCGTCCCCCGCGCCGTGGAAGACGCCGCCAGCTCGGCTACCATCTCCTCTTGCAAGCGCAGCGCCGCGGCATAAGCAGTCCGACCGAGCTTGCGGATTCGAACTCGCACGGCCGGGCGCGGGGCTCGGGCGTTTGCCTCCGGCGACCGCCCTTCCGACGGGCGGCTCACTGCCTCGCTGGCCATGGCTCTACATGCTCACGAGACGCGACCCGCCGACATCACCAAGCCCAGCGGTTTCTCGAGGGCGTGCTTCAGCTCCTCCAAGAAACGCCCGGCCTCGACGCCGTTCACGACCCGGTGATCGCAGGCCAGAGTCAGCGTCATCGAGCGACCGGCGACCAACGCGCCATTCCGCACCAGCGCCCTCTCGCGCACGGCGCCTACCCCGAGAATCGATGCCTGAGGGGCGTTGATGATCGGCGTCAGCTCGTCGACGTCCAACATGCCGATGTTGGACACGCTGATGGTGCCGCCGGTGAGATCGTCGGAGCGGAAGCGGCCTTTGCGCGTGCGGTCGACCAGGGCGACGGTTTGTTCGACGAGGTCGCGCAGGCCGAGCGCCTGAGCGCGGCGCACGACCGGCACCAGAAGGCCGTCGTCGAGCGCAACGACGACACCGATATTGACGTCGTCCATCAGTTGGATCGAGTCGTCCACCCAAAGGGCGTTGAGGCGCCGGTGATTCGGCATCGCCAGGGCGATCGCTCGCAGCAGCAGATGGGTAACCGTCAACCCGGGCACCAACCCGTCGGCTCGAATCGTCTCGTAGAGGTTCATCAGCGCGTCGGCTTCGACGTCGGTGCGGACGTAGAAGTGCGGGATCTCGCGTTTCGATTTTTCCATGCGCGCAGCGATGGTGCGCCGCATCCGCGACATCGTCTCGCCCGCATCGGGGCGAACCTCGGTCGCTCGTTCGGTCTCGGAGCCTCGTTCTTCGTCGCCTGATTCCCCGCGCGCGGCCGCCGCGCCGCGCTCCGTCTGCGCCGATCCTGGCGTCGCGGCCGAAGCGCTCTCGACATCGGCCTTGACGATTCTTCCACCCGGCCCGGAGCCACGTACGCGCGACAGATCGACACCCCGTTGCGCGGCGAGATCGCGCGCCACCGGAGAGGCGAGCGGCGCTTTCTCCGCGCGAGCTTCGCGACCGTGGCCATCGCCTTTCGGCGCCCGACGCTGCTCCCCTCGGGGCGCCTGCGCGCCGCGATCCTCGGTCCCGTCGCGCGCCGCCCCTTCGGCTCCGTCATCGGCCGCGGCATCGCGGTCGGGCCGCGCCCGGCGCGCGCCGCCGTCGTCCTCGTTGGCGCCATCGCCACTTTCATCCGCGGCCGCACCAGCATCACCGCCAGCAGAGGGAGTCGATTCACCGCCGCCATCGAGCACCGCCAGCACCGCGCCGACCGCCGCCACACCGCCCGCTTGCACGACGATCTCGCTGACCACCCCGGAGTCCTCGGCTTCGATCTCGACGTCGGCTTTGTCGGTCTCGACCTCCGCGATCGGATCGCCGGCAGCCACCGACTGGCCCTTGCTGACGATCCAGCGGATCACCGTGCCCTCCTCCATGTTGTCGGAGAGCTTGGGCATGCGAATCTCTACACTCATGACGACCTCAGGCGGGTCGAGCCCACGGTTGGTGACGCGGCGGCTCGAGGTTCGACGGACGCAATCGACACTAGCCCATCGCCACCGGTGGCGCGAACATCACTGTGGCAGCGGGTCGCCGCTACGCGAACGGCAACCGCGTCTGTCGCACCGGTGTGAACGATCGACGGTGCTCGGGACACGGTCCGTAGCGATCGAGCGCGTCGAGGTGGCTCTTCGTCCCGTACCCCATGTGCCGGCCGAACCCGTATTCCGGATACGTCTCGTCGAGCGTGCGCATCCAATCGTCTCGATACTCCTTGGCGACGATCGATGCCGCGGCAATGGAGTAGCTGCGCGAGTCGCCTTTGATCAGCGAGCGCTGCGGAGCTTTCACCCCCGGAATCGTGCGCGCGTCGACGAGCAGTTCTTGCGGGGCGACTGCCAGACCTTCGACGGCGCGTCGCATGGCTTCCAGAGCACCGTGAAAGGTGTTCAGGCGGTCGACTTCAGCCGCCGACACGATGCCGATCGACCAGGCGACCGCCGTCTCGCGAATCGCCACCGCCAACTCGGCGCGCGTTTCGCGAAGCAGCTTCTTCGAATCGTCGATGCCGCGCAGCGACACTTCCGGCGGCAGGATCACCGCCGCGGCGACCAGGGGTCCGGCGAGCGGCCCCACGCCTACCTCATCGACTCCGCATACGTGCATGATGCCGCGCGCCCAGCTCGCCCGTTCGAGCTTCAGCAGTACACGCCGCCGAGCAGCCAACCGATGCGCTTTCGCCACGACCTCTCCTCCGCCGCTCCCATAGTCGCGGCGGCCGGCCCGATGTCAACGGTGCGCAACGCAGAAGCAGCTCGGTCCAACGACCAACGGCGCAGGCTCGACCTCTGCGCGAGACTTCCGTACCATCGCCGACAGCCCGTGCCCCCGATGATTCGCCTCCTACCCGCACTCGCAGTGCTGCTCCTGGCCATTGCCGCGACGTGGTTTCTCGCGCGCCGCAGTGCCGATCCGGCGCCTCCTACCCCGGCTCCGGCAGCCGCGGCTCTCGCAACCGTCACCAGTCCCCCGGTGACGCCGGCCGTCGCAGCGACGACTCCGAGCCCCGGACATCGACTCGCCGGGACAGTCGTCGGCGACGTGCAATTCGCGGTCATCGAGGCGCCAGACGGCAGCAACGAGCTCTACGGCATCGACGACCAGGTACCCGGCCTGGGCAAGCTGGTCGCGATCGGCGCTCGTTCCGCCACTTTCGAAGGAAATGACGGACGCTTCGACATGCCCCTGATCGCCGCGCCGACGCCGACGGCGCGCCCAGAGCGCAAGGCCAGACAAGAAGTGGCCGACGACGAGCAGGCCGACGACGAATTCCTCTATGAGGAAGGGCTCGAGGACGAGGGCTACGACGAAGAAGTCGACGACTACGCCGAAGAAGACCAGGAGGGCGACGACGCACCGCCCGAAGACGGCGGAGGAGGATTCACCCCCTAATCGACGGACAGCGGCGCTCGGCCGGTCTGTTCGAGGATGGCCTTCTTCAGGCGAGCCGGATCGACGGGCTTCTTGAAGATGACGCTCTCCAGCCCTTCGAGACGACTTCTCTTGATGACGTGATCGCGGTCGTAATAGTAGCCGGTCATCAGGATGACCGGGATCGAGCTGCGGCGCCGGACCTCTTTAAAAAGCTCGTAGCCGTCGAGGTCCGGCATCACGACGTCACTGACTACGATGTCGGGAGGATCGCTCTCGACCATCTCGAGAGCGCGCAAGCCGTCGGTCGCAACCTGGACGTGGCATCCGTCGGCCAGCAAGACATCCCGTAGCGATCGGCACACTCCCAGGTCGTCGTCGACCACCAGCACGCGCAGGCCGCGCAGGCCCTTCCCCGCCCCGTTCGCGGCCACCCGGCGCGCATTGGGCTCGCGGTGCACGTCGGTCATCTGCTGACCTTCGAGATACTCCTTCGTCCCGTATTTGCCCTCGCGCGACATCAGCACCAGTTGATTGACGATCGCCTGGATCGCGAGGACCTCGCGACGTACCGCGTCGATCCTTTCCTCCTCGACGACTGCCTCGGCATCCGTCGCCCGGCGGCTGACGAATGCATGGAGTAGCTCGACCTCGTTGAGGATTACCTCGAGCGGACTGTTGATCTCGTGACAAAGCGCCACGGCGACCTCTCCGAGCGTCGCCAATCGATCCTTCCGCTGGATCTCGCGGATGTCTTTTGCGAAGCCGATCGAGCCGATGTCGAGTCCGTTCTCGTCGTAGAGGATCGCTCCGGAGATCGCGACCGCAACATCCTCTTTCCAGCGGTTGCGAAAGCGTGTCTCGAAATTCTTCAGCTTGCCCGGCCCGCCGTGCTCGTCGCTGCGCATCGCATCCATCACTCGCCGGGCTTCCGCGAGAGAGGGGTAGAGCTTCTCTACGTGCTTGCCGAGAATCTCGGCGGCCGAGTAGCCGAGATTCTTCTCGGCGCCGTCGTTGTAGTAGATGATCGCGCCTTTGCGGTCGACGGCCACGACGATGTCCGTCGAGCTTTCGACGAGGCGCTCCAGATAAGAAGGAGGGAGTCGATCCATCACGACATCGAATCCGGCAACCGAACCGGACTTCCCGACCTGAGTCGCCGAATCACGGCGATCGACGACCCGATCTCTTCTTTTCGCCGGGCTCTCCGCCCCGCGCCGGCGGTCGACATGCCTCGTCCAGATTCCTTCAATGCGGGTCGACGAACCCTGCCGGGCGAACGAAATCGTCGCCGCGCCCCGGGGGCGTCGGTACCCTCTGCCGCTGTTTGCGCGCCAGGCGCATCAGCACCTTCATGGACGTCTCGAACTCGTCCATCGCCCGGACTTCGAAGGCGCCATCGGCAACGGCGCGATCGAAGATCTCTTCGCCGAGCCGACTGCGCAACACGACGATCGTCCAGTCCATCGCCCCGACCCCGCCGCACGAGATGTCGGCCAGCTCGGCGGAGAAATCGGCGCAGTGGTGACACTCGGGCCGGGCGTACTCCTGCGCCTTCTTCAGGTTCATCTCCACCAGCTCACCATCGTGCTTGTAGATGAGAACCTTGCCCTTCACGTTGAACTTCTTGATCTCGGTCAACGGGATGCCCATCTCACCCTCGACGACATCGCGCATCAGGCCGTCGAACGTGAACACCTCCGAGCAGAGGAGCCCGATGTTCAGCTTCACGCGATCGCCGTAGCCCTTGAGAAACTTGGTCTGTCGCTCGATGTGCTTCTCTTTCTTGCGGCCGTTGACGAGATACGCCGGGTCGGCGAGCTGCATCTTGCGCACCGGCGTGATCTGACACGGCACGCCGACGAAGGCGACGCGCTGCAGATCCAGCTTTTCCGCTTCCTCGAGAGCGAGGTTGTTCGGACAATAGGTGTACCAGGAGCTCGCACTCCGGATGATGTCGTCCACCGTGGTCACGGCGCGTGGTTTGGGCGCACACGGCTGATCCGGATCGACGGTCGACACGACGGCGCCATCGATGACGTCGTTGCGCCGCGCCCAGGCCAGCAGCCCGGTGACGACGCCGCCGTCCTCGCAGCGACTCAGCACTTCGGGGTCGGTACAGCGCGCCGCCACGACCCGCCGGTAGGTGCCGAAGATGCCGCGGTACGCGTCGGCCCCTTCGTCACCGAAAACCCCCTCTGCGAGTTGGTGCTCTCGCGAGCCGAGGCGCGGGCAGACTTGCGCGCAGACGTCGCAGCCGATGCCCTCGCTGATGCCGCAGAAGTCGAAGGCGCCACCCTTCTTCGCCACCTGCTCGGGTTTGCCGTTGATGTAGTCGATGACGTTGTGCGGGCAGACGAGGACGCACGAGCCGCACTCGCAGCAACTGCCGTAGGAGACGACTTCGTTCATCATCTCCTTGAACCTAGAGTGCATCAGTCTCTACCCAAATAAAAAACGGCGGGGCCGACCATGACGTTTGGCCGCCCAGCCGTGACAAATGGCCGTATCGACGTTCGTTCGTCTTCCACCGCAAAGCCCCGCTGCCATCCCAACCAACGACCTTTTCAACGGCTAGTCCAGTAGGACCGAAGAGTCAACGTGACTTTCGGTGGAGGACTCGTCATCCCCGCCATCGGCACCGACTTTCGCCGGGACCTGCCCCTCGCGCGGGACAAGGACGAGCTTGCCGCGCTCGGCCGGCGCCGCCTCGATCACCGCGCTTTGCGACACCAGATGCTCGTGGATCTCCTCGGCAAGGCGCCGGGAGAATCCGGGAAGAGCGGCGATGGCGTCGATCGAGGCTTCGCGCACCCGCTTCAGGCTGCCGAACGTGCGAAGTAGCTTGCGCTTGCGTTCGCTCCCCACGCCCGGGATGTCGTCGAGAACGGACCGCAACCGCTCGCGGCCGCGCACGTTGCGATGGTACGTGATGGCGAACCGATGCGCCTCGTCTCGCACTCTCTGCAGCACGAATAGTGCGTTTGAATTGCGGCGCAATACGACCGGGTTGACGCGTCCGGGCAGGAACACCCGCTCCTCGCTGCGCTCGATCTCCGCTTCCCGAGCCGCCCGCGTCACTCTCGACTTCGCGAGGCCGACGACATCCACCTCGCCAATCTCCAGTTCGCGGAGAACCTGTACCGCGACGTTGAGCTGCCCCCGGCCGCCATCCACCACGAGCAGATCGGGAACGTCGCCCGTTTCACGACTGCGGCGAAAGCGCCGGGAGAGCACTTCGAACATCGATCCGAAGTCGTCCTGCCCTTGAACGGTCTTGATCCGGAACCTGCGGTAGCGCGAGGTGTCCGACTGTCCCTCGTCGAAGGTCACCATCGATCCGACCGCAAAGCCACCCTGGATGTTGGAGATATCGAAGCACTCGATGCGCTTCGGCGCGTTCCGCAGGTGCAGGCGCTGGCGCAGCTCCTCGCTCACCTGCTCGTACTGATGCTCACTGTCGCGGCGCTCGCGGAAGCTTTGCTGCGCGTTCTCGCGCGCCATCGCCACCAGCCGCAGACGGTCGCCGCGCTGCGGCCAGATCAACTCCATCTTGCGCCCGCGGCGATCGCTCAGAACCTCGGCACGGACGGCGCGATCCTCCAGATCGACCGGCACCAGCACCTCGTCGGGGACGTAGCGCTCCCCTTGGTAGTACTGCGTCAGGACCGCGGCGATCAGCTCGTCGTCCGGCAGCTCGAAGTCGTCGATCGGGAAGCTCTGGTTGCCGGTGATCTTGCCGTTGCGCACGAAGAGCACCTGGACGTCGCAGAACGCGCCTTCGCGATAGAAGCCGAAGACGTCCTGATCGCCGCCCGAATGCGACACCGCTTGTTGACGCTCCTGAGTCTTCTCGATTGCCCTCAACCGGTCCCGCAGCCGCGCCGCCTCCTCGAATCGCTCTTCGGACGCAGCGGCCGCCATGCCAGCGCGGAGTTGATCGACGAGCTGAACCCGCTTGCCCGACAGCAGCAGCATCGCTTCGCGCAAGTGACTTTCGTACTCCTGCCGGTCCACCTCGAGGCAGCACGGGGCCAGGCAGCGCTTGATCTGGTACTCCAGACAGGGTCGCGACCGATTGCGGAATACGCCATCGCTACACGTCCGCAGTGGGATGACGCGGCGGATGGTATCGATGGTCTCGCGAACACTGTTGGCGGAGTGGAACGGGCCGAAGTAGCGGGCGCCGTCCTTGCGGATCTTGCGCGTCACCACGACGCGCGGCCACTCGTCGGGCAAAGTGACTTTGACGCTGACGTAGGACTTGTCGTCCTTGAGGCGCAAGTTGTAGCGCGGCTTGTACTGCTTGATGAGGTTGTTCTCGAGAATCAGCGCTTCCTTCTCCGTCTCGGTGACCAGAGTCTCGAAGGTCGTGACCCGCTTCATCAGGAAGGCGATCTGCATGCGCTCGTCGCCACCGCGAAAATACGTCCGCACGCGCGACCGCAGACTCTTTGCCTTGCCGACGTAGATGACCCGCCCCTTGCGGTCCTTGAGCAGGTAGACGCCGGGGCGAGCGGAGAGAGCGTCCAGCCTCGACTCGAGATCGCCGTCGCTCGCCGGCTCGACCGCGGCGGGGTCGTTCGGCTCAGACATCACGCGGACTATACCCCGCCGACCCACCTCTGGCACCCCCTGTCGAACCAGTGGCGCGGGTTTCCTGACAGGCCGCCGGCAGCGTGATACGCACTGATGCAATCGCAAAAGGAGGGAGCCGTGTATCGCAACAACGTCTCTACGCCGGCGCGCTCGCTGCGCGCGTTGTCACTGGCATCGGCCCTGGGCATCGCGGCGTGCCTCGGCCAGAGCGGCTGCTCGGACTCTTCCGAGCCACCGCCGCAGCCGATCGTCACTCCCGTCGACCGCGCCACCGCCGCGACGATCACCGCCAGGGTGACCTATGGCGGCACCATCCCCGAGCCGATCGAGATCAACATGAAGGCCGCGGGCGCTTGTGCGGAGTTGCACGCCGAGCCCGTCTACGAACAGCCTGTGCAGGTCGCCGACGGCAAGCTGGCCAACGTCCTCGTCTACATCAAAGGCGGGCTCGAAAACCAAGCCTTTCGCTACCCCGAGTCTGCCGTCGTCATCGACCAACGCGGCTGCCTGTACCACCCGCGAGTGACGGCGCTGATGGTGGGGCAGCCGCTAAAGTTTTTGAACAGCGACCCCGAGGCTCACAATGTCCGCGGTCGCCCCGACGAGGTCGAGGACTGGAACTTCATGATGAGCCGCAAAGGCGCCGAGCGAACTCTGCACTTCGACAAGCCGGAGATCGGCATCCGCGTCGGCTGCGACGTGCACCCGTGGATGAGCGCCTGGGTGTCGGTGCTGCCGCATCCCTATTTCGGGATCACCGGCCCCGACGGTCAGGTCGTGATCGGCGAGGTTCCGCCGGGTGAGTACGTGGTCGGCACCTGGCACGAGACCCTGGGCACTCGCGAACAGGCCGTCACACTTCCCGCCAGCGGAGCCGTGACGATCGAGATCGCCTACTAGAGCCCCGAGTCCGGTATTTCGGACCCAAGCGGAAGTGAGGGCGCGCCGTCGCCAGAACGCGACGGCGCGCCCCTCGATCAGAATCCCTTGACGGTAGCCGCCTTGCTGTAGAGCCAATACGTCACGCCCCAGCCGATCAGGACGACCACGGCGAGGCCGAACGGCCCGCCGGGCAGCCAGGTCATGTGTGCGTTCAGCATGGTGAACACCAGCGGCACGGACATGTAGGTGTTGTGCCGCGAGCGCAGACCGGCCAGCGCGACATCGTCGGCGTTGGGCGCCTCGCCATTCTTCGTCGCGGTGATGATGCGCTGCTGCGCCGGCCAGATGCGGAACCATACGTTGAAAGCCATGTTGGTGCCGAACAAGGCCCCGAGGTGAATGGCCATCGCACGGTAGGTGAATCCCGCCTGCGAATAGAAAACCAACACGACCAGCACCAACGCCAGTCCCGCGCCGAAGGCGATGTTGAGCGGCTTCATCACCGTGCTGGCCAGCAGGTCATAGACGAACACGCCGAGGAAGGTCACCGCCACCATGATGATGGCGAACGTGCTCCAGGTCGCACCGAGATCGTCGAACATGATGCCGCCGTGGTAGAACACCATCAGCACGAGAAGGACGCCGGTGATCCAGGTATAGGCGGCGCCCCAGCGGAACCAGTAGAGCGCGCGCGGCATCAGCTCCGGCACGACCTTCTTCTTCGTCTCGCCGTCCATGGTCGGCGCGAAGCCGGAGTTGACGAAGTTGAAGAAGTACAGAAGGCCTATCCACAAGATGCCCGCGACCACGTGAGCCCAGCGAAATATTCCCTGTAGAGCCTCCATGCGAACCTCCCATCGGCAGCGCTCTCGAAACGCGAGAACGCAAACAAGACATGACTGAATCGGGTCAGCCTTACGGGGCACTCGCCACAGTTGTCAAGACGACGCGCCGCTACTTTACGCGGCGCTGCTTCTGGCGCATTCTGCCGAGCCTGTGCAGCGAACCGATCCAGCAACGCAAGGCCGCCAAGCGCGCAGGCGACGCTCGCATCTGATCCTGCAAACGCTCGCCGCTTGCGTGTTGTTGGCGGTCGGCGCGTGCGAAAGCAGCCCCAAGCCGGATGCGGAGCCGACCGCATCGCTTGCCGCCCCGACCGCGACGACTGCCAGCGCGCCCGACATCTTCACCGAATGGCTGCGCTTCGAGGAGCCCGAGCTGCGCGCCGAGCCGAGCTTCCGCAAGTTCTACGTCGACACGATGCTCGGGCACCAGGTGTTTCGCGTCCCGCCCCAGGGCGTGCCGTCGTACATCGCCAACGCTCTCCTGCTCGACGACGACAAGCTGCTCTTCCCGTCCGGGCGCCGAGTATGGAATCGGGAGTTGGAGCACACCATCGGGTTGACTGGAGAGTTCTGCTTCATCCATTCGAGCTACTGCCTGCGCCGGCTCTTCGACGTCAGCTTCTCGATCGATGGCGCTCCACAAATCGTCTACGACAACCAGTATTCGATCCGCCGCTTCCCCAGCCACACGACGGTCGACTATCGCCTCGGTGGCGTCGCGATCCAGGAGCACAAGCTCATCACGTACGATGATCGGGCTGCCGCGCTGTACGACGCGCGCTCGATCGACGGCAAGGAGCACACACTTCGGCTCGAGGCCGTCGTGCCCCACCCACGGCTGCCGGGTGGTGGGACGGTGCCGCCCAAGCCGCCCCTCCTCGGCGGCGGCCAATTCCAGGGCAACCCGCTGTTCCTCTATCTCGAAGCGCCCGGCTTCGAACGCCTGCCTGGAGATCTGATCCATCTCTCCCGAGAGCTGAAGTTGCCGGCCGACGGCACGACGTCTTCGGCTTCGCTCGCCATCGCCTTCGCGATCGACGAGCGAGGATCCGAGCCGCCGCTTCCCGCCCTCGTCGAGCACGCCGGCGAGTACAATCGCTGGTTCGTCGACAACGTCCCCTACTTCGATTGCTCGGACCCAGCCTTCAAAAAGATGTGGTATTACCGCTGGTGGATCGTCCGCTTCCACATGGTCGACCTGCGCGATGGCGCCACCGAGGACCTGCGCGATTTCGCCTTCTACGAAGGAAAGCTCGGCTTCGACAATCCGATCGTCTTCGCGATTCCGGCTCAGATCAAAGAGCTGACCTATCTGCGCGATCCGCGTTACGCGCTGTCACAGCTCCACAACGGCTACCGCAATCGCATCGCCAACGGCGCGATCGTCGACCCTCCCGGCAGCCCCTATTGGAATGAGACTTACTCCCACTGGACCGTGCTAGCCGCCGCAGAGCTCAACCGTGTGCAGCCGATCCCCGCTGCCGATCTCGCCGAATTGCTGCCGCGAATGGCCGACGACGTACGCGGCTGGTTGTCCGCTTACGACGAAGACGGCGACTCGCTGCCGGAGCGATCGCGGCCGAGAGTCACCGGCTACGATCTCGACATCCTGTCGTGGTGGTACTGGGCCGGTACGCGCCTCGACCAGCAAGCGCGGCCGCCGGCGATGGAACGCGTCGACTTCGCGAGCTTCGTCTATGCGAACGCCGTCGGCGTGGTCGAGCTGGCCGAGGCCGCGGGACGCGACGACCTCGCCGAAGAATTTCGGGGCATCGCCGAACGCATCCGCAAAGCCGCGCTCGCCAAACTGTGGGATCCCGAGTCCGGCTTCTTCTACGCGCAGCGCGCCGAGGACGACGCGCGGGCGCCACTGCGCGAGTTGCACGGCTTGTTTCCGTTCGCTACCGGCCTCGCCCCGGACAGCGGCGACTACACTCGCGCTCTGCGCTATCTCGTCGATCCAGCCGAATTCTGGTCCCGCTTCCCACCCGTCATCACCAGCCAAGCGCACTATCGCGACTGGAGCTGGGAGATGGACGGCTTGACCCGCAACATCGCGCCGCATCCGATCAGCATGGGTGGACGCACAGTGCTGCAGGCGATCCGCGACTACGAGCAGCCGCTCGTCACGGGCGACCATTTCATGGAGCTACTGCGCCGCTACAACGACTTGATCTACCCGGGCGTGCATCCCAACGACCCGACCTGGCGACCAAACGCCCACGAGTACTACTCGCAGTGGGAGCCGTACGCCCGCGAGCCGCGGCCCAAGCCGTCCGACATCTCGCACGACTTCCACTCGATGTGGCTGAGCCTCGTCGTCGAGGGCGCGATCGGCCTGGTGCCGAGAGCGGACGACGTCCTGGAGATAGATCCCCTCGCAAGCGACTGGGACTATTTCGCGGTGCATGGGCTGCGCCATCGCGGTCGCGACCTGACCATCGTGTGGGATCGCCCCGGAGACGGTCCGCCGCACTACGAAGGGTTCCCCGAAGGCTTATCGGTTCGACTCGACGGCAAACCGGTTGGGCATCGGGAGCAGCTCGGACGGCTCGAGATCGATCTCGCTGCAGGCGCGCGACCCCGCTGACGCGGGCGTCGAATCGACAATCCGTTAAAACAGTCCGTTTCACCGGAGCCCTGAGCGGCGGTATAGTACCGCTCCGATAACGCGACGCTGTACGAACCGTCCAGAGACGAACGATGCGCGAGCCACCATCGAGCCACGAGACACGGGCGGACTCCGACGAGCAACAAGCGCCGCAAACTCTGGATCGTATCAGGACCTTCGCCGCCGCTTTCATGCGCAAGCACAGCGAGGACGACATATCGATCCACGCCATGAGCCTGACCTACACGACCATCCTGTCGATGGTCCCTCTGCTGGCGGTCACCTTCTCGGTCCTCAAGGCGTTCGGCATTCACAATCAGGTCCAACCATTCCTCGCGAAGAGCTTCTCGCCGCTGGGCAGCGAGGGAGCGGTCCTCAGCGCGAGGATCACCGAGTTCGTCGGCCACATGGAAGTGGGAGTGCTGGGCGCGGTGGGAGTGGCGGGACTTTTCTACACAGTCGTGACCCTGGTCGGCTCGATCGAACACGCCCTCAACCACATCTGGCAAGCGCGGCGCGGGCGCGATTGGTCGCGCAAGGCGCGCGACTACCTCACCGTGATCCTGATCGGCCCGGTGTTGGTGTTTTCCGCGCTGGCGCTGATCGCATCCGCCGAGAAGCACGCGCTGGTGCGGGAGTTCTTCGACTTCGCTCCCCGGTTGACCTGGCTCGGTACCGTGATCCTGCCGTACATCATCTTATCGTTGGCATTTACGCTCCTTCTCCGCTTCATGCCCAATACGTACGTCACCTGGGATGCGGCAGCCGTCGGCGGTGTCGCGACCGGCATCGCCTGGAAGCTCGCCGGCTCGACCTTCACCGCCTTCGTCGCAAGCTCGGCCAGCTACACCGCAATCTACTCGAGCTTCGCGATCCTGATCCTGTTCTTTCTGTGGGTCTATGCGAATTGGTTGATCGTCCTGATCGGGGCCGAGATCGGATATTCGTGGCAGTACCCGCACGACGTACTGAGCCGGCTACGCGACACCACCGTCGCGGCGCGGGAGCGCAACGGCCTGAGGCTCCTCGTAGTCCTCGCGCGCGCGCACTTGGGCGGCGAACGGCCGCTGCAACCCGCCGATCTCGCAGTGCGCGGCGGCTTGCCTTCGTCCTTCGTCGACGACGTCGTCGAGCACATGATTCAAGGAGGCTTCCTGCTGGTCGCGGAGCGGCCGCGCGGCATCGCCCTGGCCAAACCTCCTCGATCGATCGCGGTGGCGGAGCTTCTCGCGATTCTGCGCGGCGAGAATGGTACGGTGCCCCCGCGGCCCGGCCCGCCCGCGATCGATGCGGCCCTGGCGCGGCGACGGCTGGCCGGCGATGCGGCGCTCGAGGGACTCTCGCTCGAGGATCTAGCCGACAGCGGGCCGCGAAAGCCGGCGGCCGCCGCACAGCCGTCGCCACGGTTGGATCTGGCTCGGCCAACCTGACGGCGCCCAGCCCGAGCGCTGGGGGTTGAGGAGAGTGGTAGGCTCACGGCCAGAGTCGCCGCGGGACACAGTGCTACCCCAGAACCCGACGCGATTGTCCCTGCCGCGCTAAGGCGCCTTCGTCATGCGGCCCACTTGCCGTCTCCAGGAAATTGTGAGATAAAGCCGCGCAATAACAACGTTTGGCGGTCATCCGATGGGCGGAAACCGTCTATGCGACGCATCGCCGTGGCGGTGCAGGAGGTACGGAATGAAGTCGTGGTTTACCACCATCTTGATCGCGGGCGTCGCGGCCCTCGGCGTTGGATGCACCGCGAAGCTGGATCCCGAGCAGATGGCGCGGATCGAAGCTGCGTCCAACAGCGCGGAAGCAGCGGCCAACAAGTGTCAGGCTGCCGCTGACGAGGCGAGTGGCGCAGCGGCGCGCGCCGCTGATTCGGCTGAGGCAGCCGAGCGAGCCGCCCGCAAGGCCGAGTCGATCTTCGGATCGTCGCTGCGCAAGTAAGCGCGGAAGGAGCTTCTAAACATGGGCTTGTCCACTGTCCTGCGACTGTCGATCGCGCTTGCGATCATGACCGCGGTGGGGTGCTCGGCTAAACTCGACAGCGCGTCTCAACAGCGCGTCGACCAGATCACCGCCTCTACCGAGGCCTCGGCCGCCAAGGCGAACGCTGCTGCGGCAAAGGCCGAAGACGCCGCCAGAAGTGCCAAAGCGTCGGCCGATCGCGCCGCCGCTGCCTCGCAAAAGGCCGAGGCGATTCTCTTCCGCACGATGCAGAAGTAGAAGTCGCATCGCGTTTTCCGGATGCGCTTCAGTTACATCGTCAAACCTGTCGTGCTCGCCGCCGCCGTCTCGATGGCGGCGTGCGGCACGATGGGGAAACACCGCTGCGAATGCAGCTCCGGCGCCGACGCCGCGACGCGCTCCGAAGAGGCAGCTCGGCGAGCCGAGATCGCTGCCGCAAGTGCTCAAGAAGCCGCCAAGCGGGCCGACGCGGCCTCGATCCATCTGGAGCAGAAGGCCACGTCCGAGTGACCCCTGGCGGCGGGCGCTACCAGCGCCGTGCAGTGCCGCCCGGATCCCAGGTGCTCAATCGAAAGTGATCAGAGTCTTGATCGCGCTTCGATCGTTGGCAGCCACCGCGTACGCGGCTGCCGCCTGCGCCAATGGGAAGCGGTGGGTCACCACCTGGTCGGCACGCACGGCACCGCTGGCAATCAGATCGAGGGCACAGGCCGTGTCGTCGGGGCCGCATGAGTAGCTGGGAATCAGGCGCAGCTCCCGAAAGTAATAGTCAAAAGTAGAGAGCACGAGTCGTTCTTCCGGCGGCGTGCCCATGAACTGCACCACGGTGCCGCCCCGGCTGGCGCAAGCGAGTCCCTGCTCGATGGCCGAAACCGTCGCCGGTCCCACGATGACGACCTCGGCACCCTGCCCTTCCGTGGCGCTTTCGACGGCGCTGACGAGATCATCCTTGCTGGCGTCGATGACGAGATCGGCTCCCAACCCGCGCGCGTGCTCGCAGCGGCGGGCGACCAGGTCGGCGGCGATCACGCGCCGGGCTCCGTAATGCCGCGCCAAAACAACGTGTAACTGCCCCATCACTCCCAGCCCGATCACCAGGATCGACCGGTCCCGCACCTCGCCCGCACGCGCCAGCGATTTGACGACGCAAGCGAGAGGCTCGACGAGCGCGCCGTCCTCGTCGCTCACATGATCGGGCAGGCGCAGCGTGTCGGCCAGATTGGTCGCCGGCACGCGAAAGAACTCCGCCATTCCTCCCGGATCGATGTGCGATTTCTTCCACGTCGGACACTGGACATACTCCCCGCGGCGGCAGAGCGCACATTCGAAGCACGGTGCGTGATGATGGACGAAGACGCGATCGCCCGGCCGAAACGCCTCGACGCCAGCACCGACCTCCACGATCTCGCCGACAGGCTCGTGGCCGAACACCAACGGCGCCTTGCGTCGGATGTACCACGCAACGACGTCGCCGGAGCAGATCCCACAGGCCCGGGTGCGAACCAGCGCCTCGCCCGGACCGATCCGTGGACGCTCGACTTCCTCGATCCGGACGTCGAGGAAGTCGTAGAGGCGTGCCACCCTCATCGAGCGGCCGCCCTCATCGCGCTCCGGGGACGATTGCGTACTTGGGCCCGCCACCCGCCTTCAGCCTGTCGAAGGCGAGGGGCAGATCCGCGAGCGGCAACTCCCCGGCAATCAACGGCTTGCCGGACACAGCGCGGCTGGCCAGCAGCTCGAAGGCGCGTTTCACGTCACGCGGCGTGAAGTGGAACGGGCTGAAGATCTGAACCTGATCGTAGTGCAGACGCGCCGCATCGAAGCGCACCACCGCCCCTGCGGCGCAGCCGCCGAACAGGACAACCCGGCCGCCCACCCGCGACAGGTTGGGCGCCGCTTCCCACACCGCCGGCTGACCGGTGCACTCGATGACGAGATCGGCACCGCGGCCGTCGGTGAGATCGAATACCGCCGTGCGCGCTTCGCGGACGTCGCAATCCAATACAGCGGACGCGCCGACGCGGCGCGCTTCGTCCGCCCGTCGCGGATTGCGCGCTACGACCACGACGCGCTCGCAACCGCGCGCTCGCAGGGCCAACAGGTGCAAGAGTGTGATGGCGCCGCCACCGATCAGGACGACAGTGTCGTCAGGTCGCGGTGCGACCAACGACAGGCCGTGCTCGACGCATGCGAGCGGCTCGAGCAGGGCTGCCTCGCTATAGGCCAGGTCCTGCGGCTTGGCGTACAAATTGGCGCGGACGACGGCGCCGGGAAGCTTGATGTACTCCGCGTAGGCGCCGTGCACCATCGTCGGCATGACTTCCGGGCAGAGATTTTCCTGGGCGCGCACGCAGTAATAGCACTTTCCGCACGGAGCGGTCGGCGCCGCCATCACGGGATCGCCTTCTCGCAAATTCGTCACGGCAGCCCCGACGCGGGCGATCTCGCCGGCGAACTCGTGACCAAAGAGCATCGGCATCTGGAACTTGGGATGGCCGCGCAGGAACGTCTTCAAGTCCGTGCCGCAAGTGAGTGCTGCTCGGATGCGGACGACGACTCCGTCGTCGTCCGGAAGCGGAATCGGCATTTCCCGCAATTCGAGCTGTCCAGGCCGCACGAGGACGTGCGCCTTCATCAGCTCGGACTTTCCGGGCCGTGCCGCCTCAGCAGGAAAGACCATCTCAAGTTTCGTAAACGCGCCCCATTAGGGTGTCAATACGACTGCAACCATGGCTGCCGTCCACAATCGGCAACGCCGCCAGGGCAGGGTTGGGTCGGTTGGACCTCGCGCAGCACAAACCCTTGGGACAGAAGCCGTCCCGGCTCTTGCCGGGGCGATCTTCTCAGGAGGATGCGAACTTCTTCTGGAGACGTCGCTCGACGTCGGGTGGGATCAGGCCGCTCACATCCCCGCCCAGCCGCGACACCTCTTTGATGAGACGCGAGGCGGTATACAAATAGGATTCGCTCGCGGTCATGAAGAACGTCTCGACCCTCGGGTTCAGGTGGCGATTCATCATTGCCATCTGAAACTCGTACTCGAAGTCGGTCACGGCGCGAAGGCCGCGGATCACGGCGCAGGCGCCATTGCGCTCACAATACTCGACCAGCAAACCGTCGAAGGCATCGACGAATACGCGGTCGGCGACATCGGCGAGTGCGTCGCGGATCATCTCGACACGCTCCTCGACCGAAAACAGAGCCGTATCCTTCGACGCGTTGAACGCGACGGCGACGATGATCTGGTCGAACGAGCACAGCGCCCGTTTCACGATGTCCAGATGTCCGTTGGTGATCGGATCGAACGATCCGGCGTATACGGCCTTGCGTGTCACGGCGGCAGCAGATTCCCGGGGCGTCACGAGGGATAGAAGAGACAGGCCCGTATTCCCATAGCGCCGCCCGCGGGTCAACCGCAGGTGCCCAGCCTCGGCCACGGTCTCGTCGTGCGAATGCTCAATCGCAACGAGGCAGTCGGGAGCCAGCACGCTGCTCCCCTCGAGCGCAGCCACGATCTCACTCGCGGCCCGGACTTTGTATGGCGCGTCCGCAAGAACGACATCGAACGTGCGACCGCGCTCAGCCAGGATCCCGAGTGCCGCGGACGCGGGGCACGCCAGGATTTCGGCTGCTGGCTCGAAACCGCACGCGGTGAGGTTCGCGCGCAGAACTCGACAAACATCCCGATCGCGCTCCACGAAAGTGCACGACGCAGCGCCACGGCTCAGCGCCTCGATGCCGAGCGCGCCGCTACCGGCATACAGATCGAGAACACTTGCCCCGGTCAGCGCTACGCGGCTCTCGATCATCGAGAACATCGCTTCCTTGACGCGATCGGCAGTAGGACGAACCTTGCGCGACGCGACCGTCCTGAGGCGCCTGCCACGCGCCACTCCCGCGATCACCCGCATCGGCGCAAGCTATCGCCGCGCACCGCCAACTTCCAGATCTTCACCCCGGCGAGCCGCCCACAATCCCTTGGAGGCGGGGCCATCTCCACGCGTTGCTTGAGACAATTGGGCGCCACGGCTACAGATGGACGGTCACCCAACCCCAGTATCGTGCCCACGAGAGGAGTCACGCATGCTCATTCGGAAGCTCTCCACCGCGCTATCATTCGCTCTGGTCCTCGCCGCGGGCTGCGCTCCGCCGGACAACTCGGAAGAGCTCGCCGAGCTCAGTCAGCAGCAGAAGCAGATTCTCGCGAAGTTGAACGACATGGAGAAAAAGCTCGAGACGGCGCAGGCTCCGGCGCCGCCGCGGCAACGCCCTACCGGCCCTGAGCCAGACAAGCAGTACGATCTACCCGTCGCCGGGTCGCCGATCATGGGTCCCGAGAACGCCCCCATCACGATCGTCGAGTTTTCCGACTACCAATGTCCGTTCTGCGCCCGCGCCGAACCGCTCATCCACGAAGCCCTGAAGGCGTACCCCGAAAAGACGCGATTCGTGTACAAGCACTTCCCGTTGGAATCGATCCATCCGCAGGCGATGCCCGCCGCACAAGCGGCAGTAGCCGCGCAGAAGCAGGGCAAGTTCTGGGAGATGCACGAGATCCTCTTCAAGAATCAGCGCGCCCTGCAGGACGACAAGCTGGTCGAGTACGCCAAGCAACTCGGGCTCGACGTGGACAAGTTTCAGGCCGACATGAAGTCGGAAGAAGTGCAGAAGCAGGTTCGCGACGACATGCGGATGGCGCGGACGGCCGGTGTCCGCGGGACACCGACGATCTTCGTCAACGGCAAGCTCCTGCGCAACCGATCCAGCGAAGGCTTCAAGGAGATGATCGATCCATTGGTGGCCGGCAAGGCGCAGGGCTGATCGGCAGCGAGCGCGACGGGAAGAGAACCCCCGTCGCGCTCGTCATCGCCAGGCACCGGCATTCGTGACTCGAATCGACACCATGGCGAAGCTCATTCGAAACTTCGGACTCGTCCTCGCCTTCATCGGGTCGCCCGTCCTCGCCCACCAGGGCGCCGTGCCGTTGACGTTTTGGGGCGACGATTTCCGCGTCGAGGACGCGCGCTGCCAGATCGAAGTCGGAGACGGCGCCGCCAGATGCGGCTTCGGCGCCTGGTCGATCCGGCGCGACTGCTATCTGGCGATGTTGAACGGTGCCACGTGCGACGACGACGCGGCGGACGCCGCGATCGAACAGCTGCGCTTGGACGTCTTTCGCGGCGACATCGATCCTGCCTGCCGCGACGCGAATCTTCCGACGCTCTCTTTCTCGGACGCTCAGGATGTCCAGTTCGACGTGGTGACCTTCTGCCGCGAGCTCGAAGCCGCGAGCGTCTCCGTGGTGTTCAACCCGTTCTTCGCCGTGGGCAGCGACGGCACCAACCTGAGCGCGGTTCAGAAGCAGTGCGTCAGCGCGTTCGCCGACATCGTCACCAAGGCTTTCCGATACGGCTTTCGCGTGCGGCGCGGCGCTCTCGACCGCATCGCCAACCGCCGCCGCTCGCCCCGCGTCAAGACCGCCGACGTGGACGAAGCCGACGCCAAGATCGCAACTGCGAACGAATCCCTGCACGCGGCGCTGCTGGCGCAATGCAGCAGCGAGGACTTTCAAGCGCTGTACCGCATGACGCCGATGGCAGCGATCGAGTTGGTCGCCAGCCGCTCTGCCTGCCTGGCGGTGCGCACCTATCCGGTCGTCGCCTATGAGTGCCCCGCCTTCGTGTGCGGCAACGGCATGCGCGAAACCCCCGAGCGATGCGACGACGGCAACCTCACCGCAGGCGACGGCTGCAGTCCGACCTGCCAGCTCGAATTGTAGACGAAGCAGCCGGATCGAACTCCGACCGGTGTGACCTCATGTCCGGTAGTCGGAGTTGAAGCGCACGTAGTCGACCGTCAGGTCGCTCGTCATGCGCATCGCCGAACCGCGTCCGGCGTGCAGCTCGAGGCGGACGGTAAACTCCGGCCGCGCCGTGACGCGGCTCGCCCGCTTTTCCACCGTCCCGACGATCTCGTTGCCGCGCGCCACGACCTGAACGTCGTCGAGAAAGACATCGAGCTTCCCGGGATCAAAGCGCGCGCCGCTGTATCCCGCGGCGCACACAATGCGGCCGGCATAGGGATCGGCGCCGTAAAAAGCCGTCTTGCAGAGCGGCGATCGGGCAATGGTATCGGCGACACGCGCCGCGTCGGCGTCGTTGCGTGCCCCGCGCACGACCACGTCAACCAGCTTCGTCGCACCTTCGCCGTCCTTGACGATCATACGCGCCAACTTGCGCATCACCGCCGCCAGGGCCGCGGCGAATGGGGCAAACGACCTGGAGGCGAGATCGATGCGGCGGTTGCCCGCCATGCCGTTGGCGAGCACCAAGAGGGTGTCGTTCGTGCTCATGTCACCGTCGACGACGATGGCGTTGAACGTCCCCGGCAGCGCCGACTCCATCGCCTTGCGCAGCGCGGCGCGCGACACATCGGCGTCGGTCAACACGTACGACAGCATCGTCGCCATGTCGGGAGCGATCATACCGGCGCCCTTTGCCATGCCCGCGAGCGTGATGCGCTGCCTTCCGGCGTCGAACGTCTCCACCGCGTACTTCGGGAAGGCGTCCGTGGTCATGATCCCTTCCAAGGCGCGGTGAAAGCCGTCGTCGGACAGATCGTCACAGGCTCCATCGACTCCCGCGAGCACGCGCTCGCGCGGCATCTGACAACCGATCCGTCCCGTGGACGACGGGATGATCAGGCGCTCGTCGATTCCCAACCGCCGGCCGACCCGGCGAGTCATCAACCTGGCGACCGCAACACCGTCGCGTCCGGTGTACGCGTTGGCGTTGCCGCTGTTGACCAGAATCGCCTGCACCAGCCCGTCGGCGATCCGCTTCTGCCCGAGCAGGACGGGAGCTGCCTTGACGCGATTGGTGGTGAATACACCGACCGCCGTCGCCGGCCGCTCGGATACGATGAGCGCGACGTCGCGTTTACCGCTCTGCTTCAAGCCGCACGCCACGCCGCCGAAACGGAAGCCCGGAACAACCACGCGTCGCTTGCGCACCGACACCTTCATCACCCCTCCACCGACCGAGTCGAGCCCCGAGGGCTCAGCCGCCTGACCCGTTGCGCGAGCCGCCTCACGCGCCGTGGCACTTCTTGTACTTCTTGCCGCTGCCGCACGGACAGGGGTCGTTGCGGCCGACCTTGTCCGCGTCCCGGCGCTGCGTGACGACGCGTGGCGCCGGACGCGGCGCACCTGCCGCCGCGGGCACCCCGCCGCCCCCGGACGTAACCACCTGGGCCGCCTGCTGCTGGCGCCGGCGCGCTTCGAGGCGCTCGAGGTCCTCCTCGCGCGACACCTGCACAGTGAACAGTTTCTGCACCGTCTCCTGGTGGACGCGATTGATCATGTCCTCGAACATCGAGAACCCTTCCTTCTTGTATTCCTGGAGTGGGTTCTTCTGCGCGTACCCGCGCAGTCCGATTCCTTCCTTGAGGTGGTCCATCGACAGCAGATGGTCCTTCCACAACTGGTCGATGGTCTGCAGCATGAAGACCTTCTCGATCTGCCGCATCACCGGATCGCCGAACTCCTGCTCGCGCGCCTGGTATACCTGTCGCAGCCGCTCGCTCAAGAAATCCGCCAGCGCCGCGCCGCGCAATTCCTCGCGCTCTTCCTCCGGGATGTCGAGCCGTACATTGAACTGCTTGAACAACGCGTCGTCGATCGCTCCCCAATCGAGCGGTTGGTTCGGTGTCTCCGGCTCGCCATACGTGTCGACCAACTCGTCGACCACCGTATCGGTCATGTGCAGGGCTTGTTCCTTGAGCGCCTCGCCCATCAGGACCTCGCGGCGCTGGCCGTAGATGACCTCGCGCTGCTTGTTCATGACGTCGTCGTATTCCAGCAGGTGTTTGCGGACGTCGAAGTCGCGCGCTTCGACCTTCGACTGCGCGTTGGCGATCGCACGCGTGATCATGCCGTGCTCGATGGGCTCCCCCTCTTCCATACCGAGCCGCTCCATCAGGCCTTGAATTCGATCGGCTCCGAAGATGCGCAGCAGATCGTCCTCGAGGGAGAGGTAGAATCGCGACGCACCCGGGTCGCCCTGGCGGCCCGCGCGACCGCGCAACTGGTTGTCGATGCGCCGGCTCTCGTGCCGCTCCGTGCCGATGATCATCAAGCCGCCGGCCTCGACGACCTTGGCGCGCTCGTCGGCACAGACGCCTTCGTACTTGGCGAGGATCTCTTGGTAGCGCCCACCCAACTCGTCCGGCGCAGCCTCCATCTGCTCTCGGACCTCTTCGATCGCGGCGGTGTACTTCTTGCGCTCCTGCTCATACTCCACGCGAGCCGCAGTCACTGCCTCGTCATACGGCTCACGAGCCTGCGAGTAGGCCTCTTCGGCCGCGCGGAAACGCTGCTCCGCTTCGACGAACGCCACCCGCGTAGCTTCCGGGTCGAGATCGTTGTCGCCGCCCAGCACACCGCCCAAGGCGCGCTCGTACTCGAGGCGCGCCCGTTCGAATGCAGCTTCGGCGCGTTGCAGGCGCGCCTTGGGCACGTCGCCGTTGCTACCGCTCTCGCGCAGTGCGACGCACAGGTCGTCGAGGGTCCGCCGAAACCGCAACTGGCCCTCTTCGCCGAAATGCGGGCCCGTGACGTGATCGATCTCTTCCATGGCAGCCGCGTATGCCTCGGCAGCCGAAGCGGTCGGCTCGGCAACCGACGGGTCGGCGCCGAGCGCGGAATTGCCGCTCACGTACGCTCGCCGGGAGCTCCAAAAGGCCGCTTCAAGGTGACTGCGATGCGCCGCGGTGACTTCTTCCAACGCGGTCGCCTGGGCGTCCTCGAGCGGTGCCCAGAGCGGTTCGTACTCGGCGCGCGCCCGCTCCAGCGCGTCATCGAACTCTCCGCGCAGGTTCGCCAGCACATCTTCGTAGCGCATGGATGCTTGAGGCGACTTCGAAGAACGCTTGACCCATTCGTTCTCCATCTCCGAGCGAGCCAGAAACTCCGGATTGCCGCCGAGCAGGATGTCCGTGCCGCGACCGGCCATGTTGGTGGCAATCGTGACCGCGCCCTGTCGTCCGGCCTGGGCGATGATGTTCGCCTCGGCTTCGTGGTTGATGGCGTTCAGGACGTTGTGCTTGATCTTCTCCTTCTTCAGCAGGCGGCCCAGCACTTCCGACTTCTCGACCGAAATGGTGCCGACGAGGACCGGCTGCTGCCGCTCGTGGCACTCGACAATCTCCCGCACCACAGCGTCGAACTTCTCCCGCTCGGTCTTGTAGACGACATCGGGATGATCCTTGCGGGCCGTCGGGCGGTTGGCCGGGATGACGACCACGTCCAGGTCGTAGATCTTCTTGAACTCCGCCGCCTCGGTGTCCGCCGTCCCGGTCATGCCGGCAAGCTTGCGGTACATGCGGAAATAGTTCTGCAACGTGATGGTCGCGAGCGTCTGATTCTCGCGCTCGATCTTGACGCCTTCCTTTGCTTCGACCGCCTGGTGAAGGCCGTCCGACCAGCGCCGGCCGGGCATCAGCCGGCCGGTGAACTCGTCTACGATCACCACCTGGCCATCTTTGACGACGTAGTCGACGTCGCGCTTGAACAACGCGTGCGCGCGCAGAGCCTGGTTGACGTGGTGGAGGATGTCGATCTGCGCCGGATCGTAGAGATTCGAGATGCTCAACATGCGCTCGACTTTGGCCACTCCCGACTCGGTCAGAGTGACCGCCTTGGCCTTCTCGTCGACGGTGTAGTCGCCCTGTGCGTCGATCGCGGCGCGATCCTCGGCGCGCACGTCGCCCACCGTCGTAGCCCCGAGACGCAGCCGCGGGATGATGCGGTTGATCTGGTAGTACTTGTCGGTGGACTGCTCGGCGGGCCCAGAGATGATCAGCGGAGTGCGCGCTTCGTCGATCAGGATGTTGTCCACCTCGTCGACGATGGCGAACGTCAGCTCCCGCTGGACATAGTCCTCGAGTGAGAACTTCATGTTGTCGCGCAGGTAGTCGAATCCGAACTCGTGATTGGTGCCGTACACGACGTCGCAAGCGTACGCCTGCTGGCGCTCGACCGGGCGCAGGTTGAGCATCCGGTAGTCCTTGACCACGTACGACGGGTCGAACTGAAAACTCTGGTCGTGCACGATCGCCGAAACGGTGAGACCCAGAGCGTGGTAGACCGGACCCATCCACTGGACGTCGCGACGGGCCAGATAGTCGTTGACGGTGATCAGGTGAACGCTGCGTTCGCCCAGTGAATTGAGGTACACCGGCAAGGTAGCCACCAGAGTCTTGCCCTCGCCGGTCTTCATCTCGGAAATCTTGCCCTTGTGCAGGACCATGCCGCCGAGCAACTGGACGTCGTAATGGCGCAAGCCGATGGTGCGGCGCGACGCCTCCCTCACGCAGGCAAACGCTTCCGGCAAGATGTCGGTGAGAGCGCGATTCTCCTCTTCGTAGACCTGCTTCTCCTGGGCTTTGATCCGCTCGCGCAGGTCGTCGGCCGCATCCGTTCCTTGCCGATGTGCCTCGGCGACCTCGCCGCGCAGCTTTTCGAGCTCGTCTCGCTCGGCCTGTGTCGCCTGCCGCACGGTGGCCCGAAACGCTTCCGTGCGGTCGCGCAACTCGCCGTCCGACAGCGCGGTCACGCCTTCCTCGAGCGCGTTGATCTGCTGCACGATCGGCCGCATGCGCTTGATCTCGCGTTCGTTCTTGCTGCCGATCACCTTCTTCGGATCGCCCGCGATCGCCCCGACGATCAGACCGAAGACGCCGCCGCCGACGAGGTAGGGCAAGAGCACCTGAACGTCGAACCCACCGAGCAGGTACGCACCGATGCCCGCCGCCACCAATGCGCCCGCCGGAACGCCAGCCAGCGCACCCAACACCATCCGATTCATGAGTCTCCTGTCGCAGCCGGGAGGCGCGGAGAGCGCTGGAGTCGGTTCCCATCCGACGGCAGCAGCGCGATCCCGAAACAATCGCCAATGCTGCCCCCGCAGGACCTAAAGATCAACCCGCATCCCTGAGGTTGGCGGCTCGGAAACCAGGATGCGGGCGGGTGCGCCCGAGTGCCCACGCTGCAGACAGCCGCGACGCCGGGAGGCGCTGGTCAGGGGACCTTGGCGACGTCCTCGACGTAGACCACGGCCTCTTCGAAGCTCATCTTATCCAGCAGCGAAGCGACCTCGGCGCGGCGCAGGGCGAGCTGACTGATCGTTCCGTTGGCGTACACGTCGACGATCTTCCAAGCGCCGCCCACCTGGTGCATCCGATAGTCGATGGAAACGGGCGCTTTATCCGAGCCAACCACCTGCCCCCGCACTAGAACGGTGTCCTTGCGGGCCGGCCTCTCTTCGAGAATCTCGAACCCCCGTCCTCGCGATCCGCCGAGGCGGCGCGCGTACGTGGCGGCCGTGAACCGTGCGAACGCATCCACCCAGCGCCGGCGGTCGGCGTCGCTCAGCTTCCCACCGTGCGGGCCGAGGGACTTCAAGGCCATGAAATCAACGTCGAACGCAGCGACCACGCCGGGAGTCAGCGCGTCGCATCGCTCTTCGAACGACAACTCCGGGCCGGCGGTGACCTTCGCCAGCAGTCGATGCAACGACTCGATGACACAGGACGCGGACTGCGGCGCTACACCGTCGCAAGCGACTGCTGCAGCCACCGCCGTGGGCGCCGCGACTCCGGACGATTCGACCGCCGAATCCACACCGCCGGACGCCGCCGACCCAGTCGCCAGCACCATCGCAACCGCCCAGGACCACCTTCGACGAGCCGACCGCAACGATCCCGCCGATCTCCAACCGCTGAACTTCACGCCGCGTCTCGTTTCGCTCCCGCAACCCACGTTTGCCCCTTCTTCCCCCGATCAACCCACTTCTGTCGCGCGACGATCACCGCCGGCAATACGATCAGCGATGTAAACATTAGGCAAACCATCGCGATCGACAGCAGCACTCCCAGGCTGCGCATCCCGAGGTGACCCGACACAGAGAGTGAGCTGTACGCGGCCAGCGTCGTCAGCGCGCTCAAGACCGCCGCGCGCGGAGTGCTCGACGCGACCATCTCGGCCATGGAGCCGCTCTCGCGAAACCGCAGGACCAGATGAATCCCCGTATCGACTCCCAATCCCAGAACGAGAGGAATGACGACCACGTTGGACATGTTGAACGGCATTCCGATCAGCACGCCGATCGCGGTCGTGAACAACGCCGCCATCGTGATGGGAATCAGCAGCATCAGCGCATCCGCCACGTCCCTCAACACGACCAGCAAGAGCACGCTGACCATCGAAAGCGCGAGTACGATCGCGAGCTGGAAGCTGGCTACGACGAGGCCGCCGATTCCCATTTCCACCGCCGGGCGCCCCGTTGCATGCGGCGCGATCGTGGCGACCGCCGCGGCGAACGAGCTCAGCTCGTCGACGTCGCTCATGTCGCCGCGCGGCACGACCGCGATGCGGGCGCGACCGTCGGCGGCAACCAGACGAGTGCGCACCCCCTCCGGCAGATCCGCAAACTCGATCGGCTCTACCTCCAGTGCTTCGCGCAACCAGTCCATGCGTGTGCCCAGGTCGGAGATGACGAGCGACTCCAGCTCGCCGACGCGGCCCATCGGATCGGCTCCGCCGGCGACGCCCTCGAGTGCCTGTCCGAGGCGTCGTATCGCTTGCTGCGCGACCGCGTCGCCGCGCTGCGGCGGCAGAGCGGCAATTCGGTCCTTCAGTGTCGTCAGAGCGGCAAGCCGCTCGCTTGCATCCGGCGGAGTCTTTTCGAAGGTCGGATAGAGAGCTGGCTCGAGGAAGAACGCCGCGTCGTCGATGAGCTCGAGCTTGGCCGCCTGGTCGGCGGGAACGTGATCGAAAGGCGTCTCCACCGAAGCCACCTGCGGCAGGGCCGCCAGCCGCGCACCCAGTTCGACGCTGGAAGCTAGATCCGGGGCAAGCACGATCGCGGCGTAGTCGGTCGCGAAACCCTGGGCCTGCACGTCCCGCAGGGTCGTCATCGACTCCGACTCGGGATCGCGCATGCTCAGATTGCTGAAGTCGAATCTGACCTGCGAGGTGGCCGCGATGGCCGCAACCGTCAGCACGGCACTGACGGCGATGACGGCGCCCGGGTAACGCATCGGCAGTTGGTCGATCAGTGAAGACGTGACGTTGGTCTCGCCGTCGCGCGCCGACCACGATGGAATCAAGGCGAGCACCGCCGGAAACACGGTAAAGCTCACGATGAGGGAGATGAACATCCCCCCCGCGGAGATGATGCCCAGATCGGCTAGGGCGTGGTAGCGCGTCGGCACGTAGGAAAGAAAACCGATCGCCGAGGTCAGGGCGCACAAGGAGATGGCGCCGCCCACGCCCGCGGCGGCGCGCACCAAGGTAGTGCGCACGGGAGTACCGCGGCGGCTCTCGTCTTCGCATCTCAGCCCGACGTGCAGCGCGAAGTCGTCCCCCAAGCCGATGAGCAGTACCGCGAAGGCGGCCGAGATGACGTTGAACTCGCCGACCGCGATCATCGCGAACGAGGTGGTCCAGGTCAGGCTGACCAGTATGCTCGCAAGGGTGCCGGCAATGATCGGCAGGGAGCGCACCCCGAAGTAGAGCAGCGCCGTCAACAAGACGACCGAGATCAGAACCGCGAGCGTCAGCCCTTGCTGCAAAGCCACCTGCTCGTCGTGCAGCAGTGGCACGGTACCGGTCAGTCGCACGCGCACATCGCTGTCCGCGGTGAGGCCCAACTCCTTGACGACCTCGCGGATGCCGTCGATCAGGCGGCGGCTGGGGATTCGCTCGTCGAAGTCCGTTTGTCCCTGCACGATCAGGAGGCGGTAGATCTCTCCGTCGTTGCGTACGAACTCGTCCGCCCAGGCGATCTTGCGCGGCTTGCCGGCGAGCAGACTCTCGGCGGCACCGCTCACCAGGTCCGCCAACCGCACGACACCGGGTGCAGCCTCGCCGTCTTCGAGGTTGTCCAGTGCGACTTCGAGCTGTCCGAACAGACCGCGCAAACTCTCGTCGACCGCCAGTGCCGCCAATGCGGGCTGCGCCTCCGCCAGGCCTTCGATGACACGGTTGAGCGCCTGCGGATCGAGGTACAAGAGGGCGTGATCGCGGAAGAACTCCTCCGACCCCGGCGCGTACACCGTGGCAATCAGATCCGGTCGCTGCGCCAGCGCATCCCGCAAGCGCACGATGGCGTCGTTTGCCTGATCGAGGGAGTTGGACGTCACGACGATCAACGTCGTGTCGGCGAGCTGGGGAAAGGCGGCGACGTAGTCGTTGTAGTCCCGCCGGAAGGGTTCTTCCTGACTGAGCAGGGTCGACACGTCCGAGTTCATTCGAACGGTCCTGGAGGAGTGAAACAGCGACGCAGCGGTCAGCGCCGCCACCAGCAGTAGAGTCGCGACCGGATGACGGACGACGGTTGCGACCCACGTCGTCAGGGCGCGAACGACGAAGTTCGCCGGCGCCCGTTCGCTCTCATCTGGTCCGGTCACGAAACTCTCATCCTCAACTGGCCTCTGCGAGGTTTAGCTGTGGTCCGACCGGGCGAGGACACCGGCTGCGTCTCCCAAGCTAGACCGCTGCGGGAGATACGTTCGACGCGATCAAACCGGCGGACAGTAGCATGCTCGATAGGGGCCATACAGTGGGTGCCGGGCGGTCTCCGGCCATACTCGGGGGGCGGCTACTTGCGGGGGATGCCCGCATCTGACATCGACAGTCCCGCCGTGCCCATCGATCACGCTCAGAGCGCGATGACGACCGACGAAGTGGTGGCGAGGCCTCTTTCCACCGGGGGGGCGGTCGACGACGCCGCTATCGTGCACCGGCCCAGTTGGACGGCTCGATCGATCAACCGACTGGCGAACCTGACCGGCCTGCGGTTCGGCGATCTCGACTTCGACACCATCATCGCCAACGCCGAGCGCCGCGCGCGAAGCAGCGATTGGGGCAGCGACAACTACCTTCGACAGCTCCGCGCCGCGATCGGGTTCGCAGAGGCGGACACGCGCCTCACGCCGGTCGGGCGCATGGCGGCTTCGATCATCTACAACTGGCACACGGTCAATCGCTTGCGCGTCGTCGAGTACGTCAAACGGCGGCCACACGTCGCCGAGATCGAGATCGCCAAGCCCATTTTCATCACCGGGTGGTACCGGACGGCGACGACGAATCTCCACAATCTTCTCGGCCTCGATCCCGCCCATCGCGCTCCCTGGTGCTGGGAGCTCTGCTATCCCCTGCCCCAGCATCGGGACCCGGCGCGCGACCGCCGCCGCCGCCGTTGGCGCATGGCTCTGACCTGGAAATTCGCGGATCTTCTCGGACCCGATCAGAAATACGCCCACGAGCTGCGCGCCGACGGCCCCGAGGAGTGCTTCTTCCTGCTCGCCAACTCGGCCTTCTTCGTCCAGCAGATCATGGGGTGGCTCGGCTATCGCTACGCGAGACATCTCCTGGAAACCGATCAGTCCGAGGCTTATCGCGACTTGCGGCTGCAGTATCAGATCCTCGCCGATCAGCGGCCGGGACGGCAGTGGATCATGAAGTGCCCGCAGCATCTCTGGTTTCTCGACGACCTGATCAAGGCGTTCCCCGACGCGCGCATCATTCACACGCACCGAGCCGCCGCCAAGGCGATTCCATCGGTCTGTTCGCTGTCGGCGATCATGGCTCAGCCGTTCGCGGCCGACTACGAACCGATCCGGCATGGCAGATTCTTTCAGGACTACTGCCGCATCGGCATGGAGCGCGCCATGCGCGCCAGGCAACACATCCCCAGCAGCCAGATCCTCGACATTCGCATGCTCGACCTGAGCCGAGATCCGGTGGGCGCCGTCCGATCCGTCTACGACCGGTTCGATCTGCCGTGGCATGACGAGATGCCCGCGCGAATCCGCTCGCATGTGGAGAGGGAGGCTCGGCACCGCACGACGCTGGGCCGCAAGCATCGCTACACCGCCGAGCAGTTCGGCCTGGACGCCACCGCGCTATCGCGAGATTTCGCGGATTACGAACGCGAGTTTCTCGACCCCTCGGCCGTCCATCCGGAAGGCTAGCAGGGCAACGCGGCAGACGAGGTGGGCTACTTCACACGGGTCAAGAATTTCGGTGCGCGCTACATCGACTACGGCATGGCCTGGAAGGGCGCGCTCTTCCTCGGGACAGCGGTGTGGTGCATCAACCTGCAGCACGGCGCATTGGCGGCCCTGCCCGCGGCTCTCAAGCAGGCCACCTACACCTTCTTCGTAGCCGGGTTCATCACGCGGCTGTGCGAAACGATTGCCGTCAGCGTAAGCAATCGGCCACTCGCTCTCGGGCTCGCGCTCATCGTCCCGTCGTCAATCGCGCTCGGCCTCACACTGCTCCTCCATACCCTTCGGGGAACGCCAGAGCCTTTGCGTTCGGTATTGCCGACACTCCTGACGGCGCCTCCTGCCTTCCTCTGGTGGGGTTGGCGCAAGCGCGCCAACCGCGACGCCGCCGCTTCAACCGCTGTCCAAGGCTGAGCGGAGCTGCGTTCAGCGCTCGATCTGGACCGCCGAGTCGACCTGGCTTCCGAGGAACCGCGCTCCGACCTTGATGAAGCGGTCGGGTGCGTCGGTTACGAAGAAAGAACTGGCGCTTCGACCCGCAGCTCGTGCGAGCCCCGCTTGCGCGAGCGCGACGCCCACCGCCGCCGCGGTTGCTTCGGCCGAATCGATCAGGCGGACGCTTTCGCCGAGGACCCGGCCGATGACCGTGCGCAACAACGGGTAATGCGTGCAACCGAGGACGAGTGTGTCGATGCCGCTGTTGCGCAGGCTTGCCAGGTAGATGCCGGCCGTCTCGCGTGCCACCTCGTTGTCGACCCAACCCTCTTCGGCGAGCGGCACGAAAAGCGGACAAGCGCGCGTGTATATCTCGAGGTCGGAGCGCACGGCGCGCAGAGCGCGCGTGTACGCGCCGCTGCGGATCGTCGCATCGGTGCCGATGACACCGACCTTGCGGTTGTGCGTCGCCTCGACCGCGGCGGCGGCGCCCGGCTCGATGACGCCGATGACCGGCACGTCGACCACATCGCGCAATGCTTCGAGAGCGACGGCACTGGCGGTGTTGCAGGCGACGACCATCAGCTTGATGCCCTTGTCGACGAGGAAGCGGGCATTCTCTTCCGAGTATCGCTGCACCACGTCGGCCGACTTGGTGCCGTACGGGTAGCGCCCGGTGTCGCCGAGATAGACGAGGTTCTCGCTCGGCAGGGCCTCACCGATCGCTTTCGCGACCGTCAGACCGCCGATGCCGGAGTCGAAGATGCCGATCGCTTTATCACTGGCGTGTGCCACCGTCGTCACCAGCGAGCCCCGGCGGCGATGCGGATTCCGAGCTCTCGATCGGTCGGTACCTCCCGCATCGCTTTCTGCCAGACGCCCGGAGTCTCCATGCACAGATAGAGCGGCGCGCGCGGCGCCGCGGCGCGGATCCGCTCGACCAGATGGCGGTACATGCGCACCCGCAGGCCGCGCCAGACGCGCATCTTGCCGTCCGCGCCGGGGACCAGCTCGGCGCCGAGCGCATGGCGCGCCGGTAGCGCTCGAGCGCGCACCGCGCGTTGCAACCCCGGCGTCATACGCAGCGCTCCGAGGCTGAACCAAGCAATCGCGGCGACATCGACCGCTTCGAACACGTCGTCGAGCAGCCGGTCGTAGGCCTCCTGCCACCCTTCGTGCTCGACGATCGGGTCGAGGTGAAACGCGACCTTGTAGCCGGCCGCGAGCACGCGCGACGCCGCGCTCAGTCTCTCCGCGATCGACGCGGTGCCGTATTCCTCGGCCGCCACCGAATCCGGATTGAGCGACCAGCTCACCACGACACGGCCGCGCGGCTCGAGGTCGAGCAGATCGGCTACGCACGCGCTCTTGGTCTTCAGCTCGAGGACGGCGTTGTCGCGAGCGGCAAAGAAGGGCACCAACAGTCGGCTCAGACCGGTCACCGGGTCGAGTGCCAGACTGTCGGCGAGCTCGCCGGTGCCGATGCGAAACTGCTTGTGCGGATGCATGTCGAGAACGCCGGCGATCTCGTCGAGACCGTCCTCGACGTTGGTGAACGCGGTCAGGCGCGGATTGTCGGCCAGATAATCTTGAAGGAAGCAGTACGAGCAATCGTAGGGACAGTTGCTGGCGAAATTGACGACCAGGTAGTTGCAGCAGACCATCCCAGCCGTCCCGGCCGGACAATGCTGCAGAAAGCCGCCGCGATGGCGCCTGAGAACGAGCGCCGTCTTGGCTTCGGCAAAACTCGCCGGCGGCGGCAGCTCGCCATCGGCGAACGAGCGCACCGGCGCACCGCTGCAGCGCGATCGCGTCTCGCGGGCAACGCGGCTCTCCTCGACACCGCGCTCGACCCAGATTTCCGCCGGGCGGAACGTCATCCCTCCGCCTCCTGCCAGATCGCGAAGATCGCGTCGATCCCATCGCCGTCGAGCGCCCGCGCCAGGGACGCGACACGACTTCGCAACTGTGCCGGAGACGCGGCGCGCACGGTGACGGTCACCTCGTCGCCTTCGAGATTCTCCGGCAGGTCCAGCGCAACACCGGCCGGCAATCCCATCTCTTGTCGCCGCGCCGCGATTCGGTCCAACGCCGCGCTCAGTTGGGGGTAGCGAAGCCGGCGCAGGCAGGCCTTCAATGCGCGGATCCGATCCGAGCGTCCTCCTTCTCCGCGCAACGCACCAGCGACCGTCGCATCCCGCAACACCGCTGACACGTCGGTGCAACGGCGCGCCGCGATATCCTCGACCAGGTCGAGCATGTCGCGCAGGTGGTTGTCGTTCATCCCCAGCGGCGCCGCGACCTCCAGCACGGCCGCGCACCCGTCGGCACCGAGGGCGCGCACGCGGGCAACGGTCGCGTCGCGCAGGCGCCGCTCCGCGGCGTAGGCGTCGAGGTCAAGCATCGCCGAACCGCGCCGCGATATCCTCGTATCGCTCCGCTTCGCCGTCGCGCCCGCGGCGACGCGCCCCATTCGCCAGAATGCGGCACTTTGCCGTCAGTACATGGATCGCCGCGCGGCGCTGCTCGTCGCTCAGCTCGCCGGTGAGCAGCCGAGTCAGGGATTCGACGCGAAAGCGATCCATGCCCCAATAGCGCGCCGAGAGCTGATCAGCGTGGCCGCCGTGCTTGATCATCAACGGTTGGTCGACGAGGCCGAACGGCATTCTGCGGCTGAGGCGCAGCCAGAGATCGTAGTCTTCGCAAACCGGCAGTCGCTCGTCGAACCCGCCGGCGTCGGCGAAGGTCGACCGGCGCAACATGACCGCCGACGGCGACACCAGACAGCGCTCGAGGCTGGCGGCGAAGATGTCGCCGCGCGGCTTCGCGTGGTGCTTACAGGCGTTGACGCGCACGCCATTGCGGATCCACAGCTCGCCGGTCTGCGACGCATCCAACGCCGGCTCGCGGCGATGCAGCTCTAGCTGGGCGCGCGTCTTGTCCGGCAGCCATTCGTCGTCGGAATCGAGGAACGCGAGCCAATCCCCTTTCGCCACACTCGCACCGTGGTTGCGCGCCGCCGAGACTCCCGCGTGCTCGCGCCTCCAATAACGAATGCGATCGCCAAAGCGGCCGAGCTGCTCTTCCGTGTCGTCGGTAGAGCCGTCGTCGACGACGATCACTTCGATCTCGACGTCGCTCTGCGCCAAAGCCGACGCAACCGCCCGCACCACCGAGGCAGCCCGGTCGCGGGTCGGAATGATCGCCGATACCAGCATCAAGCGGCGCCGGGTTCGCCGTCGTCGACGACCCGGATGCGAGTGTGCACCGAATTGGCGATGAAGCACTCGCGATGCGCGATCTCGTGCAGCGAGGCCACCGTGCGAGAGGTCGGAGGGTCGTTCGCGAAGACGACGCGTGGATGGAGATCGACTTCGGTGACGGCCAGCTTGCCGAGGGCATTCTTGTCGAGCCGGCCGACCGCCTCGTCCGCGTAGGACAGAACCGTGATTCGCTTGCGGGCCGCGACGGCGAGGAAAGTTAGCATGTGACAGCTCGAGACCGCTGCGACGAAGGCCTCCTCCGGGTCGACGCGCTCACCGTCGCCGAGAAAAGCCGGGGCCGACGACGCTTCGACCACGCTGCCATTCGGAAAGGTCCACGTGTGGTTGCGGCTGTATTTGTCGTAGCTGAACTCGCCTCCGACGTGCCGCCATTCGATGCGGGCCCGGTGTTCCGACATGCGGGGCATCGTAGCCCGACGCCTTTTCCGATGCCACGCATCCGGAGCGCCCGGTCGCTCCAAACCACCAAATTGCCGTGGACTTAGGCGGAATCTGCCCGCTAGAATCCGCCTCGCTAATACTGACTGAGACCGATTCTGATGCTTGGACTGACCGTTACCAGAGCCCGTAGACGGTTCATTGGCGAGTGCGCAAAGCTGCTGACGAAACCGCTCGACAACTACGTGGTGCGCGTTCCCAATGACCTGCACCTGCTCGAGCGAACCCTGCACAAGGGCGATGTCCTACTCGTCGAAGGCGACCAGCGCATCAGCCAGGTGATCCGCTACCTCACGCAGAGTTGCTGGTCGCATTGCGCGCTCTACATCGGCGATGCCTTGCTGAAAGGCACACCCGAACAGGCGGAGTGGGCACGCGCGAAGTTCGGCGACCGCGCATCACACCTGCTGGTCGAGGCGGTGGAGGGGTTTGGCGTAACCGCCTCGCCGATCGAGAAGTACCTCAACTACAACATCCGCATCTGTCGGCCTGAAGGCCTGAGCAAAGCCGACGCCGACGAAGTGATTCGCTACGTGTGCTCCTGCATCGGCCATCGCTACGACCTGCGCCACATCATCGATCTGGCGCGCTACTTCTTCCCGGTGAGCATCGTGCCGCGGCGCTGGCGTCGAGCAGCGCTGACGATCGGCCGCGACCGCGGCCGCGCGGTGATCTGCTCGACCTTGATCGCGCGCGGTCTGGGCAACGTCGGCTACCCGATCCTGCCACAGAGCGTCGGTTGGATCGCGGCTCTCGAGGATCGCGGCGTGCGCCGCTGGCTGCCACAGAGCTGGCTGCCGGAGCGCTGGCAACAGCAGCGACAGCGCGCCCGATTCCGGCGTCGCGACCCGAAGCTGGTGACACCGCGCGACTTCGACCTGTCTCCGTACTTCCAGATCGTCAAGTTCAACCACCTGCAGGGAGCGAACTTCAATTACCGCGACATCATCTGGGAAGACGACGAGCCGGCTGAAGTAGAGACAACACAACCGCAACCCATTCCCCTGCCCTCGCCAGAAACCGACGCCGCCTGAAGCCCGGGGCGGCGCAATGCGCCTTCACGGCAGGATCGCCAGAACGTTCTCCGGCGGTCTGCCCACTGCCGCGCGATCCCCGCAGACGACGATCGGCCGCTCGATCACGGTGGGGTTGGCGACCATCCGGGCAATGATCTCGCCGCGATCGAGAGCAGCGTCGTCCAGACCGGCGTCGGCGTACGCCGGCTCCTTCTTCCGCGCCAGCTCGCGCGGCTCCAGCCCCAACACGCCGAGGATTCGCTCGAGCTCCGCGGCACTGGGCGGCGTCTGCAGATACTCGACGACGACGGGTTCGATCCCACGGTCGCGCAAGAGTTGAAGCGTCTCGCGGCTCTTCGAGCAACGCGGGTTGTGATAAATCGTGACCTTCGTCATGGCGCACCTCCGAACGAGGGGGTCGGAGTCAGCAGCACTTCTTCCCAACCCATAGGCTCATCCATCCATACCGGCCTTTACGCACCAAGTTGAGGGGAAGCCTGATGGTTCGTTGAAGGAAGGCCGAGGCCGGAGGATCCAACGGCTCTGGCTCGGGCCAGCCAAGCGCGGCGGTCGCGACCGAACTTGAGCGAGAACTGCTTGCGATGACAGCGCTCGGCGATGTGCAGGATATGCCGGGCAGGTCATGCAGATTCCCTCGAAGCATCCTATCGCTCCTTAGACCCGCAGTTTCGGCACAAAAACGGCGGCTTTAAGGCTCTAAATGGCGCCTAGATTGCGCGATATGCAAATGCCGACAAGCACTTGCAGCGGTCAAACCGCGAGCCGAGGCGCGAAGCGTGTACATCCATTCAGCGAATTCGCGATCGCTCGGATAAGTTCCGCGATACTGACGCTTCTATCCCCGTCAGGGTCAAACCTGGAGCAAGACATGACGGATGCCCTCCCCAACGCGATAGACACTCCTAAAACGAGTTCATCAATCGCTACAAGTGCGTCCCCACTGCAGTCCCCAGCGCACTCTCTACACTCGCCTTCACAAGCACTGCAACCTGTCGCGAGGCCAATCCACACAGACAGCGGCGAACAACCGAGATCGCAATCAAGCTCAACAACACCCAGGAGGGACTGTCGTTCAACATCCACGAAGGCGACGGCGTTGGCGGATTCTAGTGCTGCCACTGCAAATCGCTCGTCCTCGGAGACCATAATATCGACAGGTCCTCCACCGATCTCCAAACTCGTCACCCGGGACAGGTCCGCCAAGTCGAAGAAATCGAGCGTCCCAGTCTCTGGTGACACCACCAAGAGCACTCCTACCCCGGGCGCAACAGCCAGCGCGCCTGGGAGATCTATCTCAACAGACTTTTTGATTTTCCCGGTGGCCCCATCCAGAAGCGAGACACGGTTGAACGAGGGCTCGCTTACGAAGAGGTCGTCTGCTCCCGGAACTGCCGCGATGGCCCTCGGAAATCCAGTGAGGTCGGTCAATACAACAGACGTCAACGACGAATCCGCGCTTACGCGATGGATGCGGCCGCTGTTGGAATTTAGCACCCAGAAGACTCCCTCCGAGGATAACGACGTGATGCCAACGATGCCGGGTTCTAAGCTCAATGAATCGACAACCCGCAGGTCGTCAATCGCTAACTCGGCTACCCTTCCAGAACTCGAATCGGTGACAAAAGCGATATCCTCGAATAGCGAAATCCGCCCGATACTCGACTGGCTTCGGTACGGGTCTAGAACCGCAATCTGCACGAGGTCACTCTCCGCATGGTCAACCAACGCTACGTAACATGCCCCCGTTGCGACGAGGGTGGCACTCCCACCGCGTACGCCCACCGCGTATGACGCTCCCGGGAACACGACGGGCGGTGCACACACCGGCAACGTGGGCAATTCGATGGTCCACGCAACTTCCATGCGCCACGCATCGATGAACGCGATGCTATTCGCTTGGTGGTTCGCGACGATCACACACTCGGTCGTCTGCGCGAAGCAGCTTCTCGGAATGATTGAACACACCAACGAAAGCAGGAGCACCACTAAGCGAATCACAACCCCCCCACACACTGCGTCTATCCGCTGGCAGGGCCAGAGAAGGCTCACCACAGACCGTTTCCTCAAGCTCTGTATTACAACGGCCTCAGACAGGCCCGCAGTGTGGTCGGGTCCGTCAGGCTTTTGCAAACAACTAATCCTCACCTGAGACGTCTTGGCCTGGGCACCGACTAGAGCGACCTTGCCCGGGTCGGCGTGCGCAGACAGTTGCGCAGTTTGAGGGTCAGCTCGATTCGCGACCCCGACCAGCAGCGAGCTGGCGATCCCGCACGAAACCAAGGCTCGGCGATGCGATTGCATCGCACCGTTCAGGAATGGATCGCCGCCGGGCTCGCCGACAAGCACTTCAGGGGCGCACTTTCGGCCTGAACCCCAGGAAATTTGACAGGCCCGCGAGATTCAGTGTACGTGCAAATTGGTCACCTGACGGGCCGTTCCCAAACGCGAGAGCCGTACGGCGAGCCAGATCTAGTGGTCTTGCAGCTGCGGCCTGACCGAATGGTCAGAGGTGTGGAGAGAGATGCAGGAAGTACTGGCTGACCTTTCGGTGGCTCAGGTCATTCTCGGGATCGGCCTTGCCGCGTCGACGTTCTGCTACCTCCTCGGCATGTATTCCGCCGTCGAGTTCTTCGCGCGGCGGAAGGAGCCGCCAGTCGAAGGCCCACCGCGCCTCGGGATCAGCGTACTCAAGCCGCTGCGCGGGCTCGATATCGGCCTGTACGAAAACCTGGCGTCCCTGTGCCGGCAGAGCTACGCGCCGCTGCAGATCATCTGTGGCGTCGCCGAGGAAGGAGATCCGGCTGCTTCCGTCGTGCGCCGCCTGCAGCGCGATTTCCCGGACGTCGACATCGAGTTGGTGGTCGACGGGCGGATCTATGGCGCCAACCGCAAGATATCCAACCTCATCAACATGTACCGGCGCGCCGCCTACGACCTGATCGTGATCGCCGACAGCGACATCCGAGTCGGCTCGACCTACTTCGATAGCCTCAGCCGCGCCGTGCAGGAACCCGGCGTCGGCCTCGCGACCTGTACGTATCGAGCCGTCAACCGCGGCGGCTTGCCGACTCTGGTCGAGGCGCTGTTCATCAACACCGATTTCCTGCCGCTGGTGATGGTTGCCCGCAAGGTCGAAAAGTCGACCTATGCCTTCGGCGCGACGATCGCCATCCGCCGCGAGATCCTCGATGAGATCGGCGGCTTCGACTCCCTGGTCAATACGCTCGCCGACGACTACCAGCTCGGATATCGAGTCGCCGAGCGCGGCTACCGGTTGGCGCTGATCGACGAAGTCGTCGATACCGTTCTCGCGCTGGGCACCTGGCGCGGTCTCTTCGATCACCAACTGCGATGGGCCCGCACCTACCGCATTTGCCGCCCCGGCGGGTACTTCAGCAGCATCGTCACCCACGGCACGCTTTGGGCGGTGTTGAACGCGGTCTGGCACGGGTTCTCGCCGACCGCCACCTTGATCAGTGCCGGCGCTCTCGCGATCCGTTACGCTTCCGCGATCTCGATCTCGTGGGTGCACCTGCGCACCGACACCAGCGCCGCCGCGATGTCCCTGGTGCCCCTCAAGGACCTCTTCTTCGACGCTATCTGGCTCATGGCCTTCGCCGGCGACACCGTAGTCTGGGGTGGACGGCGCTTTCGCGTCGATCGCAACGGCGAGATGACCGATCTCGACGACCGCGAGCCGATCTACGCGCCGATCGATCTAGCCGCCGAAGAAGAGCAAGCCTT
>CADEER010000011.1:48225-73336 GCA_902826395.1 uncultured bacterium
TCAGCCGAGGAAGAACCGCACCGAGCGATCGGCCAGGTTGATCACGGGGATCCAGTACACGCCGAAGACGACCGTTCCGACGGTCAGCGCTGCCACGAGCCCGCCGGTCGACCAGTCGAGGCTCACCACGCCTTCGTCACCCTGCGGCTGATCGAGGAACATCGTCCGCACGATGCGCGCGTAGTAGTACAGGGAAACGACGCTATTGAGAGCGCCGATCAGCGCCAGAGCGTAGAACTCGCTGCGGATGATGGCGGCAAAGAGATAGAACTTGCCGACGAAGCCGGCGAGCGGCGGAATCCCTGCGAGCGAGAACAAGAAGATCGCCATCGCCACCGCGGGAACCGCACCGCCACGCCAGGCCAGGCCGCGGAAGCTCGCGAAGTCCTCGCGACCCGTCGAGTTGGCGACCAGCATGACGATCGCGAAGGCGCCGATGTTCATCAGGTAGTACACCATGATGTAGAACAGCACCGACCGCAGCCCCTCGTCGCTGAGGACGACGAGGCCCATCAGCATGTACCCCGCGTGCGCGACGCTCGAGTAGGCGAGCAGGCGCTTGATGTTGTCTTGCTGCAGAGCGGCCAGATTGCCGACGGTCATCGAGACGACACTGAGGACGAGGATGATCTGCGGCCATTCGACGCCGCCGATCACCTGCCATTGGCCGCCGTCTCCCAATTTCGAAAGGGCGGGAAAGAAGAACCGCAGCAGCAGCGCGAACCCGGCGGCCTTCGAGCCGACGGACAGGAACGCGGTGATCGGGATGGGCGCGCCCGTGTACACGTCGGGCGCCCACATGTGGAACGGGACCGCGGCGATCTTATAGCCGAAGCCGGCCAGCGTGAGCACGACGGCGACGAACAGCGCCAGCGAATCCTCCTGCCCGGCCGCCAATGCAGTGTTGATGCCGGCGTAGTCCATGCTCCCGGTGAGGCCGAAGATCCAGCTCATGCCGTAGATCATCGTTCCAGACGCAACGCCGCCATAGATGAGGTACTTCAGCGACGCCTCGCCGGATCGCCGGTTGTGACGAATCGTCCCGGTCAGCACATAGGAGGTGAGACTGACGAACTCCAGCGCCAGGTACGCCATCAGAAGATTCGTCGCCGTCGCCATGAAGTACATGCCGAGGGTCGAGGCCAAAAGGAGCGCGTAGTACTCCCCTTGCGACACGCGCTGGACCTCGCGCGAATCGAGCGACATCCACACGGTCGCGAACGTCGCCAGCGAGAATACGATCTTGAAGAACAGCGAGAACTGGTCGTGGACGATCATGCGGTTGAACAGATACGCATCGCCCTTGTCGGGCAGCGTCGCGACGACTGCGATCAGCGACACCGCCACCGTCGCGAGCGCCGCCATGCCGAGCAGGTCCTTTCGGCGCACCACCAGGTCGGCGACGATCAGCGCGATCACCGCGACGCCGAGGATGAGCTCGGGCACGAAGAAGCCAAAACTTTCCACCGGTCCGAGATCCATCGCCCTCAGCCTTTGCCCCTACCCGCGTCGAAACGGCTCACAGGAACTTCGCGACAACGCTATTCAGGTTATTGAGCGATGCGCCCATCAGGTCGAGCACGGCGGTCGGATACACTCCGAGGAAGATGACCAGAGCGGCGAGCGGGATCAGTGTGAACAGCTCGCGCCGATTGATCTCCTCGATGTCCGAATACTTCTCATTCAGCGGACCCAACCAGATGCGCTGCAGCGCCCACAGCATGTAACCGGCCGACAGAATCACGGCCAAAGCGGCGATCATCGTCAGGCCCGGGTTCTGCTGCCAGGAGCCGAGCAATACCAGCGCTTCAGAGATGAACGCCGAGAGCCCCGGCAGCCCGAGGGCGGCGAAGAACGCCACCGCGACCATGCCCGTATACACCGGCATCACGGTCGCCAGACCGCCGAACCCGTTGATGTTGCGATGGTGGGCGCGGTCGTAGACGACGCCGACGAGCAGAAACAGCATTGCCGTCACGGTGCCGTGGTTGAACATCTGCAGCACCGCGCCGTTGATCCCCTGCTGGGTGAACGACGCCATGCCGAGCATGACGTAGCCCATGTGACTCACCGAGGAGTAGGCGACCAGCTTTTTCAGATCGGTCTGCGCCATCGCGCACAGCGCGCCGTACACGATGTTGACCACCCCGACCGCCGCCAGGCACCAGAACGCGAGCGTAGCCGTGGCTTCCGGCAGCATGGCGAAATTGATGCGCAGGATCCCGTAGGTCCCCATCTTGAGCAGCACGCCGGCGAGGATCACCGAGATCGCCGTCGGCGCCTCGACGTGCGCATCCGGCAACCAGGTGTGGAAGGGGAAGGCGGGAATCTTGATCGCGAAGCCGATGAACAGCGCCATCCAGATGACCAGCGGCACCGACTGGCCGAAGATGACGCCGGTGCGCAGCCACTCCGAGTGATTGTCCTGGTTCATCATCACCAACATGTCGAAGGTGTGCTGGCCGGTCGCAGGATCGGTCGTGTTGAAGAACAGCGCCAGGATCGAGATCAACATGAGAGCGCTGCCGAAGAGCGTGTAGAGGAAGAATTTGATCGCAGCGTACTCGCGGCGCGGCCCGCCCCAGATGCCGATGAGGAAGTACATCGGCAGCAGCATCACTTCCCAGAAGACGAAGAACAGGAAGAAGTCCAACGCCACGAACACGCCCATCATGCCGGCGTCGAGCAAGAGGAAGAGTGCGAAGTAACCCTTTACCGCCTTCTCGATCCCCCACGACGCGAAGATGCAGATGAAGCTCAGCAATGCCGTCAGCAGCACCATGGTGATGCTGACGCCGTCGACGCCGACGATGTACTGGATGTTGAAACCGGGGATCCACTGGGCGCGCTGCAGGAACTGGAATCCGGGCACCGAGCGATCGAAGTTGAAATACAGCCAGATCGCCATCAAGAGCGGCGGCACCGTCGCCGCCACTGCCGTCCACCGCACCAGATTGTCGTTGCCCCTCGGCAGACAGAGGATGACCGCCGCCCCGAATACCGGGATGAAGATCATCAGCGTCAAGATGTTGTCCATTCGGTCCTCTCCCAAGTGAGCGACGGCGAGCCCGTCACCAGATGCGCGCGACCATCATGCCGACGACAGCCAGCACGACGACGTAGAGATAGGCATTGATGTGGCCGGTCTGCAGTCGGCGGACCCGGCTACCGATGACGCTGGTCACGACGGCGACGCCGTTGACCGCGCCGTCGACCACGTAATGGTCGAACAGCCCGTAGAGCTGCGACAGCATCCGCACGACCCATGCAGATCCGTTGACGATCCCGTCGACGATGTTGGTGTCGAACCATGCCGAGACGCGCGTCATCCCCATCGTCCCCGCGATGACCGTCGCGTCGTACGCCTCGTCGACGTAGTACTTGTTGTAGACGGTCCGATAGAGCTTGCCGCCGAACGCGTACACCAGGCGGTCGGGCTTCATCGTGCCGGTTTCGTACATCGCACGCGCGACCCAGATCCCAGCCGCCGCCACCGCCACCGACAGCGCCATCAGCACGTACTCGATCACCTCGACGTGATGGCCGCCGCCATGAGCACCGTGCGCCCCGTGGTCGCCGTGCTGGACCACCGGTGCCAGCCAGGCGTCGAAGCGGGCATCGCCGAACAGCGCGTGCGGAACGTTCAGGAAGCCGGAGAAGGTCGCCAGCGCCGCCAAAACCATCAGCGGTATCGTCATCGCCAGCGGCGATTCGTGCAGATGGTGTTTGGTGTGCTCGTCGGCGCGCGACTCGCCGTGGAAGGTCATGTACACCGAGCGGAACATGTAGAAGGCCGTCATCGCCGCCGCACAGACGGCGACGAACCAGACGATCCGGTGGCCGCTGGAGAACGCCTTCCAGAGAATCTCGTCCTTCGAGAAGAAGCCCGAGAACGGCGGGATGCCGGCGATTGCCAGCGTCGATAACAAATAGGTCGCGTAGGTGTACGGCATCCACTTCTTGAGGCCGCCCATCTTCCGCATGTCCTGCTCGTGGTGCATGGCGTGAATCACGCTGCCCGAGCCGAGGAAGAGACACGCCTTGAAGAACGCGTGCGTCATCAAATGGAAGACGCCGGTCGCGTAGGCGCCGACCCCCATCGCAATGAACATGAAGCCCAACTGCGAGACGGTCGAGTACGCGAGAACTTTCTTGATGTCGAACTGCGTCGTACCGATGGTCGCGGCGAAAAAGGCGGTCGCGGCGCCGACCGAGGCGATGACGGCGCCGGTCGTCGGCGCCATATCGAAGAGAACGCTGAGCCGCGCGATCATGTAGACGCCGGCGGTCACCATGGTCGCGGCGTGGATCAGAGCGCTGACCGGAGTCGGACCCGCCATCGCGTCGGGCAGCCACACGTACAACGGGATCTGCGCCGACTTGCCGGTGGCACCGACGAACATCAGCATCGTGATGAGCGTCACCGTACCCATGCCCCAGAAGACGTGGTTTTCGAGCAGCGGCGCGTGCTGGGCGATCTCGCGGAACAACAAGGTCGGATGACCCGCCTCGGCGAGCGACCAGAAGAGCAGGAACGTGGCGCACATGAAGCCGAAGTCGCCGACTCGATTGACGATGAAAGCCTTGCTGCCGGCGGACGCGTTCGCCCACTCCGAGTACCAGAAGCCGATCAGCGCATACGAGCAGAGACCGACCCCTTCCCAACCGACGAACATGAGCAGCAGGTTGTCGCCCATCACCAGCGTCAGCATCGCGAAGGTGAACAGGTTCAGATACGCGAAGAACCGCCAGAAGGCCGGCTCTTCGTGCATGTACGCCGTCGAATAGATGTGAATCAGACCGCCGACACCGGTGATGATCAGGATCATCACCGACGACAGCGGATCGATCTGGAAGGCGACGTCCACCGCCAGATTGCCGACGTGGATCCACGGAAACACGCTGTCGAGCAGGAGCCGCTCGCTGGCGTCCAGCCCCATCAGTTGCAGGAAGGCGCGCACCGCGAGGACGAAGCCGAGCAGCGGCATGGCGCAGGCGATTGCTCCGACGACATTCTTGCCCGCCGACTTCTGGATCCAGTAGCCGCCGATGCCGTTGATAACAGCGCCGATCAGCGGCAGCAGCGGAATCCACCGCAGATAGGTCACGGTGTGGATGGCGGCCTCGTGGGCCGTGTGCGCGGCTTCTTGCATGTCAGTCCCGGTCGACGATCGGCGTCGTCAGAGTCTCAAGGTGTCCGTGGCTTCGACGTCGATCGTATGGAACGTCTGGTAGATCCCGAGCACGATCGCCAAACCGATCGCGGCCTCGGCGGCCGCCAGCATGATGACGAAGATCGCGAAGAGGTGCCCGTCGTAGCTCATCGAGCTGTACCGGGAGAAGGCGAGATAGTTGATGTTGGCCGAGTTCAGGATCAGCTCGACGCCCATCAAGATGCCGATCGCGTTGCGGCGGGTCAGGACGCAGAACATCCCCGCGAGGAACACCAGCGCCCCGACGACCAGGAAGTGCGTGAGTCCGATCTCCATCATCACCGCTAGTCCCTCAACTCTTTGCGCGACAGCACGACGGCTCCCACCAAGGCGGCGAGCAGAACCAGCGACGCGAGCTCGAAGGGCAGAATGTACTCGGTGAGGAACGCGTTGCCGATGCCGTTGATGGTCGGCACGGCCTCGCGCACTTCGACCATGTTCCAGCTCGCCTCCCGGATGGCGCGCACCATGACACCGCCGCTCAACGCGAGCGCCACGAAAGCGGGAAAGCGCCCGAGCGAGCGGTTCGAGATACTGACGTCGCCGATCCTGCTGGTCAGGTTGATCGCGAACAGGGTCAGCACCAGGATGCCGCCGACGTAGACGAAGATCTGCACGACGGCGACGAAGTCCGCGGCCAGCATGACGTACAGGCCGGCGGCGCCGAGCAGTGTGCCCATCAGGGCGATCGCCGAGTAGAAGATGTTGTTGCTGAACGCCACCCCCAGGGCCGACACCACGGTCACGGCGGCCAGGGCGTAGAAGACGATCGGAAACAGCGAGATCTCGGTCATGCCTCGGCCTCGGCTTCGATTTCGTCGCCGGCGGCGGCGAACTCGTCGAGATACTTCATACCGCGCTCGAGGATCGGCGCGATCTTCGGATCGTCCTCGACCTTCTTCGGCTTGTAGGCGGCGACCGGCTCCTTGACGAAGCGCCGCAGCATGCTCTCCAACGAATAGTCGGCGCCCTCGAACTCCGGCGTATGGTGGATCGAGCCGGTCGGACACGGCTCGCTGCAGAGGCCGCAGTACATGCACTTCGCAATGTCGATGTCGAAGCGGTTGAGCATCATCTGCTTCGTCGCCTTGTCCTTCTTGGCGTCGATGACGATGCAATCGATTGGGCAGGCGCGCTCGCAGGCCAGACACCCGGTGCAGATCTCGAGATCGACCTCGAGGATGCCGCGATAGCGATACGGCAGCGTGTCCTGGACGCGGACGTCGGTGCGGTCCGGATACTGGATCGTCGACGGCGTGCGGACGAAGTGCGAGCAGGTGACCGCCATCCCCTCGAAGACGGCCGCAGCCGTATCGAAGACGTTGCGCACGTACTGGTTCAGAACGGTTGCCATGAAATCGACTCCAATCTCTGCCGTCAGGACAGCGGCGAGAGAGTGATCTGCGCCCCCGAGCGCCGCAGATGGTACGCGACGCGGTAGAAGAAGTAGCCGACCAGGCCGAAACCCAACGCGGTCATCAGCAATTCCGCCGGAAGAAATCCGTCCGGCCAGATGAGCACCCACAACGCGGTGCCCATGAAGTTCGCGAACGAGATAGGCAGCAGGTACTTCCAGCAGGTCGTCATCAACTGGTCGACCCGGATGCGCGGTAGGGTGGCGCGGATCCACATGATCAGGATGACCCCGAAGTACGACTTGCCGACGAAGGTCAGTGCCTGCAGCAGGTTCAAGCCGAAAGCGCTGTCGGTGATGACCGGAATCATCGGCACCTGCCAGCCGCCGAGAAACAGAGTCACGAGGATGGCGCTGATGACGTACAAATTCCCCCACTCGACGAGGAAGAAGAACAGATAGCGCGCGCCGCTGTACTCGGTGACGAAGCCCGCCACCAGCTCCGACTCGGCTTCCGGAAGATCGAACGGCGTACGATTTCCCTCCGCCAGCAGCGCCACGAAGGTCACGAAGAAGCCGATGAAGGTGAACGGATTGTGGAAGATGAACCAATCCCACGGCAGCCAACTCTGCTGCTGGATGATGCTCTGCATACTGAGCGTGCCGGTGATGAGGATCACCGTGAAGATGCTCAGAGCCGCGGGGATCTCGTAGCTGACGATCTGTGCCGCGGCGCGGATGCCGCCGATCAACGACCATTTGTTGTTGGAGGCCCAGCCGGCGACCATGATGCCGACCACCACCAACGACGTCATCGAGGTGATGTACAAGATGCCCAGGTTCAGATCGGCGACGATCAGCGCGCTGCTGAACGGCATCGCCACGAAGGCGGTGATGAAGCCGATCGTGACGATGAACGGCGCCAACTTGAACAGCCGCGCATCCGCCGCGAACGGAATCGCCTCTTCCTTCATCAACAGTTTCAGGCCGTCGGCGAGCCACTGCAGAACGCCCTGCGGGCCGACGCGATTCGGGCCGACGCGCGACTGGATGCGCGCCCAGACGCGGCGCTCGACGAAGGTCGTGATGCCGGCGACGTTGAGCACGAAGCCGAAAACCACCAGCGCCCCGGCTGCCAGCATGCCGATCAGATACGCCACGTCGCGCGGCAGGCCGCCGAACAAGCCGTCCGCGATCAGCGAGTCGATGAATTCTTGCAGCATCAGAACAATCCCATGCGTTGCAGCCGTCGCCCGAATCCCATGCTACCCACCGCCACTCGACGCGCGTCCGCCGCGCTACCGATCTACCTCGGGCGCGACGATGTCCAGACTCGCGATCACCGTCACCAAATCCGCCAACATCAACCCCGGGCTCAGCTCTTCGATGATGCTCATCGCCGCGAACGAACCTGTGCGCACCTTGCAGCGATACGGAAACTCGGAGCCGTCGCTCACCGCGTACCAGCTCATGTCGCCGCGCGCGCTTTCGATGCGGATCTGGGCGTCGCCCTCCTGCGGCTTCAGCTTGCGCGGCACCTTCGCAACGACCGGACCGGCCGGGATCTGACGAAAGCACTGCCGCAGGATCTTCATGCTCTCTTTGATCTCGACGAACCGCACCCAGTATCGGTCGAAACTGTCGCCGACCTCGCCCGCCATGCCCAGACCGATCGGCACGTCGAACTCGAGCTCGGGATACACCGAATACGGCTCGTCGCGCCGCACGTCGTAACGCACGCCCGAGGCGCGCAGATTGGGACCGACGAGGTTGTAGGAAATCGCCTGCTCGGCGGAGATCGTCGCCACCTTCGCGCAGCGGCCGCGGAACAGAGTGTTGTCCGACACCAGAGTGTTGAACTCGTCCAACATCGGCTCGAGCTGCGAGAGGAACGCCAGGACGCTCTCCTCGTAGCCCGGCGGCAAGTCCCAGGCGACGCCGCCGATGCGCATGTAGTTGTACGTCAGGCGCGCGCCGCACAGCTCTTCGAGCAGATCGTTGATCTTCTCGCGCTCGCGGAAGGCGTGGAAGAACGGCGTGATCGCGCCGATGTCCAGGATCATCGTGCCGATCGACAACAGGTGGCTGGAGATGCGGTTCAGCTCGGCCGCGATGACGCGACAGTACTCACCGCGCTTCGGCACTTCGATGTCGGCGAGCTTTTCGGTGACCATGCCCCAGCCCTGGTTGCAGAACATCGCGGCGACGTAGTCGACGCGATCGGTGTAGGGCATGAAGCCGTGCCAGCCGACCTTTTCGGAGATCTTCTCGATCGAGCGATGCAGGTAGCCGACGTCCGGGATGGCGCGCCGCATGACCTCGCCATCCGCCTTGACGACGAAGCGCAGCACGCCGTGCGTCGAGGGATGTTGCGGACCCATGTTGAGGGTCATCTCCTCGGTCTCCAGCCCTCCGCCGCGATCGACCTCGACCTCGAATCCCGCGATGCTCATGCTTCGCCTCGTCTCCGTTCCACGCCCGTCACCGCAGCAAACTCTCGCGACTCGTGCTGATGCCGTGGTACTCCTCGGGCTCGACGAAGTCCTTGCGCAGCGGATACCCCACCCAGTCCTCCGGCATCAGCAGTCGACGCAGGTCCGGATGGCCGGTGAAGTCGACGCCGAGCAGATCGTAGATCTCCCGCTCGAGCCAATTCGCCGCCTTCCAGACCGTCACCACCGAAGGCAGCACCGGAGCATCCCGCGGCACTCTCGCCTTCAGCACCGCGTAGTGACGATGCGCATAAGAGTAGAGGTGATAGACCACCTCGATGTAGCCCTGCTCTCTGTAGTCGACGCCGCTCTGGTTGGTCAGCACATCGAACTGCAGCCCCTCGGCGTCGCGCAGGTACGCACAGATGTCGCGGATCGCCGCCGCATCGACGACGAGAAAGGGATCCTTCACCGAAGCTTCGGCGCTGAGGATCTTGTCGCCGAACTTCTCGCGCAGGCGCGAGTGAATCGAGGCAGCGTCCATACTCTCGAGATCGCCTCAGACCGCTGCCGCCGCGGAGCGCCGAACCAACCAGGTCTCGGTCATCATCTTCTCCTGCAGCTTCAGGATGCCTTCCGTCAGCGCCTCGGGCCGGGGCGGACAGCCGGGGACGTACACGTCGACCGGAATCACCTTGTCGACGCCGTCACAGACCGAATAGGCGAGCTGGAACAAACCGCCGCAGCTCGCGCAGGCGCCCATGGAGATGACGTATCGCGGCTCGGGCATCTGGTCGTACAGAACCTTGGTGCGCAGGGCCATCTTCAGCGTCAGCGTCCCCGCGACGACCATGAGGTCCGACTGGCGGGGTGACGCGCGCGGCGCGGCGCCGAAGCGATCGACGTCGGCGCGCGGCCCCTGCGTCTGCATCAGCTCGATCGCGCAACAGGCGAGACCGAAGAGCATCCACCAAACGGACGACTTGCGCGTCCAGTTGAGAAACTGGTCGGCCGTCGTCGTGATCACTCCCTGGGAGAACGAGTTGACAAGCGCCATCTTGAGAACCTCCGCGCGATCGAACAGCGACCTAAGCCGCTTCGCGCATTTGCTGTGTGTCCTCGTCCGAAGACGTCACTCGCTTCACCCATTCGAGGTCACCCTTCGCCCAGACGTAGATGAGTCCGACGAACAGGATGACCAGGAACATCGCTATCTCGCCGAACGCCCAGAGACCGGCGCCGCGCTCGACCCACTCTCGATAGACGACGGCCACCGGTGCGATGAAGGCGACCTCGACATCGAAAATCACGAACACCAAAGCGACGAGATAGAACCTGATGTTGAAGTTGATCCACGCGCCCCCCGTCGGCGGCTCTCCACACTCATACGTGGACATCTTCCCAGGCTCGGGATTATGGGGCCGCAACAGCCAGCTCAGACCGGTCATCAGACCGACCAACCCAGCCGCCAGAAGCACGAATACGAGTACGTTTCCGAACTGAAAGAACATGCGTTCTACGGAGCTTTCGCGCTACCGTTCCTTCCCCCACCCAGCTACCGACCGGATCCGCTCAGCGGACCCAGTTGCGCCGGCAGGCCTCTCGCGGATGAATGCGAAAATGAAACGTTTTTCCAACCGACGCCCTGCCCCGGGTCGCTAACACAGGCCAAAAAGCGAGTCAAACCTGCTCATTTTCAAAGGCTTGCAGCTCTCCCGGGCACCGCCCCCCCAAGCCCCGCACAAACCACGCAAGCTCATCGGTTACATAAGCACAGCTAAATTTTTCACAGGTTAAACCGTCGGATTCCCTCATGTTTCACGGCTCGGCGATGATTCGGACGCAGGCGATCGAAGGGTCGCCCGGCTGCGGCCGTCGAGGGGCAGGACGTTGAGCGTGTTCGTGATCTCGTTCATCGAAACGTAGATTTCGGTCTCGTAGACCGCCGTGAGGTGCTCGTAGGTGATGACCGCGCTCGGCGCGCCCTGTTGGTAGACCGTCCCCTCGGACAACAGGACGATGTGCTCGCAGTAGAGCGCCGCCAGGTTGAGGTCGTGCAGAGTCGACACGATGGTCACGCCTTCGTCGCGCAGCGCGCGCAGTAGATCGTACATCTCGACCGCATGGCGAATGTCGAGGAATGCGCTCGGCTCGTCGAGCAACAGAATCGCCGGCTCCTGAGCGAGGGCGCGGGCCAGCGCCACTCGCTGGCGCTCGCCTCCGCTCAACTCAGTCACCGGTCGATCGGCGAGCGCGAGCGTACCCGTGCGCTCGAGGGCCGAGCGGGCGACTTGCAGGTCGCGTTCCTGCTCGAAGGCGAAGCCGCCGAGGTGGGGAGTGCGCCCGAACAGCACCATCTCCAAAACCGTGAACGGAAACGGCATGTCCGTCTCCTGCGGCACCACCGCGACGCGCCGCCCGATTTCGCGGCGCGACAGCGACGCGACATCGGTTCCGTCGAGGGCGATGTGACCGGACCACGGCGCCATGAGGCCGCTGATCAGCTTGATTACCGTCGACTTGCCCGAGCCGTTCGGTCCGATGATGCCGACGAATCCACCGGGCGGCGCTCGGAACGAGACGTCGCGCACTACCGCGTCGCGGTGGTAGCCAAACGTCACCTGCTCGACGTCGACGCGCCCGCGCGCCGATCCCTCCGCGGTCGAGCTCATCGGAAGTGGCGCTCCCCCTGCCGCCGCAGCAAATAGACGAAGAACGGGCCGCCGCACAGTGCGGTGATCACTCCCACCGGCACTTCCGAAGAGCTCGAGATCGTCCGCGCCATCGTGTCGGCGGTTGCCAGGAAGATGCCGCCGACCAACGCCGACGCCGGCACCAGCAAGCGGTGATCGGGACCGAACATCAGACGCGTGACGTGCGGAACGATCAGACCGACGAAGCCGATCATGCCGCTCACCGCCACCGCCGCGCCTACCATCAGCGAAGACACCACGAAGCAGGTGCGCCGCACCGAAGCGACGTCGACGCCGAGCTGTGCGGCACTTTCTTCGCCGAGGCTCAGCGCGTTGAGAGCTCTCGCCTGCATGCCGAGCAGAACGCCGCCGAGAATCACGTAGGCAAAGCTCGACAGCACCAGCCGATAGCTGCTGGTGGCAAGACTGCCCATCAACCAGAAGAGAATGCCGTGCGTCTGGAACAGATCCGCCATTGCGTTCACTGCCATGATCAACGCCCCCGTGAAGGCATTGCACACGACGCCGGCGAGCAGGAACGTGTACGGCTGCAGACGCCCGTGCACCGTCCCGAGGCGATACACGATCAGCATCGCGGCCAGCGCGCCGGCGAACGCCCCCACCGGCGTGAGCAGGTAACTCGGCAACGGCAGGCGCGACGCGGCGAACAGAGTCAGCACACCGCCGAACGCCGCACCGCCGGAAACGCCGAGGATGTGCGGCTCGGCGAGAGGATTGCGCAACAGCGCCTGCAGCACCGCACCCGCGATCGCCAAGCCGGCGCCGACCGCCACCGCGAGCAACACGCGCGGCACGCGTGCACGCAGCAGGATCGTCGCGTCGACGCCGTCACCGCGCGGATCGATGGCCTCGAACAGATCGATGCGCACCGGCCCGATCGAGGCGCAGACGACGATCGCTACGACGAGCAGGACAGCCAGAGAACCGATGACCGTGACGAATCGGCGTCGGGTGAGATGGGATTGCACAGCGCCCACTAGCAGTCCGTTGAGAAACAGGCGCGAGAGCGAAAACGAGGATTCAGGCGCCAGGGCAAGGCGCGAAACCGGAAGCAAAGTCGGGACTTTTGTTGAGGATTTCGCAACGCAGCCATGGCGCCTGAAGACCGTTTGCAGCCCGCGTCCTGTTTTTCAACGTACTGCTAGGCCGGAATCATCGCGCGGGGCAAGGTGAAGGAGGGGCTAGGGGCGAGGGGCGGGGGGCGTGGGGCTCTCGTGGATGGCGTCGATCAGAGTGGCGAGAGTCCGCGCCATGCGCGGGCCCGGGCGCAGCAGATCATACCCGCCGCCGACCACGACCCTGCCGTTGCGAACCGCCGGAATGGTGTCGAATGGCGCCCAGAACGCCGCCGCGCCGGCGTCGTCGCGCTCGTCCATGCCGGTGTCGAGAATCACCTCCGGCGCGGTCACGATGACCCTTTCGATGCTCAGGTGCGGCCACGCTTCTCCGCCGGCGGCGGCGACGTTGACGCCGCCCGCCATCACCAACAGCTCGTCTTGATAGGTGCCGGCGCCGGCGGCAATCAGCGGTCGCCGGCCTACGATCATCAGAACCTTGCGCGGTTTGGCGCTGGCGACACGCGCTTTCTGCGCGCCGAGGTCAGCGCGAATCGATGCGATCAATCGTTCACCCGCGGGCGCGTCGCCGAGGGCGGCGGCGATCACTCCGATCGCTTGCAGCACCTCGTCGACTTTTTCGGGGCGAACGACGAGCACCCGCAGGCCGAGCTCGCCGAGCTTCTCGACTGCGGATCGATTCTCCGGACTCGGCACCGCGATCACCAGATCGGGTCGCTTGGCGAGAATGACCTCGATGTTCGGCTGCAGAAAGGTCCCGACGCGATCGATGGTCTTCGCCGCCTCCGGATAATCGCAGTGTGCAGATACACCGACCAGGCGATCACCGGCGCCGAGCGCGAAGACGATCTCGGTCACCGACGGCGCCAGCGAAACCACCCGCCGCGGCGCTGCATCCTCGGCGAGCACACTCGTAGCCACAACCAATGCAACGATCAGAGCCAGCAGTTGCCTCTCGCCCCCCGCCCCTCGCCCCTCGCCCCTCATGCCGTCCACCTTGACTGCGATCGCGGCGCAGTGCTAGCTGCAGCGCTACATAGTCGTCGTGCGCAGGGAAGTCCGGTGAGAAACCGACGCGGTCCCCGCCACTGTGACCGGATCGAAAGCGGCAGCAAGCCACTGTCCCCCAGGGGATGGGAAGGCGTCGCAAGTAGGAAATCCGGGAGCCAGGAAACCTAGCTCGACGACGGGTTTTGAGTCCTCCGGGGTGTGGGGACGAGAATCATGCGAAAAGATTCTCGTACACATACCCGGGACGCGTCAGCGTCGCCGGGTTTATTTTTGGCCGTTCCGGCCAAGGCGCAGTCCTCCAGCCTGCGCAGCGGCGATCGCCCGCGAGGTCGCGCACCGCCCCTACAGCCCGTGCGCACAGCGCTATGCGATGCCAATCGCCGCGGAAAGTCAGATCGACACCTCAGAGATCGCCGAAAGCAAAGACTGGAGAACACAATGAAATCGAATCTTCTCATCGGGACCGCCATCGTCGCGATGGCGACCGCTTCCGGCGCCGTCGTCACGGCGCCGAGCGGCTACATCTATTCGACCCAACTCCTCGGCAGCGACACGCAGAGCTGTGTCGCCGCGGGTCCGGGCGGCACCTTCGTCGCGGTCGGACCCGGCTTCACCGCCAACGCTCAATCTGTCGTCTTCGTCCGCGAGTCGGGCGACGCGCGCCTGGTTGCGTCGGGCTTCAACTCGGTTGCCGACTGTGCCTACGACGCGGCGAACGACGTCCTGTACGTCACCGACAATGCCGACAACGCCGATCTCGGCATCGTCAGTCCGTTCGCAGCGCAGACCGGCGACACCATCTTTGCGATCCCATCCGCTTCCACGGCTTCCGCGCTCACCGCCCCGAACGTCGAGCTCCTGCCTGCCGACAGCCTCGAGGACGCAGCATCGGTGGCAGTCGATGGCGCTGGTGACGTGTTTGTCGGCGACTCCGTCGGCGGCGGCGCCGGATCCGTGATCAAGATCACCGGCGGCGTCCCTGCCCCGTTCGTCTCCGGCTTCGACTTCACCGCCGGCATCACCTTCGATCCCGCCACTGCCAACCTCTTCGTCGCCGAGACGCTGGCCGGGTTCAACGTGCAGATCCGTCAGTTCACCCCGGCCGGCACTCCCGTCGCTCCCGATCCGCTCGTCGCTCCGACCTTCGCAGTCGGCTCCTACGATCTCGCGTTCGATAAGGATGGACAGATGCTCGCTACCGGCCTGTTCGGCGGCGATGTCGTGTCGATCGATCCACTCACCGGCACTCCGACACCGTTCATCAGCGGCCTCAACTTCGCCACCGGCGCCACGGTCGATGCGCAAACCGGCCGCATCGAGCTGCTGTCCTCGACGTTCGCATCGATGGAAGAGGACAAGTCACTGCATCGTTTCACGCCGATCGACGCACTCGTCCCCGGCAAAGGCTCTGCGAGCACCGAATGCGTGCAGGAGTTCTACGGCATCGACGCACCGGACTCGAAGACCGCGACATGCGTCGACGGAGGCCCCTGCGACGCAGATGGCGCGGTCAACGATCGCTGCACGTTCCCGATCGGCTTCTGCCTGAACGTCGACGATCCAGACTTCAGCGACTGCGAGTCCACCAACTCGATCACCTCGGTGGAGATCACCGCCAAGCCGTTCAGCGTCGGTGTCGCCGAGGCGAGCGACCGACTGGTTGCGGCCCTGCCCCTTGCCGATTCCACGTGTTTCTTCAGCGAGGGCGCTGTCGTGCCGGTGAAGATCACCGGCAGCGGCGACAAGAAGGACGGCAACGGCAAGATCAAGGTGAAGACCGAGACCGACGCCGGACAGAAAGACACCGACAACATCAAGTTGGTCTGTCAGCCGGCTCCCTGACCAATCGAGGATGGCGTCGATGAATGAACGAATGATGGGCTTCCCCCGAGCTCCCGTCACCCGATTGGCCCGGACACTGGCGATGATCGACCTCAGCCGGACAATTCCATCGCTCGCCGCCGCCCAGGGCCCATTCGTCGGCGCTATCCTCTCCTCTTCGCGACTGTCGACTTTCTCCCGTACACGTACTCGTACGCGTACCCGTACACGATCAAAGCCAAATTTCCTCAGGAAACTCCGTGTACGTGTAGGGGTACGTGTAGGTGTACGGCCGCGAATCTTCGTTAGCCGACAGTCCTCTTCGCGATGAGACCTCAGCGTTGGATCCGTGCGGCGTGTGTGCTCGCACTCGCCGCGACGCACCTGCCCGAAGCGGCCGGTGCCCAGGACGCGTTCGCCGACGGCGCGGAGGACTTCGTCGAAGGTACCAACGGCGGGTTCAATTCCGAGCTGCTGCCCGACATCGTTTTAGGTCCGCCGCGTGGCACCGGCCTGATCGACGGTTCCGTCGACGTGCTTGCCCTCGGCGTTGGCGGATCGATCGTGCTGCGCTTCGACGCTCCGCACATCTGCGACGGGCCGGGTGTCGACTTCACGATCTTCGAGAACGCGTTCCACAACGGCTCGCCGAGCGGACCGATCTTCGACGAGCTCGCATACGTAGCGGTCAGCGACGACGGAGAAACGTTCGTCGAACTCCCCTTCGACACCGATACCAAAGTCGGCTTCGCTGGACGCGGCCCCGTGTTCAGCAATCCGGAGAACGGCATCAGCCCGACCGACCCCGCGGTCTCCGGCGGCGACAGCTTCGATCTGGCGGCCGTCGGCTTGTCGAGGATCCGTTACGTGCGCATCACCGACGTGGCCGGCGCGATCCCCGACGTGGGAGATCTACCTCCGTTTCTGCCGGCACCAAAGGCCGGCTTCGATCTCGACGCGGCCGCGGCAGTAAACGATTGCGACGGGCGGATCACTCCGACACCGACTCACACGGAGATCGCCGCTTCGTCACCGACAGCTACTCCGCTCGAGTCTTCGGCGACGGCGACGCCGAGCCCCGACGCAACTGCCGAGCCGACATCCACCAGCTCACTACCGACACCGACCTCGACGTCATCAGAGCCCACGCCATCCACGCCCGACCCGGGGTTGCGCGGCGACGTCGACGACAATGGGGTCGTAGATGACCGCGACATCGCCGCAGTGATCCGCGACATCTTCGACGGCGATGCGGCAGCCGATCCGCGGTCCGACGTCAACGGCGACCTCCACGTCAGCGCCGCCGATGTCGCGGACGTGTCGGCGCGGCGCAGCGAATGAATTGGATGGGGCTCTCGATGATCGCCGGGCTGATCAGCTCGATGGCGACGTGCGGCATGATGCCACGCACCGCCGGTGCCGCCGACGCCCCGCGCGACGTCGAAGAGATCACCGTACGCGAGCAACGGGTCAGCGAGGCCGAGCGCCGCGCCCCGAGTACTTTCGCGACGGAGATCGACGTGCCCGCGATGGCGGCGCCGATCGACACGACCGCCGACCTCTTGAGCCAATCGGCCGGCATCCAGGTGCAGCGCTTCGGCGGACTGGGCTCGTTCAGCACGATCTCGATCCGCGGCTCCGCGGCGAATCAGGTGCCCATCTACCTCGACGGCGTGCCGCTGTCGCAGGCGCAGGATCAGACCGTCAATCTTTCCGACCTGCCCCTCGACTCACTCGCGCGCATCGAAGCGTATCGCGGCACCGTACCGGTCGGTTTCGGCGGCGGCGGCATCGGCGGCGTTGTCAACCTTGTGACGCGGCCGGCCGGCTCCGAGCCACAGACCGATCTGACCGCCGCGGGCGGTTCGTTCTCGACCCGCAAGCTGGTCGCGACCCACACGCGGCGGATCGGCGAGAACCACGGACTGCTGGCACACGTCAGCTACCTCGGAAGCGAGGGAGATTTCTCGTTCTTCGACGACAACGGCACCGAGCACACGCCGGAAGACGACGAGACGACAACCCGCATCAACAATGCGTTCGACTCGGTCGATACTCTCCTCAAGACCACTCACGACTTCGGCGGCGGACTGGGCGCGGACATACTCCAGGAAGTCTTTTTTCGCGACCAGGGCGTCCCGGGTCCGGGGGTCGATCAGTACGCAGATCCGTCCCTGCTCAATCTGCGTTCGCTGACCTACCTGCGGTTGCGCGCCAGCGACCTATTCGACGACCGCGTCGACGGCGATGCAAAGCTCTTCGCCGTATACAGCCTGCAGGAGTTCTCCGATCCGAAGGCCGATTTCGGCGTCCCCCTCGACACTCACAATCAGACTCTGCTGGCCGGCGGCAGCACGTCGGGGACCTGGCACCACACTGCCTGGAACGAGCCGTCGTGGTTCGCCGAGATCAGCGGTGAGCAGTTCTTCCCCTACAACGAAACCAGCACGCCGAAGGACGGCGCGGACCAGACCCGCGTCCGCCTGTCTCTGTCCGTCCAGGACGAGATCACTTTGCTCGACGACCGCGTCACCCTGGTTCCCAGCCTCCGCTACGATCACCTGCGCGACGAGCTCAGCGGAGTCGACCTCGCTCAGATGCCCGACACCGCGCCGGAATCGACACGGCGCGATCTGTGGAGCCCGTCGTTCGGCGCCGCGGTGCGATTGACGTCGTGGCTGAGCCTGCGCGGCAACATCGGCCAGTTTCAACGCCCGCCCAACTTCTCCGAGCTGTTCGGCAACGCCGGCTCCGTCGTGGGCAACGCCGAGCTGACGCCGGAGACAGCCGTCAACCGCGACATCGGCTTCGTCGCCGAGTGGTCGGAGCCAGAGCCGATGCCGTGGCTCGACGGAGCGCGTCTCGAGTATGCGTACTTCTACAACAACGTCCGCGACCTCATCACGTTCGAGCTGGTGCAACCCGGGAAGTTCCGCGCCTTCAACGTCGCCAGCGCGCGCGTCACCGGTCACGAGATCAGCACCGCATTCGAAGCAGTCGACCACGTCGGTATCGATGCCAATTACACGCATCAGGATTCCGAGGACCGCACTGTCGACTCGCCGGAAGGCAATCAACTGCCATTGCGGCCCAACGACGAGCTGTTCCTGCGCCCGCGCGTTTTCAACGACTGGGGGTCTCTCTACTACGAGCTGACCTTCATCGGCGACAACCCGACCGACCCCGACAACTTTCTCGTCGTCTCGAGTCGCACGATCCACACCATCGGCGCCAGCGTGGAGCCGTTGTCGTGGCTGAGCGCGCGAATCGAGGTGGCGAACCTGGCCGACGCCGACATCCGCGACCTCGGCGACTTTCCGCTGCCCGGGATATCGGTCTTCGGCGGCATCACGGCGGTGTTCTGAGGTGACATGACCAACTCTCTGAAGTCTCTACTGGCAGCGATCGGCCTTCTGCTCGCGCAGCCCGCGATGGCGGAGACAGGCGATTGCGACGGCGATGGGCACGTCGCCGTCAACGAGCTCGTCACCGCGGTGCGCATGTCGCTGAAGCAAGCACCGATGAGTACCTGTCCGGCGGCCGATCGCAACGGCGACGGCAGGGTCACCATCGACGAGCTCGTCACGGCCGTCCGCCAGGCTCTCACTCCGAAGCCCAGCCAGCAGCGCGCGTTCGTCGTCACCACCAACTTCGTCGCTGGATCGTTCGCCACCGTCGACCTCGACGAACCCCGCACCGTCAGCCCATCGACTTCGGAACGCCGGATCCATCGCGATGCCGTGGTTCGCACGCACGGCGGCCTAGTCTACGTCATCAACCGTCGGTTCGGCGACAACCTGCAAATCCTCGATCCCGAGGACGATTACCGGACGATCTTGCAGTGCTCGACCGGCAACGGAACGAATCCGCACGACATCGTCTTCGCCAGCGAGGACAAGGCGTACATCTCGCTCTACGAGGAACCCGAACTGCTCATCGTCAATCCGGGCGCGCGACCCGACTGCAGCGACTTCGTCATCGGCTCGATCGATCTCGGCGGCATCGCCGATCCCGACGGCGTTCCCGACATGAGTCAGATGGCAATCGTCGGACAACGGCTCTACGTCGGCCTCCAGCTTCTCGACATCAACACCATACTCCGGCCGCCGACGGGCCCGGGCCGTCTGGCCGTCATCGACATCACCACCGACGCTCTGGTCGACACCATCGAGCTCACCGCGGAGAACCCGTTCGCCGCCACCAAAGGCCTGATCGTGCGCAACGGCAAAATCTGGGTGGCGGGCGCTGGTGACTTCGACGTTCGCGACGGCGGGCTCGAGAGCGTCGATCTGACGCGCGGTGAGAGCGACGGCATCGTCGTCAGCGAAGCTGACCTCGGCGGCGACATCACCGACTTCGTCTTCGTCGAAGACCGCCTCGCCTACGCAGTCGTGTCGCGGCCCGGGTTTGTCAGCGCCCTGGTCTCATTCGACCCGACTACCGGGCAGGTTCTCGACACCCTCCTCCAGAGCAACGGCTTCAACCTCTTCGACATCGAGCTCAACGACCGCGGCGAGTTGTTTCTCGCCGACCGCACGCGCCAGCGCGACGGCCTCCGCATTTATCGAGCCGCGGACGGCGCCGAGCTGACCACCGACCCGATCGATCTCGGGCTGGCGCCGTTCGAAATCGTGTTCATCGACTGAATCCGCCTGCATCGATCACCGCCCCCGGTCGACGGCGGCCAGGAGCGAGGCGAGGTTCTTCGTGTAGTGGTACTCGATCTGGTCGTCGTCGTAGCGGTGTTCCCTGCCCCGCGGGCAGGCGTCGCGCACGGCGAGCCAGTCCCGCCAGGTCGCAGCGGCCGCGCTCCGCTCGATCACATCGGACAGCGCGCGGCGGCAACCCTCGTCGCAGGCGTCACACGGCGGCGCCAGCGCCGGAGGATCGCCGGCCGGGCCCGGCACGTCGATACAAACGACGGCGCGCAGTCCGATCCAGGGGCCGAACTGCGGGTGAACCGCGAGCAGCGCCGGCGACAGGTACGCCAAGCCGGCGATCTGCGCGAGGCGCTGCATCGCCACCATCTCGGCGCCGACCGTATGCGCCCAGCGCACCTCGCGGCGCGCCCCGATGCGCTCCGCCGCGGCGCCGACGACGCTCATCGTATAGTGGTCGACCGGGTCGGCCGCGCGGCGCAGCCGATCGTCGTCGCGCATCGCGTCGAGAAGCCTCGGCCAAAGAGCGCGCGTGTTGCCGATCAACACCGCGAGGCTGTCCGGTCGATCGAAGTCGGGCAGGCGCAGGTGCGGTTCGACGGCGGCGTTGTACCACGCGACCTGTAGGGGCTGCGCCAAGTCGAGACCGGCTAGGGCGCAGTCGGCGGCGAGGCGACGGTGAATCTCCTGCCATCCTTGTCTTTGTCGGGTCGACTCCGTAACAGTTCCCTTTTGCCAATTTCGACAGGAGCGTCGGCCATGCAGCCACTCGACGGAATACGGGTCATCGAAATGGCCGGGCTCGCCCCGGTTCCCTATTGCGGCATGATCCTAGCCGACTTCGGCGCCGACGTCGTCCGCGTCGATCGGCTGGGCAGCAAGTCCGCCGACTTCCTGTCGCGCGGCAAGCGATCGATCGGCGTCGACTTGAAGAAACCGGAAGGCGTCGAGACAGTGCTGCGCCTGACCGACCAGGCCGACGTCATCGTCGAGCCGTTCCGGCCCGGCGTCATGGAGCGGCTCGGCCTCGGTCCCGAAGTCGCCTGCGGCCGCAACCCGAAGCTGGTCTACGCCCGCCTCACCGGCTTCGGCCAGCAAGGGGCGTACGCGAGCATGGCCGGTCACGACATCAATTACATCGCCACGGCAGGCGTGCTGGGCATCATCGCGCGCAAGGGGGAGCGTCCGCTCGCGCCGGTGAACCTGGTCGGCGACTTCGCGGGAGGCGGGATGATGTGCGCGATGGGGATTGCCTTCGCGCTGCTCGAGCGAGGCCGGTCGGGTCAGGGACAGGTCATCGACTCGGCGATGGTCGACGGCGCCGCCAACCTCGCGACCTTCATCTTCAAGTTTCGCCAGTTCGGCGCGTGGAACGCCGAACCGGGCACCAACATGCTCGATTCCGGCGCACCGTTTTACGACACCTATGAAACGCGCGACGGGCGCTTCATGGCGGTCGGCGCAATCGAGCCCCAATTCTACGCCGCCCTGCTGGCGGGACTGGGCATCGCCGAAGCCGACCTGCCGAAGCAGATGGATCGCTCCGGATGGCCGACCGTTCGCGAGCGATTCACCGCAATCTTCAAGGATAAGACCCGCGACGAGTGGTGCGCGATCTTCGACGGCACCGACGCGTGCACGACGCCGGTGCTGGGGCTCGACGAGGTCGCGCAGCACGCCCACAACAGCGAGCGGTCGACGCTGGCGGTCGCCAGCGACGGCCACGTCGAACCGGCTCCGGCACCGCGATTCTCCCGAACACCGGGCAAGGCCGGCACCAAGCGTCCGGAAGCAGGCGAGCACACCGCAGAGGTTCTGCGCGAATACGGCTTCTCCGACGCCGACATCGAGCGCCTGGCCGCCGAGGGCGTGGCCGCCTGATCGGCAGATCTTCGAATACCCCGGGGCGTGGGACGTCCAGACTGGGGTGAGCCTTGCCGCGGGTCCGTGTATGGTGAGCCGCGATGGCGAGCAGTCCGTTGAAGAACAGGCGCCGTAGCGAGGGCGAGCGGTTTTCGTCAGATCAAGGCGCCGAACCGGAAGCAAAGTCGGGACTTTTGTTGAGGATTCGGCAACGCAGAGCTGACGAAAACAAGCCGCCCGCAGTAGGTGCCTGTTTTTCAGCGGGCTGCTAAACGCGAGAGTTGGAGCAAAGGCGAATGAGCAAGACAAAAGAGATCCCGCGCGCCCTCCGGGAGACGGCCGACCTGATCGACGCGGGCAGGCCGATCATCTACATCCACACGCCCGAAGAGGAGCGCGTGGCCTTGCTCCTGCGCCAGGCGACGGACCTGCTCTTCGACTCGCCGCCGCCGCTCTATTCGTGGACCGAAACCGAGGGCCTGGTGACAGCGGACGGATCCTCCGTCGTCGGTGCTGCCGCCGGACCGCGCGGCGCCCTCGATTTCGTCGTCAACCACGAGGGCCCGGCGCTGTTCCATTTTCACGACCTGCATCGCGCGATGCAGGAGTCGGAAGAAGTAGTCCGGCGTCTGCGAGACATCTACGCGCGCTGCGTCGACACCGGCAGGTTTCTGATCATCTCGTCGCCGGTCGCGTACGTGCCGGATGAGCTGACCCGCGATCTCGTGTTGATCGAGCTGCCGCTACCGGATTTCGACGAGCTCAAGGAGTTCACGCAGCGCGAAGCCGCCAGTCTGGCAGCCTCGGGCGTGGTGCTCGACACCGACGAATCGACGCTCAATCAGATCGGGCGCGCCTTACAGGGGCTGACACTGAACGAGTCGCGGCACGCGCTGCGCCGTGCCGCAGCCAACAATCCCAAGCTCGGCCTCGAGTCCATGCCCTATCTGCTGGAGGAGAAACATCTCCTGGTGAAGAAGAAGACGGGCGTCATCGAATACATCGCCAATCCCGGCAAGCTCGACGAGATCGGCGGCGCCCCGGTTCTGAAGAAGTGGCTGCTCGAACGGCGCAAGCTGTTCGAGATGGGCGACCAATTGTCGCGCGAGATCGTGCCGAAGGGGATTCTGCTGATGGGCGTCTCCGGCTGCGGCAAGAGCCTCGCGGTCAAGGCGATCGGCACCTGCTTCAGCCTGCCCCTGTACCGCATCGACATGATCGAGATCTTCTCGGGCCGGCACGGCAATCCCGAGGGCACCTTCGTCGCCGCCTGCAAGACCATGGAGGAAATGGCTCCGGCGGTGTTGTGGTTCGACGAGATCGAGATGGGCATCACATCGAAGAGCGACGCCGACTCCTCTGGCACGTTGGGCCGCATCTTCGCCTTTTTCCTCACCTGGATGCAGGAAAAGGCACGCGGGCTGTTCGTCGCCGCCACCGCCAATCGCATCGACCTGCTGCCGGCGGAAATGATCCGCAAGGGGCGCTTCGACGAGGTTTTCTTCGCCGATCTGCCCAACGAAGATGAGCGCATGGAGATCTGCAGAATCCACCTGCAGAAGCGCGGCTTCGACCCCGCGCCGCTCGAGGTGGACCGGCTGCGGCAATTCACCAAGGGCTGGACGGGCGCCGAGATCGAACAATGCGTCGTCGGCGCCATCACCACGGCCAAGCTCGCCGAGCGAACCCTCGTTGCCGATGACCTGTTGAATCAGACCGGCAAGATCGTTCCGCTGTCGCAGACCATGCGCGAGCAAGTCGAGCACATCCGATCGTGGGCGCTCGATCGCGCGATCCGCACGGCGCCGCGTTCGCGCGGCGTCGCCTGAGGGCCGGCCGAGGCCGCGCGAGCGCAGTTGTGCAGCGGCATCGCCTCGGCTAAACAGCCGAATTCAACTCGCAGAGGTGGGCGGAAGCATCCGCGACGGTCGTCGCGGATGGTTTCGCCACTCGCACCCCTGCGAGAACAGTCCGATCCAAATTCGAGTCAGGAGCACCGATGAGCGATCCGAAGTCACGCAACATCGTTTGGCACGAGGGAATCGTATCCCGGGCGGACCGCGAGAAGATGGCCGGCCACAAGGGATGCACGATCTGGATGACCGGCCTTTCGGGCTCCGGCAAGTCGACCCTGGCCGTCGCCCTGGAGAAGGCCCTCATCGACCGCGGCATCCGTACTTTCGTCCTCGATGGCGACAATGTGCGGCACGGACTGAACAAGGACCTCGGCTTCTCGCCGGAAGACCGCAACGAGAACATTCGCCGGATCGGCGAGGTGGCGAAGCTGTTCACCGATGCCGGCGTCATCAACATCACGGCCTTCATCTCTCCCTACAGGCAAGATCGCGACCGTGTCCGAGCCCTGATGGCCGAGGGCGACTTCGTCGAAGCCTATGTCGACTGTCCGCTGGAGGTCTGCGAGCAGCGTGATCCGAAGGGCCTGTACAAGAAGGCTCGCGCCGGTCAGATTCCCGAGTTCACTGGAATTTCAGCACCTTACGAAGCCCCCGAACGCGCCGAGCTCACCCTCAAGACGGGCGAGATGTCGAAGGAAGAAACGCTTCGAACGCTGGTCGAGTTCCTCGAGCGGAAGGGCTACATCCCCGCCTGAATGGCCGCTGGCGCCGGCGTGACCGGTTTGCGAGTTCGCATCTCGCAAGCGTGCAAGGATGCCGTCGCATTGAAAAAGAGATGGGGCCACACGGCGCGCGAGCGCGGCGTGGCATGAACCGTGCTCTCAACTCGTCCAGTCACTGAAGGCCAGAGCATTCTGGTCCTCCTTGTGGGATGGGCGGGTTGAACTCTAGTTCCTCCGAGTGCGCACCCCCCCTCGCGCGCTTCTCGAGCCCCCCGAGCGCCCATCCCACCCCCCCAATTCTGAGGTTCAGGCGAGATCGATGCGCGCTGCAACCGCCGTGTCGCCCCCGCCGGAGAACAGCCGGATCAAGCGATGCGTCCAGTATTTGCTG
>CADEER010000012.1 GCA_902826395.1 uncultured bacterium
CGGACTGATCAACACCGCGAAGTGGCATGCCGGGTTCTCCGAGCAGAAGCATTCGCCGTACCTCCAGTCGCACGGAGCGTTTCACTTCCTGCTCGACTACGTGCCGCGCTGGCAGTGGATGTTGAAGCCGGGTGGGTTGATCCAGTTTCAGCCGTTCGTGCCGGTGGCGAAGAGTCTCGACGTCTTCCGCGCCATGATCGAGACCAGCCACCGCGCCGGGTTTTATCCGTACCTCGGCGTCCTCAAGAAACACCGGCCGGACCCCTTTCTCATGACCCACGCGGTCGACGGCTATTCGCTGGCGATGGAGTTCGGCGTCTCGACGAATCTCGACAAGCGCCGCAGCCTCTGGGAGTTGACGCACCGGCTCGCCGATCTGGTTCTCGACGCCGGCGGCAGGTTCTACTACGCCAAGGACTCGACGCTGTTGCCGGCGTCGTTCGAGCGCATCCACGGCAGCGAGGCGGTGGCGGCGTTTCGCGATCTGAAGCGGCGCCTCGATCCGCAGCACCTCCTGCAAACCGACCTATCGCGGCGCATCATGGCTTCGTAGCCTCCATGGGACGAAGAACATGGAACCGCAGATGAACGCAGATGAACGCTGATTGAGCCGGTTGGCCGTGTAGATGCTCGGAAGCGAGTGTCGTCGCTCGTGTAGAGCTCGACCTCACGTCTAATTGCGTTGGAATCTGCCTTTCGACTCCGACGGCTCTCCCGATCAAGTGGAAGTGGTATCTGCGTTCATCAGCGTTCATCTGCGGTTTCTTGTCAGACTGGATTGCGAGCTGTGCGGCTCGTAGGTCGACAGTAGGGAGTAGGTGTTCTTCGCGAACTCGATCCCCAACTTGGCCAGGCGCTTCGGGCTGAGGCTGCGCGGATCGACGTAGTGGACCGGGATCTCGACGATGCTCTTGCCGGCGCGATGGGCGCGAAAGAGGAACTCGGCATCGAAGTAGTACTGGTCGTTGCGCACGCTCGGCACGACTTCGTCGTTGACCGCGCGGTTCCACGCCTTGGCTCCGGCGAGCAGATCGTGCACGGGGACCTGCAAGAACAGGTTGAAGAACCGGTTGCCGAGCCGCGACAGGATGACCCGCTGCATGGGACGCGTCGACGAGCCGCCGCGCACGTACTTGGAGGCAGCGGCGACGTCGGCTCCGCCTTCGACCGCGGCGATGATCGCGTCGAGCTCGTCGGTGGTGATCGGCAGATCGGCGTCGACCGACGCGTAGACGCGATAGTGCGGCCGCGCCACCGCGGCCTCGCGAACCTTCTGACCTCGGCCGGTGCCGTCGGGGAACTGGTGGTGCTCGACGAGCGGATCGCGCGCCGCCAGCGCGCCGACGATCTCGCGCGTGCGGTCGCGATCGGAGCTGTCGGCGATGACGATGGTGGAGTCCGTGCGGCCGCGTTGTCGAAGATAGGCCGCGGTCGTCTCGATCGTCCGCCCGATCTGCAGCTCCTCGTTGTAGACCGGGAAGATGATCAGGAGCTCGGACATTCGGTTTTCAGTATTTCAGTGCTCAGTTTCAGGTCCCGGTTCCCGGAGTTCGGCTCACGGTTCCGGGCTTCCGGTCCGCCGTTCACGGTTCCCCGTTCACGGTTCCCGAGCTCGGGTCTCGCGACCGAGTTACTCCTCTTCGTAGGAGTAGGTGTAGGTCTTGAACTGGCCGTAGTGAACCGGGCAGGAGCGGCAGGCGTCGACCTTGTCGGCGCGGTAGTCGCTGCGGAACTCGCTGTACTGCTGGCCGTGCCAGATGTCCTCGATGCGATTTTCGAACGCGTCGCCGAGCGAGATCTGACGCGGGTCGTGCAGGTTGCAGCACGGCGTGACGTGGCCGTCGGAGGTGATCCACATCGCGTTGAAAGGCCACTGACAGCCGCCCGGCTCGCGCGGCGGCGGCACGCCGTCCTGGACGAAAGCCGGAAGGACGATGCGGATTCGCCGCTTCGCCGCGATCGTCTCCGCGACCACGGCGCGCACCGCGTCGATGTTCTCGGCGTACGGCGAGCCGAGATCGCCGTACTTCCCGTCGACGACGCCGTCTTTGCCCCAATCGAGGAGCGCCTGCACCTGCAGCTCGTCGAAGCCGATGCTCTCGGCGTTTTTCGCCACCGTCGGCAGATCGCGGAAGTTCTCGTTGGTGAGCACGAAGATGGCGCGCAGCAGCGGCTTCTGCTTGTCGCCGCGGATCTCCACCATGCGGCGGGCGCGCGCCAGGAGCTCGTCGAAGAGGTCCTTGCCCGCGTAACCCAGGAAAGCCTCGCGGCTGCCGGCGGACATCGAGATGCGCAACTCGTCGAGCTCGTTGTCGACGAAGCCCTGCATCTGCTCCTCGCGGGTCACGGTGTGGTTCGAATTGAAGTAGACGTACATCCCCTTCTGCTTCGCGTAACCGATCAGCTCGACGATCTTCTTGTGCAGAGTCGGCTCGCCGAGGCCGTGCAGCCCGATACGGGTGCCGGGCTTCAGTTGATCGACGATCTCGCGAAAGCGCTCCGGGGGGATGTCGCGGTACAAGTTCCGCATGCTGTTGTCGCAGAACGTGCAGACGAGATTACACTTGACGGTGAGCTCGATGTAGACGTGATCGAGGTCTTGGAGGCCGGCGGACATTAATTCATTCGGAACACAGTCGGTATGGGGGGTCAAGGCGATTCCCGTACGGCGAGCCGGCAAGAATTCGACGGTTCAGCGACCGTCGAATTCCAAATCGAAATCGAAATCGCCGATTGGCCTCGATTTCGATTTGGATTTCGATTTCGATCCGCCGTCGTCAGTTGCTGCGTCGCCACCAGATGTAGGCGCCAAACGCCATCACATAGCACGCGACGCCGGCCCAGAAGGACGCGGAGATTCCCCACGTGAGGGCCACCACCGTGGCCAGCACCGTGCAGGTGACCGAGGCGGCGCCGTTGATTCCCCACAACCACGGCTTGAGCGCATCCGCCCGCCCCGCCGCGGCGCCGATACCGATCGGGAAGGGCATGCCCATGAACAATCCCATCGACAGCAGGATGGCTGCCGCGGCCGTCACCCGCACCGTGGTGGTGGCGCCGTCGAGGCCCCGCACGACCTGGGTGGTGATCAATCCGAAGACGATCACGGCGACGACCACCGCTCCCAGCGCAATCTTGCGGGCGTTGCTGTTTCCGCCAGGCAGGCGCTCGGTCAAGTAGCTGCCGATGCCGCCGCCGAGCAGCAGCGTGAACAGCACCACCGACAGGGCGTAGGTCGGGTGGCCGAGGAAGACCATGAGGCGCTGCATCTGCGAGATCTCGATGAACATGAACCCGAAGCCGATGCCGAGGAAGTAGACCAGGAGCGGCGTCGAGCCTCGCAACTGAGCAAATCCCGAGCTCAAGGCGAGCGGGACGATGACGCATAGAATGGTCAACGCGGTCACCAGCACCAGCAGCAGACCGAGCATCTGGATCGACTGCAGGTTGACCCGGTTCGGATCGAGCAGATTCTCGGTCAGCGGCTTCATGAAGTCGCGAAAGCGCAGCATCTGAAAGAAGAACGGCTTGTCATCGGTCGGCGGCGATACGTCGATCGGCAGCGAGGCGAGGAACTCGTCGAGGTTGTCGCCCGACAGGATCTTCTCGAACACCTCGTTGTCCGCCGCGTCGGGAGTCAGGCTGAGCTCGAAGCCGAGCCGCTCCACCTCGCGCTGCAGGGTTGCGATGTCGTCCGCCGTGAAGGGATCGGGCGATACCATGATCGTGCCGATGCCGTTGCCGAACTTGCCGGGCATGCCGCTGGCGCGCGGCGCCCGCGCGATGATCACGTGGTCGCGCGGATTGTCGATGCCGATGCGGCGCAGGGCTTCGCGGGCGAGGGTCGTGATGCGGTACATCTCTCCCGGGCGGTGCGTGTAGTACCAGCGGCTGACGCTGAGGACACCGTTGGGCTTCAGGCTCTGGAGGAAGGTCTGCCACGCCTCCACCGTGTAGAGCGAGTTTTCGGACAACACGAAAGCGCCGGCAGCGGTTGCCGCCCAGGTGTCGATCAGTGAGATCTGGATGATGTCGTACTTCTCTTCCGAGCGGGCGATGTAGCTGCGCGCCTCGTCGACCGCGAACTTGACCTTCGGATTGCGGTCGAGATGGCCGCTGAAATCGCCGAAGACGTCGTTGGTGGCGCGCAGAACGTTCTCGTTGATCTCGACGCCGGTCACCGACTTCTGATCGAAGACGAGCGCCGACAACACGTCGCGACCGCCGCCGACGCCGATGACGAAGACGTCGCCGTCGCGTCGGATGTAGTGCGCCAGATTGGTGACGTCTTCTCTGAGGAAGGACAGGGGTTCGAGGTTTTGCCCGTCGTACTTGGTGATCATCGTGCCGGCCCAGACGTCGATCGCCATCGCGAGCTGCGGAATCTTGTAGTCGGGCGGCACCGTCCTCTCGCTGAGGCCCCATCCCTCCGGCGCTCGCGGCGTGTTGGGATCGCCGGCGACGTGGACGCGCGAGAACGAATTCCATCGGACGTACTTGTTGCCGACATTCTCGATGCCCCGCACTTTGGCGATGCGGATCAGAGGCCGGTCGGCCCTGACGAGGCCGGTGTGGACGACCGCGCCGACGGCGAACAACACGGTCGCCGCCAGGGCCGCCACACGCATGCCGGATTTGGGAATCGCCAAGGCGAACGCATACGCCGAGGCCGCCCCGAGCGCCGCGACCACGAGCACGGCGGTCGGGCCGTCGGCGACCACCTCGAGCGTGAAGATGAGCACGATGCAGCCTGTCGCTGCGCCGATCAGATCGGCGGCGTACAGTCGGCTCACGTGTTGCGGGAACTTGGTGAGCGCGATCGACACGACGATGCCGCTGAACACGAACGGCACCGCGATCACGACGTAGCTCAGGGTCAAATAGATGATCCCGGCGGCACTGGTGTCGCCGATGAACGGGATCTGCAGGTAGACGATGAAACTGACGAGGGCGGTGATCGCGTAGAGGAGCGTGTTGGCAGCCAGTTGCCGCGGCGCGCCGGCGGCCGTGAAAACCGAGGGCCGCAGGTAGACGATGATGGCCCCCACCGTCATCCCGAACATCGCCACCGAAATGGCCATGAACGCGAAGTGGTACCACATGGTCACGCTGAAGATCCGGGTGAGGAGGATCTGCTGCATCAAGGTCGCCAGCGTGACCAAGAAGACCCCGAGATAGGTTTGGGGCCGTGGGCTGGATTCGGGCATTCGGCGGTTCTCCAATCGAGTCGGACGCGCGGGCGGTGAGGCTCGAAAAAATGCTGCGGATCGCGGCGCGAAAGCGACCTTCGTAGCACACGGATAAAATCTGATGCCAGCCGGAGGCGGTCGCCGTCCGCGCCCGCCGGCCCAATCGGCTGTGGCAATTGACAATGGATGTCGGCACCGGTTTGCTGGCCGGAATGCCCGTGCGAGTCTGGTCGCGGCTGGCCGCCGCCGTCGTGATCCTGCTGTCGTGCGGCGCCTGCCAGAAAGACTCCGGCAAAGACTCCCGCGACGCGCCGTCCGGGGTCGTGTTCGTCCTCGTGGATGCCCTGCGGGCGGATCGGTTGGGGTGCTACGGCAACCCGCGCCCGACGTCGCCCAACATCGACGCGCTGGTCAAGCGAGGCACCCTTTTTCAGAACGCCATTACGGCGGCGCCCTGGACGCTGCCGACGATGGCTACGATCTGGACGTCGCTGAATCCCTCGGTACACGGAGCGACGCGAATCAGCGATCTGTTCCAGCACGATATCCGTCCGGTGGCCAAGCTGGACGAATCGCGCGTGACCCTGGCCGAGGTGCTGAAGGAGAACGGTTTCAAGACCGGCGCCTTCGTCGACGGCACGTACTGCCGGAAGCCTTTCGGGATGGCGCAGGGCTTCGATGTCTTCCTCGACGCCGAGCTGCCCGGAATCCGGCTGAACGTCGAGTCGATGTTCGATTGGCTCGATCGCGAGAAGCCGGAGCGGTTCTTCGCGTACCTGCACACCGTCGAGGTCCATTCCCCGTACTCACCCGCCAAACTGCGCCCGCCGAAAACCGAGACAAAAGATCTCGTCTGGCAACAGATCGACAGCGTGCTCGCCGAGGAGAGAGATCGCTACGAGGAGTTCAACTTCGACCCGGGCTACGAGGGCAAGATCCACGGCTACTGGACCGTTGCGAAGAAGGAGCGGCGCGGCCTGGAGCCGCTGTCGGAGCCCGATCAGAAGCAACTCTTCGCGTTGTACGATCGCGGCATCGCCTACACGGACTATTGGATCGGCCAAGTGATCGAAGGGCTGGAAAAGCGCGGTCTGCTCGATCGAACCATCGTGGTCCTGACCGCCGACCACGGCGACGAGCTGATGGACCACGGCGGCGTCGAGCACGGCGAGACCTTCTACGACGAGATGGTGCGCGTCCCGCTCGTCATACGCGTCCCGGGCCTCGCCGAAGGGCGCTCGATCGAGCAGCAGGTGGGTCTCGTCGACTTGAAGCCATCCCTGCTGGATCTCCTGGACGTTCCCCACGATCTGCGCATGCAAGGTAGGAGTTTCGCGCCGCTGATGCGGGGTGAGGACTTTGCCGAATTGCCGGCCTTCTCGGAGGCGAGCATCGTGCCCGGCGAGGGTTCGGTTCGCACCCGCGACTGGAAGTACATCAAGATGCACGGCGGCGAGGAGCTGTACGACCTGCGCGCGGATCCGCGAGAGCTGACGAACGTTTGCCCGACACGGGCCGATGTCTGTGCGGAGATGGCCGGACAGCTTCGCGCCTGGAGAAAGCAGAACACCGAGATCGCAGAGCAGCTCGTCCTACCGGCGGCACCCAAGGCGGAAGTCGACGAGGAGACGAAGGAGCGCCTGCGCAACCTCGGCTACGAGGAGTGATGGCGGGAGCGATCGCTCAGCGGGCGTCAGGCGCCCGGCGCGGTGCGCCGGCGGGAACCAGCGGCGGCCTGCCGAATCTGACTTCGCTGCGCGACAGCACTTCGATCACCCCGCAGTGTGGCGAAGGCTCCTCGCTCAACGTCTTGGGATTCGGGTTGCGCAGCTCGATGCCGTGATCGGCGTAGACGGCGCTGAGCAGCCCGGAGGTGACGAACCACACCGCGAACAGGTGGCCGCGATCCCAATTCTCGGGCTCGAAGGCGTGCAGCGAGAAGCAGGTGCCGGTCGGCGGCTCCGGATACTGCTCTCGCATCAGTTCGACGATCCGGAGGTTCAACGCGCCGAGCGGCGCCGTGCCGCGCTCCCAGATGGTCTGGTAGGGGACGGCGGCGGCGAGGATCAGCACCATCGCCCACTCGATCTGCCGCGCGTGCGTCGCGCCCCAGCGCGCCCACACTGCGTCGAGATGCGCGGCGATCAGCAAGCAGAACGGCGCCTCCATCGCCATCACCATGCGGTGCTGGGCGAACCAGATTCCGAGGAAGGGCGTCATCGCGACGACCGACCAGGCCAGGGCCAACAGGGAGCGGCGTGCCAGCGTGCTCACGGTGCCGCGGCTGCCGATGGCCGCGATCCAGCCGGTGGCAACGAGAAGCGCCGCGACAACGGCGTGCAGCCAGTGCTCGTGCGCCAGCAGCCAGGTGTACGACGCGAGGTTGCGCAACATGTGCCAACCCACGCGCGGTGCGTAGTAGAAAGCGGGGGCGTCCAACAGCGGTGGCGCCAACAGCGCGAAACGGAAGTAGAGGTACGCGCCGAGCAGCAGTGCGTGCGGCCAGATGCGACGAGCCGTCTCGCGTATGCGCGCGACGGAGCCCCCCGGGGTGTGCCACAACGCCAGGACTCCGAGGATGCCCGGCAACGTGGCCCCGAGCTCGTTGCTCAGGAGGGTGAGAACCTGCGCCGCGATCGAGGCGAGCAGCCAGCCCGGACGGCGCGTATCCAGATGGGCGAGGAAGCACGACACCGAGACAAGATAGAAGAAGATCGCGCCGACCGGCTGCAGCGCCGATGCCCAGAACAGCTCGTGCACGGACGGATACATCAGGACCATCAGACATCCGGCAAAGCACGCGGCGCGCACCGTAAAGCCCAAGCGCAAGGCGATCCGGAACAGGACGATGCCGCTCGCGAAGTGCACCGCAATCACGAACAGCAAGAACGGAAAGGCGTGGAAACCGTAGAGCGCGAAGAACGCCGAAAAGAACACCTCGATCGTCAGCGGCCGGTAACTCCACCACAGCCGCGGCTCGAGCGGCGCGAAGATCTTCCACCAGTCCCGCGGCATCTGCGCCAGCTTCAAGAAGATGAAGTCGTCGCCGTAGAACCATTCTCGCGATGCCACCCAGACCATCATGGCGAAAGCCAGGGCGGCGACACTGAGCGCGGGTACGACGAAGCCGGCGGGGGATGCGCGGCGCGGTGCCTGCTCAACCATCCGCTGCCTCGGGCGCGTGCAATCGACAGCTCACAACCACGGCGCGAGCTCGCGAACGAAGCCCTCGTAGAAGCTGCCGTCGGGTGATGCGTGCAGGGCATCGATGGCGAACGGTCCCGCCTGGCGGTGCACGGTCGCGCCGACGATCACCCAGGGAATTGCGACGAACAGCGCCGTGGCGCCGATGAGCAGCGCGCAGAGGTGCTGCAGCGCCCACGAGCTGCGCGTCGTGGCGAGCAGATGCGCGGCGAGCGCGGCGAGACACACGGCGGTGACCGTGAACAGGTCCCATTCGTAGGGTCCGAAGACCGGCCGCACGATGCTCGCGTAGACGAGCATCGCGACGCTCGCCGTGGTCAAGAACGCCGCCTCCGGCGTCGACCATAAACGCCGCGGCGAGAAGATCGCATACGCGAGCACCACCGGCACAACCGCGGGCGCGAGCAGGAAGAACGAGTTGGCGAGGTACTTGAGGTGGAGGCGCGAGTAGAGCGCATACTTGCTGCCGCTTTCGGGCTCCCACGGCGGCCGGATCCAAACCGTCTCGTAGTGTTCGCGGCCGCCGCCGACCTCCGACCAGTTGATCAGCTTCGTCCACGCCAGCATCACATCGCGGCCCTCGCCGATCACCACCAGCAGCACCAGGAATCCCACCAGCGGGACGGCCGTCAGCGACAAGCCCCATGTCCACTGGATGATCCGATCGCGCAGCGGCCGCGGTGGCTCTGTCAGAAGGGGAAGCAGCAACAGGCTCGGGATCAGGAAGAGAAAACACAGGTGGATCCACAGGCCGAAACCGAGTGCGAGACAGGGGACCGTCCAGCCGCAGCGGCCGTTCAGATAGGCGAGCGCGGCCCAGAAGTACGCGGCGAGGCCGATCAACACCACCGAGTAGACCTCGACGTGGCCGGCGTAGATGCGGGTGACGCCGCCGACGATCATCAGTGCGGTTGCAAACGCCGCCCACCCGGCCCTCGGTGCGAGATAATTGCCGACGCGTACGAAGCACCACAGTGCCGGCCATACGGCGAGGCACACGAGCACCTGCACTCCCGCGATCCCTCCCCAACCGCGCGCCTGACCGAACTCGAAGAACCATTTCAGCAGGTATGTGGCGCCGACGTCGGGAAAATAGAACTGGGTGTCCCTGGCCGCCAGCGCGAAGAGCAGGATCTTCGAGTCGCCGAGAAAATGGCGCTCGCGCACCGCCAACAAGAGCAACGGCAGCGCCAGGATCAGCGCCCACACAAACGGAGCTGCCGCCGGTGTGCGGCCGATGGCGTGCAGGCGCGCCAGAGCGCGCAGGAAGTAGGTGCGGGGAAGAGGTACGCAGAGAGCGAGCACCAGGAACGCCAGCGCGTACGAGACGAACGGCGGCAGGTACTGCCACAGGGTGAACCCCCAAGCGTGACGAAACGAGGCGACCCAGCCCAGCTCGACCGCGACCAGGGCGATGCAAACCGCCGTCGCCGCGTACAACGCGATGCGGTGCGAAAGCGATTCCCCGTCGTCCGCCCGGGCTGGCGGGCTGCTGGTCATGCCGTGGCGTGCACCCGTATTTGCAACCGGCCGTCTATGCGATGCGCACGCGATGACGGTTGGCGCTCAGCCCTTCGGAGATCTAGCACTCGCCACTTCAAGCCCAGAAGGAAGAGCAATTCAACTGAGCAATCGCCTCGGGGCGTTTACCTTGACACCTCAAATCGGCGGTGGAAGCGTCGTCGAAGTCTTCGAGCTGATGGAGGGGGTACGGGCGAAAGTTCCTCCTCCGTCGGAGGTAACCACTTGATACGCCATCTGGGGCCGTGGGCCAGCCGTGCAGCGCTCATCTGTGTCGGCATCGTCGCCGCCCTGGCAATGCTCGAGGGCCTGTTGCGTCTGGGTGGTGTGCTCTACGAGTTGCGACCGGGCGCCCGCAGCGGCGTACAACTGGCGAACAGCGACAGCTATCGGGTGCTCTGCCTGGGTGAATCAACCACAGCGGGACTGGCGTGGGGCGACCGCGCCTACCCGAACCAGCTCGAACGCATCCTGAACGAACGCGCCGGTGGCCGCGCGAAGTTCGCCGTGATCAACGGCGGCAAAGTGGCTACCACTACCGATGTGATCGTCGCGCGCCTGCCTGCCATGCTGGACGAGATCGACCCGGATGTCGTCGTCACGATGATGGGCGTCAACGACGGAAAGGCGGTAGACCCGTCGTTTCAGGTTGGCGGCGCGTTGCGTGTCTGGAAACTGATGCGGATGCTCTACAACCAGTATCGTCCACCGACCGAGGCGGCGGACGATGTGGACGATCTACTCATGCGTGCCCGGGCGACGATGAAGTATTGGCCCGACGTCGCGATCGGATTGGCCGAGCGGATCATTCAGCTAGAGCCCGCCGACGTGCGCGGCTATCTGGTTCTGGCTGAAGCGCGATTCGCACAAAAGAAGGCCGGGCTGGCGGCCGAAGCGTACCTGAAGGCGCTCGAGCTCGATGGACCTGCAGTCCTGGCGTATGCGTTCACCGCCGACGAAAAGCTCAGCGACTTCCTCGACGGTGTCTTTGCCCGAGCGGAGACCAGCAGCTACGCGCTGGCAGCGCGCTCGGTGCTCGGGTTGCGCCGACTCAAACTGGCTGACGCGGATCATTATGCGCGCCGGGCGATCGAGATCGATCCGCACAACGCGATCGCGTTGGTCGTTCACGGGCGCGTGCTGCAACTGCGCGGTGCCGACATGGAGGCGCGTGTCGCGTTCTACGCTGCTGCCGAAGTGAATCCACGCGTCGTGGAGTTGCTCGAGGGACGCGGGCTGTTCCGGTCCGCCGCCCTCACTGAGATTGTGAGCGGTGAGGACTTTGTCGATCTCCTGGCGAAGGCGGGACCGGTCACCTCCGACGAACGCTGGTTGCGCGCCGCCGACGAGGAAGTCCGGGAGCGGTTCCGCGGTCTGCAGTTGGTGAAAAGCTGGGAGCAGATCGCGAATGGAGAGAACAGGGAGGCGGAGGAATATCTGCGCCAGTTGGCCGATCCCGAAGCGCAGGTCGAACCGAGTGAACGCCTGCGCGCCTACGGGCAGTTGGCGATCCTGGCCTGGCAGCGCGGTGACGCCGCGGAAGCCGAGCGCTATCACGATCTGGTCGAAGAGGCGCTCGCCGACGGGGTCAACCCGAACACCCGGAAGAACTACCAGGCCCTGGCGAAGATTCTCGAAGAACGCGGGATCCCACTGGTCGCCGTGCAGTACCCGATGCGACGGTTGGACCCGCTGCGTGAGATGCTCGCGCCGGCGTCTGATGTCGTGTTCGTCAGCAACGAGCGAATCTTCAAGGATGCGCTTTTGGGCAGGCCGTATTCCGAAATCTTTGCCGATCTGTTCGCTGGTGACTTCGGACACACGAACATCGAGGGCAACAACATTCTCGCCGGCAATGTCGCCGAGGCGATCTTGAAGTTGGCACCGCAATCCGCGACCGAAGCGGGGGACGTCGCCGCGGCCGGCGAGGGTTGAGACGGCGCGCGAGCGCTCCTTCAGCGACGATGAGGTTGTCTGTCGCCCCCGATGTACCGCGTGCAGGGGGCCATCTCCCGGTGCAACACCGGCGGTGGTGGCTGCTCGCAATCCTCGCCATCGCTCTGCTGCTGCGGGTGTTTCGCGTCACGTGGGGATTGCCGGACTTCATTCCGCCGGACGGCCTCAACTACTATATTCGCCCCGCTGCCCGTCTGGTGGCGTTGGGGGAGTTGGTTCCGCCGTCGTTCGTCCACTCCCCTCTGTTCGTCTACACGATCGGCCTGGTCGACTTCGCGTATACGGCGCTGACGGGAGAATCGATCGATCTGAGCCCGCGCCCGCTGCGGCCGGGGCTCGGCGGAATCCTGCCGCCCAATGACGTCGGCTTGCTTGGCTCGCTCGAGTTTCCGCCGCAACTCACCAATCTGATCCTCGCGGCGCGCGCCTTTTGTGTCGTCGTCGCCACGTTGTCCGTCGGCGTGCTGTATCTGCTGACGCGCCGTCTCGCCGGCGACAGGGCGGCGTTGCTCGCCAGCGCTGCGTTCGCGCTGAGTCCTTTGCACGTTCTGGAGTCGCACCGGGTGAACGCGGACGGTCTGATGATTCTATTGGCGCTGTCGACCGCTCATCTCAGCGTGCTGTCACTGCAACGGCGCGATCGCCGCGGAATCGTCGCGGCCTTCGCACTCGCCGGTGTTACCGCCGCGATCCGGTACAACGGCCTGGCGATCGTGACGCTGCCGACATGGGTAGTGCTCCGCTGGCCGGGAGCCGCAGCGGCGCAGCGCCTTCGGTTGTTGATCGCTGGTGGTGCCGCTGTGTCGGTGGTCCTGGTGATCGGGCTCCTGCCGGCGCTGTTCGACTGGGAGCGATTCAAGAGCGTCGTCGTCGCGCTGTTCTCGGCGGGTTTCGTCGCCAGTGGCAACTTCGATCTCTCGGGCGATGGGTGGGTCTACAACCGCTACGTCTATCAACTGGTCGCGACCCTGCCGTACTCGCTCGGCTGGGCGGTCTACATCAGCTCGCTGCTCGGCTTGGCTTTGCTGGCGCGGTTCAACCGCCCCGTCTTCGGCATCGTCCTCGCGGCGATCGTGCCGTTCTTCCTCGTGCAGGGCGCCAGCCTCACCGTGGAGCACCGCTACTACCAACTGATGTTGCCGTTCCTGGCGCTGACCGCCGGTGTCGCGTTGGACGAGGCCGCCGCCCGGTGGAGAAGCGGCCGCTGGGTCGTGTGTGCAGTGCTCGTGTACACGGCGGCGCTGACGGGCAGCCATTGCCTGCGTCTGGGCTTGGCTCCACAACGGGCGATTGCCGAGCTGGTTCACTTGCGCGCCAGCGACGCGGACGCGGATGGCGCTCTCGCCATCGCCTATCCCGGGCCGGTCGACCTCCTCTTCGATCCTTTGCGGACGCAGATTCGCAGGGGCGTCGCGAGCGTGCATCACATTCCGCACCTTGCCGGAGACAGCCTCGAAGCGATGCCGGAGCCGATGTCGGAAGAGGAGTTGACGCAGCGGCTGCGCGAGTGGCTGGCCAGCAAGCGAATCGAGTTGATCGTTCTACCCGACTGGCAGGAAGACATCGCTGCCCGATCCAGCGGGAGGCCCGTCAATGCGCGCAAGGTGTACGCGCTGCTGGCGAATGGCGCTCTCGGTTATCGCCAGGTGGCGGAGCATCGGACCGGTTTCCTGACCGAGGCGTTGTACACCTGGCCGGATCCGTTGCTGGAGACGCATCGAGCCTTGGGAATCCTCGGCTACAAGCTCTTCGTCCGAACCGAGACGACTCAGGGCGCCGGCTGAACCGTCGAGTCGCCGTCGATCGAGCGCGCCAGCGCTGCGGCGGTGACTCGCGCCGCCAGCTCGAGCCCGGTCGCGTTGGGGTGCTGCATGTCGAGAAAGAGCGGGCGTTGCTCGGCGCGCTGAAACGCCGGCAGCAGATCGAGACACTCGAGCTTCAGCTCGTCGCACAGCCCCTGCCAGGCGCGCTGCGGCGCGAGATCCTGAGGTGCCGCGAGGATGTCCGTGCCGACCGCTTCGCTGACCTGGAACTTTTCCGGGAACAACACCACCAGCAGCTCGATGTCGTTGGCGGTGGTCAGGTCGCGGATCTCGGTGAGCGCCTGGCGGACGCTCGTCCAGCCGGGCCCGCGCGGGTTGGCGTAGAAACGCCGGTGCCGATCGGCGACCGCGGCGTCGATCCGAGCCCACACGTCCGCCGCTACCTCGTCGCCTTTCGCTGCCGCCATCTTCTGAAACGCGTGCTCGCCGCGGGCGTAGGTGATCAGCCATTCGAGCAGCACGAAGAATTCGGATCGATCGCGCAGCCAACCCGACAAGGTCGATTCGCCAGCGGTCTTGCTCAGCACTCCGGTTTTCGTGAGCACCGGCGTCCGCCCGAAGTCATTGAAGCTGACGGCGAGCACGACGACGGTCGGGCTCAACTCCAGTCCGCGGTGACGCAACAGAGCCGCGGCTGCGGCGGTGTTGTAGCCGGAGACACCGGCGTTGATGACTTCGTACGCGAGTGCATGCTGCTCGCGCAGGGCTCGCTGCAGAGCGACCGGATACGTTTCGGCCTCCACCAGCCCTTCGCCAAAGGCGACCGAGTCCCCGAGCACCAGTGCGCGACGCATGCCGGCGCTCGGTCTCGTTTCGATCTCCGCGCCGCGAAAGCCGAGGCGGTTGACGCGTACTTCGTACTCCCCGGCTGGCGATTCGCGGACGATCGAGACGCCGGGGCGCAAGGTGTAGGCGAGGCCCGCGGCGCCGGTTGGGGCGTACAATTGTCGCGGAAATGCGTTCATCCGATCGATGAACGAAAGCTGACGGGCGACGATCTCGCCCAGGGCGAAGAAGAGCGCGAGCGATACAGTCACCCCGAGCAACCAGGATGAGATCCGCCGCGCGCTCGATGGGCTTGACGTCACGAGTGTACCGATGGGTGCCGTATCGACCGTATCCGCGCTTCATGGCCGACAACGAACCGCGCCATCATCGCAACCTGACAGTGGGCACTGGACCCGCCGTTGGCGCGGCGGCAGTGGCCGCGACCTCTCTGATGGCGAACTCGCGGATGGTGAATTCCTCTTTGCCGAACCACATTTCGGCAGCTTGCTTCCCTTCGACGGTGAGTAACCCGATCTCGATGACGTGGGTGCCGGGGCCGATCGATCTCGGCAAGACCAGGTCGTAGTTCTCGAGAATGAGGTCCTGCTCGCGCAGCGGGCCGAACTCCGCCTGGTAGCGTGCCAGGTTGCCGAACCCCATCACGTGAGTGTCGAAGATCGCGCCGTCGATGCGAACCAGTACCGTGTAGCGAGCGGCCCCGACGAACGTCCATTTCAGCTCGAGGCGCAAGCGCGTCCGCGGCGGTTTCTCGATGGCCCTCACGTTTCGAGCGGCGAGCTCGACGGGTTGCTTGCCGGGGAAGCCACCCGGCGGCGGCGGGCGTCTCACGACGAGTCGCGGCGGCATGCGATCGACGCGGTACAGGACGAGGCCCCTGGTCTGATCTCCCACCAGCTCCGGCGCCATCCAGGCGTTGGGCGGGAAGGGCGAGCGTGTGAAGGCCTCTTTCGGGCGGCCGTCCTTCAGCCTGAGCGTCGAGTACACAGGCTCGGGTGGCATGCGCAGTCGCTTGGGAAGAGAGTGAATCGTGACATCAGGGCGCCAGCCGAGGACCCTCTGAAAATAGTTGGCGCCCTGACCGAAGACACCGGCGCCGGGTGCCAGGTAGGCTTTGTGCGGCAGGTACACGAAGACGGTTTCGTAGAAGTCTTCGAAGGACGTGTCATCCGTTCGATCGTTCTCCGCGAAGCTCGCCCGACACACGAAGATCGACCAGGTGCCGAGCAGCGCGACCAGTGCGACCTGCGCCGCGCGGCGTGCCGTTTGGCGGTCGGAGTCGATGCGAGACATCGCGGAGACCCAGATGGCTTCGGTTCCAAAACCCAGAAAGATCGCCCAGGCGATGTAGCTGGGCAGGAAGAAGACTTGCGTGTCGGTCGCATACACCTGCATCGCGATCGTGACGTTGACGGCGAAGAGGCCGCCGAAGAGCAGGAAGCGCTGCTTGTGAGCGCGCCACAGTGCCCTGATGCCGACCGCCCCAATCGCAATGCCGATGAGAGTGAAGTTCTCGTTGAGCCGGGCCAGGTAATAGAGGAATCGCGCCGGCAGCTTGTACCATGGGAAGGCGAAGCGAAGGTTGGAGAACGCTCCCAGGGTGTAGTTGTAGAACGCCTCCAGCGAGTCCGGCGGCGGATTGGGGAACGGCGCGGTATGCGCCATCAGAGGTAGCCAGACGTACTGCGACAGCCCGACCAGGAATACGAGAAAGCCGGCCGCGATGGTCATCGGCCGCTTAAGGATCGCGGTGTCGGTGGCCAGGATGAACAGAGCGAATACGGCGCCGAAGGCGAGATTCGAAGTGTGACAACCCAGGGATATTCCATAGGCGAGCGCAAACTTGACGAAGGCCGCGGTCGAGCGGGTTTGCGCCCAGCCGAGTAGGAACCAGATGACCAGCGACAGGGCGAGAGCGTTGAGGGTGTACACCTCGGTGATGACCGCTTGCGACCAGAATGTCGTGCCGATGCCGAACAGCATGGCGGCAAACGCCGCCGCTGCGGGACGCAGCCCCACCCGGCGCGCGACCGCGAAGATCGCGATCACCGCGCTCGCTGCATAGACGGCGGACAAGAAGTTGGTGCGATAGGCCAGCTCGCCGAACGGGAACAGCAGCGTGAACAAGTGGCCGAGCCAGGTGTAGAGCGGATAGCCGGTGCGGCGAGTCAATCGCAGCTCGGCGATCGCCATCGTGAACTCGTGGGTGTCGCCGGGTGGGTTGAGCGGATCGACCCGGAAACCCAGCCCGGGCGTCAGCGTCGACCAGTAGACGAACAGGTGGAAGCCGAAGAGTGCCAGGGCAATCGCCAGATCGGCGCGTCGAACCGCAGTCGCCGCGCCCGGCGATGGTTCACGAACTTCGGAGGACTCCACGGGGCGATCACGCTAGGAAAAGCCGTTGCTTCGCGCAACGCGCGGCACTCCACCGGGATGTCCTTGAACGGGCGCACCGCGCTGCGCTAATGACCGGCACCGACATGAGCCCGACAACGATCGAGCGCACGGCGGTCGCCGCCGCGCTGCCGCGGAGTCGGTGAGGTCGCCGGTGGCGGTCTCGCGGTGGATGCCGCGTTTCATCGGCCCTCTCGTCCTCGTCGCGATCCTGCTGACCCTGGACGTCGGCGACGTCGCGGTCGCTCTGCGGCGGGTCGATCTGATGGCGCTCGCCGGGGCCTGTCTGGCGGTGCTGCCGACCGTGCCGTTCCGTTCGTCGCGCTGGCGAATGTTGGTGGAGGCGGGTGGAGCCGAGTTGGGGGGGATGGAAGCGCTGCATGCCTATGCGTTCTCGATCGTCGCCGGGGCCGCGACGCCGGGGCGTCTCGGGGAGCTCGTCAAAGTCGGTCATTTGCGAAATCGCGGTGTGCCGGCCAGCACGGCGCTGCTGAGCGTCTCGCTGGATCGCCTGTTCGATGTGGTGTTCCTGATCGTCGTCGGCGCCGGTGCCGTTGTCGCGGTTTCCGGTCTGCGATCGCCATGGCTCATCGCGGCGGCCTCGGGCGGCGCGGCTCTCTCGTGCGGCGCTGTGATTGCGATCGTCTTGAGCGAGCGCGGCAGTGCAGTTCCGCTGGCGATCCTGACGCGGTTGGTGCCGGCGCGGTGGTCGCAGCGCGTTGCGAGATTGCTCGAATCAACCGCCGCGCAGGCGAAGAAGCTGCCGCGGCGGACGCTGACGATGTGCGGTGTCCTGACTGCGCTGACCTGGCTCGCTACGTATTTCGCCGTCTATCTGTGCGCCGTCGGCTTGCGGCTCGACGTGCCCTTCCTCGACGTCTGCGGCGTAACGGCGGTGTCGTCGCTGGTGACATTCCTACCGATCTCCATTCTCGGCCTCGGCACGCGCGACGCGGCGCTCATCGCGCTGCTTGCGCCGTACGGTGTTGCCGCCAGCGACGCAGTGGCGCTGTCGGCGCTGTATCTAGGCATCACACTGTGGGTAGTGCTCGCCTGCGCCTATTCCCTGCTGACCCCGGCAGCACGCGCCTGGAAGCGTGGCTGGACGTGAGCGTTATCCGAGCCGCGCGACACTAGCGCGGGGCGGGCGGGTCCACCGCCGACTTCGCCAGCACGAGAATCTGTTCGCGGCCGATCAAGATCTCGGGATCGCCGGCGATGCTGAGAGTTACGTCGTATCGGTTGTGCGAGACACCGACGATCTTGGCGTCGACGGCGATGTCGGTCGTACGTTCGGCTGCCAGGGCCAGCGGTAGCAGGCCCCGCACGGACTCCTCGTGCGCGACTTTGCGACCGCGCTTCCAGGTGACGCGGAAGGTCGTCGGCTCGATCGGATCCGCGTGGCGGAACGTCGCCGCACCTGCCTTGACGCCGAACCGCAGCCCCTTTTCGCCGAGGATCGACGGCAGGCGGCCGCGGCTGGCGATCGAGAGCGAGCGCACGTCCGTGGTGATCGGACCGTCCGCGACCAGACGCGCCACGCGCACCGTCTCGCCGGCTGCGATCGGTATCAGATGAGGTCCGTCCGGCTCGCGGAGCGCCTCGAGGATTGCGTCGGCTCGGCGGCGCTCGCCGCTGATGTTTTGTACGTGAAAGATGACGTTGCGGAAGCCGAGAGCCCACAGCTCGCGGGCTGCGTCGGGATCGGGCAGGCGCCGCGCGATCGCGTTCACCTCATGCTGCACTGGAGTCAGGAACGACGATTTGCACGAGCTGACGCGCTGCTGGTGGTAGGCGCCGAGCAACACGTAGCGACTGAGATGACCTGCCCACAGAAAGCTGTAGTTGCCGGGAAGATCGAGCACCGGGCCGGGCGGTAGATCGCGCACGGCGACGAGGTCCGCCTCCGGCGGCCGCATCGGGAACGGCGCCGATGGGATGGGTTGGCCGAACGTCCAGTCGGCCCACGCCGGCGTCATGATCTCGGCCGCGCATACCAGCGCGATGATCGCAAAGGCGCTTGCCCGTCGCCATGACGCGCCGCGCTCTGGCGAAGCAACGGCATCCGCCAGCGCGCGAGCTCCGTACGCCGCCAGCAGCGCCAGTGGAACGATGATGCCGACGAATACGTTGTTGGGTGCCCGAATGGCTCCCAGTCCCGGTACCCACGACTGCGCCAGAGAGCGCAGCGAAGGCACGTTAAAGCCGGCCCAGGAGGTCGGTAGAGGAAGGACGAACCAGGTGACGGCGAACGCCGCCAGCGCCAGCGCCAAGCGCGGGTCATGGACGCGACGCCGCGGCTTGCCGAGAAAGCGATCAAGCAGGCCGATGGCGGCCAGCAGCAGCAGGCTGTTGCCGGGGTAGAGCCCGTGGCCGAGGAAGACTTGCGTGGGAAACGCCCAGGCTCTGCGACCCTCGAGAATTCCCCATGCCTCGCGCGTGCCGAGGTACGGACCGAGCGCCGCCCACGCCGTGCCCGCGATAGGTAGTGTCGCGAGGAGCAGCTGCGGCAAGATCTTCGGTAGCGTCCGCCAATGCTTGAAGCACAGGTAAGTGCCGTAGATGCCCACGATCAAGGCGTAGTGCAGGAGCACGTACATGCTCTCGAGACATTGTGCGGAGCCGACAGCAGCGAGCATGACGGCGTATCGCCACTGGCGGCGCGTGAAGACGAGATCGAGCAGCAAGAGAACCAGCGGCATCCACTCGTTGGCGCGCACCGAAGGATGCTGCAGATCGAGCAGGCGCATCGGATGAAAGCCGAACAACAGCCCGGCGATCATTGCGGCTGCGCTGTTGCCCGTCCAGTAGAGCGCCAGCGCATACATGGAAAGGGCGGCGATCCAGGGTTTGAATGCGCCGACGAAGTTATAGGTGATCACCGGATCGCCGGAGAACAGGTACACCGGGAGTCCCTGCAACCCCTCGCCCAACATGTGCTCGCCGAAGGTGACGCTGTCGGCGCTCGGATGGCACATGGCGCCGTCGAAGAACTCGAGCGGCCGCGTCGACAGCGTGCGCGCCGCGTAGACCAGTTGAGTGAGTCCGCGGGTCATATCACTGCCCACCAGTTCAGCTGGATAGCGGCTGGACTGCATAACGGGATCGAAGTTCACGACGGTCGCCGGGTGATCCAGAACCGCGCGGTTGCACCACAGGGCAACGACCGTGAAAAGCGCGACAGCCACTAGGTGGCGCGGCCACCTTGCGGAAACCCAATCGCCGCTCATTGCCGGTCCCCTGGAGCTGAGCCGCGGAGCGCACCCTTCGGTGATTGCACTGCTTTCGGTTTAGCCGGGCGCACGACGATGCGTTCGACGCCGAGCACATGCGCCGACTCATCGGCGAGTGCGAAGGTCACGTCATATTTGCCGAGCGCCGTCGGCGCGGTCGCTTTGACGACCACGTCGACGGTGCGACCGGGCGCCAGTGTGATGGGCAACAGTCCTCGGGCGACCTCGGTGTGCACCACCGTCTGGTCGCGCCGCCAGGTCACGAGCAACTCGGTCGGCTGGATGGGATCGGGATGGCGAAACGTCGCACCGGTGCTGGTGACGCCGAACGGAACGCCGATACCGCCGGCATGGGCCGGCAGGCGCGGCGCGGGCGCCGGCGAGAGCGAGTCGAGATCTCGCGAGATCGGTCCATCGGCCACCAAACGCGCTATGCGAATGGTGTCGCCGGCCGGCAGCGGCACCAGGTGCGCGCCCGCGGCCGGGTCGGCGAGTCCGTTCAGAATCCGGTCGGTGTCGGCGCGGATGCGCTCGATGTCCTGCGCATGGAAGACGATGCTGCGGAAGCCGAGTGCCCACAGCTCGCGCGCCGCGTCGACGTCGGGTAGCCGCTCGGCGATGCGATTGACCTCGAACTGGATGGGTGTGTGAAACGACGCCTTACAGGTCGATATGCGGTGCTGGTGGTAGGAGCCGAGCAGCACGTAGTCGCTCAGCTCGCCGATCCAGAAGAAGTTGTAGTTGCCGGGTAAATCCAACACTGGACCGGGCGGCAGATTGCGCGCGGCCGCGAGATCGCCCTCGGGCGGTCGCAGCCGATAGGTGGCGGCAGGCAGCGCGGCTCCGAAGCTGCGCCGTGCGACGGCAGGTACGAAGACCTCGATCGCACAAGCTAGCGCGAGCACCGCCAGCGCGATGCCGCGCGCCGCGCTGCCGACCCGGGTCTCCATGGCGCGAATACCGTAGGCGGCGAGCACCGCCAGAGGCACGATGGCGGCAAAGAATACTTTGTCGGGTGCTCGCACCGCGGCGACACCCGGCACATACGAACGCATCAAGTCGCCGAGTGACGGCACGCCGAACTGCGTGCCCGGTACCTGGAGTGGGAACAGGAACCATACCGCCGCCAGCGCTGCGGCAGTCAGGGGCAATCGCGGGTCGACGGGTCGCTCGCGAGTTTTTCCGAACAGTCGGTCGGCGAGACCCAGCAATGCGAGCAGCGACAGGCAAACGCCAGCGAAGTAGCGGCCTCCGAACCAGAAGAACCAAGGCGGCCCCTGGAAACCGCCGGGGCGATCGACGAATCCCCAGATCCGGCGGGTCTCGAGATATGGACCGAGTGCCCACGCCATGGTTACCGCGATGGCAGCGGCGACCGGCACCAGGCGGGGCAGGATCACCGCCAGCGCCGTCCGGTACTTCCAAAGCAGATAGAGTCCGTAGCTGCCGACGACCAATGCATACTGGATCAGCACGTACATGCTCGACAGCGCCTGCACCGAGGCGAATAGCGCCAGCGCCAGCGCGTCGCGCCAGCGACGTCGCGCGAAGACGCGGTCGAGAAAGAGCAGAATCAGGGGAATCCATTCGTTGCCGACCACCGACGGGTGTGCGGCATCGCTCAACCTCAGTGGATGGAAGCCGAACAGAAACCCGGCTAGCAGCGCCGCCCCCCAGCTCGACGTCCAGTGATAAGCCAACGCGTACATCCCCGCGGCGGCGATCCAGGGTTTGATCGTGGCGACGAAGTTGTAGGTGATGACCGGATCGTCCCAGAGGAGCTGGACCGGCGCGCCGACGATGCCGTCGGCGAGCATGTGCTCTCCGAACGCCACGCCATCGACCGGATAGCACATCCACCCGGTGAAGAAGTCCTGCGGCGCGGTGGGCAGAGTCCTCGCGACATACGAAAGCTGTGCGACGCCGCGTTTGAGGTCGCTCGCCGCGAACTCGACCAGTTTGTCGAGATCGCGCTGCGACTTTCGCGGGAAATCGACGGATGGATCGTAGGTGACTACCGTGGCCGGATCGTTCAGCACGGCGCGCGAGTTCCACAGGGCGGCGCTCGCGAAGACGCACATCCCCAGCAGGTGCAATCCCCAGCGCATCATGGTCGGGCGAACTCTCATCCAGCAGGCGGGACGGCGCAACCTTCCGGGATTCTCCGGCTCGAGGTGCAGCCTGCGACCTACTCGATGACTTTCACGCGTTGCGTCCCGATGATGTGTTCCGGTTGAGCTACCGGTGCCAGGGTCACCTGGTAGATCGCGGCCTCGCGAGGTGCGCGATCCGCAACGACGATTTCGGTCTTGTGTCCGGGCGCGAGAGCGAGCGGCAGCAGAACCCGCTGCTGCGTGGTCTGCGCAACGGCATCGTCACGGTTCCAGCGCACGACGACTTCCGTCGGCTGTACCGGATCTGGGTGTCGGAACGTCCTGCCGCCGGCGCTCTGCACGCCGAAGCGCGGCGCGATGTCGGAATTGGCCAGAACCGACCGCTTGCGAGCGACCGGCGCGAGCGAGGCGAAGTCGCTCGTCGTCGGCCGACCGGCCTCCAGGCGATACACTCGAAGCGTTGCGCCCGATGCGATCGGCTGTAGTCGAGGTCGTGCGTCGGCCCTCGACAATCGTTCGATGATCTCGTCGGCACGGCGTCGACGATCTTCGTCCTTCTGTCCGGAGAAGATGATCGTTCGCAGGCCGAGTGCCCAGAGCTCCTGGGCCGCGCGCGAGCTTGGCAAGCGGTCGACGATCGCGGCGATCTCGGTCTGCACCGGGGTTACGAAGGATGCCCGGCACGCTGCGAGCCGGCGTCGATGGTAGGCGCCGAGGAGCGCGTTGTGACTCATGAAGAGTGAGCTCGCGCCTTGGTAGGACAACGGTATGTCGAGAACGGGTCCGGGCGGCAGATCGCGCAGCGCCGCCAGATCCTCCGCCGCAGGTCGGACGTGCAGCGTCGACGTCGGCAGCGGAGATCCAAAACTCACGCTCGCCAATCGGGGATGGAACACCTCGGCGGCGCAGCCCAGCGCGAGACCGGCGCTGGCCATGATCCGCGTCCTCGGCGAGAGCTTCTCGACCAGGGCCAGCACTCCGTAGGCGGCCATCAAGCCGAGGGGCGCGACGACGAGGAAGTACACGTTGCCCGGTGCGCGCACCGCATCGAGGCCGGGAAGCCAGGCGCGCAAGAGACGGTCGAGGGACGGCACCGCGAAGTCGGTGCCCGGCACTTGCCATGAGAGCACGAACCAGCTCGCCGCCAATGCGAGTGCGGCCATCGGCAGTCGCGGGTCGTGTCCGAGTCGCGATCTAGCTCCGCGCAGCCGGTCCAGCATGCCGACGGAAGCGAGAATGAGCAGGCCGATCCCGACAAATCGGTGACCGCCGAAATGGACGAACTTCGACACAGTCGGAAAACCCACGCGGTCTTGCAGGACGCCCCAGATCTCGCGAGTCACCAGATAGGGTCCGAGTACCCAGAAGCCGCTTGCCCCGAGCGCAACCACCACCAGCGCCAGCTTGGGCAGGAGACCTGCTAGCTCGCCGCGGAATCGCCAAGACAAATAGGTTCCGTAGATGCCGCCGACCAGCGCGAGCTGGAGAACCACGTAGAAGCTCTCGAGAATCTGCAACGCCACGAGCGCGGCGAGGAGCAGTGCGTCCCGCCAGCGCCTGTTTGCGAAGAGTAACTGTAGTGCGAGCAGAATTGCCGGAAGGATCTCGTTGCCCACCACGGATGGGTGCGCGAGGTCGCGCAGGCGCATGGGGTGGAAGCCGAACAGAAATCCGGCGATCAGCGCCGCCCCGGAGCTTCCCGTCCAGTAGTACGCCAGCGCGTACATGCTCACGGCCCCGATCAAGGGCCGCGCAATGACTACGAAGTTGAACGTGACTACGGGGTCGTTCGACAGCAGGTATGCCGGGGCGCCCAGCAGGCCCTCGCCGAGCATGTGCTCTCCCAGGCTGACGCTGTTCGGAGTCGGGTAACACATCGGGCCTTCGAAGAATCGCCACGGTTCGCGCGTGAGAATTCGGCTGGCATAGGCCGTCTGGGCGATGTTCCGCCGCACGTCGGATGCCAAGAGGGGACTGTCGGGATAGCTGACCGTGACGAGCGCGGACGGATCTCGCAGCACGGCGCGCGACGGCCAGAGAGCGGCGATTGCGAACGCACCAACCGCCAGAGCGTGGATTGCAGGGTGTGTTCGCCTACCGGATATGATCATCTGCCTGGTGCGGTGTTCGATCCCGGACAGCCTGCTCGAATCGGTCCGTCATGGCGGATATGCCCGGTGGCCGTTCGGCTTCGCTGGCAATACGGATGTGGTTCTTGGTAGACAAGCCGACGGCACCGAGTCGACCGATCTTTCCGATCGGGGCGAGGCGAACGAAGGGGCACCAGGATGAGGTCGCCCAGGATCCGTCGCCCATGGTCGATCACCGGTAGTAGTTCCATGAAAAGTGAATGCAGGAGAGGTTCATGAGAGTTCTCATCACCGGCGTCGACGGCTATCTGGGCTGGGCGCTGTCTCTACATCTGGCCGGTCGTGGGCACCAGGTGGCCGGCATCGACAACTACTCCCGGCGCGACTGGGTGCAGGAGATGGCATCGCAGTCGGCGACCCCGATTGCCCGCATGTCGGATAGGCTCCTCGCCTACTACAAGCGGTTCGGCAAGAATCTGATCTTCCACAAGGGCGATCTGACCGACTTCAACTTCGTCCTGAACGTCTACAAGAGCTTCCGACCCGAGGCGATCGTCTATCTCGGCGAGATGCCGTCGGCGCCTTACAGCATGCTCGACGTGCACCACGCGGTGTACACGCAGACCAACAACATCGTCGGCACCCTGATGACCCTGTACGCGATGGCCGATGCGGTGCCCGAGTGTCATCTGGTGAAGCTCGGTACCATGGGCGAGTACGGCACTCCCAACGTCGACATCCCCGAGGGCTTCTTCGAGATCGAGTACCGCGGCCGCAAGGACCGGATGATGTTCCCGCGCAAGGCGGGGAGCTGGTACCACCAGTCCAAGGTGCACGACACCAACAACGTCGAGATGGCCTGCCGCCTGTGGGGCTTGCGCTCGACCGACATCATGCAGGGTGTGGTGTACGGCACGCGCGTCGATGAGATGGCGGGCGATGCGCACTTGCTGACGCGGTTCGACTTCGACCAATGCTTCGGCACGGCGATCAACCGCTTCTGCGCGCAGGCAGTCGTCGGTCTGCCATTGACGCCGTTCGGCAGAGGAACGCAACGACGCGGTTTCCTGCCGCTCCGCGACTCCGTGCAGTGCCTGACGCTGGCGGTGGAAAATCCGCCCGAGGCCGGCGAGTATCGCGTCTTCAACCAGTTTGAAGAGGTGTACAGCATCATGGAGCTGGCTGAAAAAGTCCGCACGGTGGCGGGCCGCCTCGGCATGGACGTCGAAATCCAGCCGCTCGAGAACCCGCGCATCGAGGCGGAGGATCACTACTACAATCCCGACCATCGACACCTGCTCGATCTCGGCTACCAGCCGACGCAGGACATGGAGAGCGAGCTCGAGATCGTGCTCAAGGACCTGCTCGAGTACCGCGATCGCATCGAGGCCCGCCAGGAGGCGCAGTTCCCGGACATCCGCTGGGACCGCGAGCGGCGCCGCTCGCAGACACTCCCCGCCGCGGGTGAGCGAAAGGCCGCTGGCTGACGAGCCGCGGCGGGCGCAGATGAACTGGCTGATCACGGGAGGCTGCGGATTCATCGGCACGAATCTGATCCGTTACCTCCGCGATCGCGGCGATCAGAGCGTTCGCGTGTACGACGACCTGAGCGTCGGGCGAACCGACGATCTCGCGGCGGTTGCTCCGATCGCGGAAGCAGCATCCGCGCCCGGCGAGTTCGCTCCGCCAGGTGGCCCGGTGCAGCTCGTGGTCGGCGACATCGAGAATGCCGAGGATCTCTGCGCGGCTGCCCACGGCGCCGACGTCGTCGTTCACCTCGCCGCCAGTACGGGCGTGTTGCCGTCGATCGAGAATCCGCGCCAGGACTGCAACGCCAACGTGATCGGTACGCTGAATGCTCTCGAGGCGGCCCGCCTGCAGGGCGTCGACCGCTTCGTGTTTGCGTCGTCCGGCGCCGTGCTCGGCGAGCAGTTGCCGCCGATCGACGAGGGCAAGGTGCCGAAGCCGCTGTCGCCGTACGGCGCCGGCAAGCTCGCGGGAGAAGGGTACTGTTCCGTGTACGCGGCCTGTTACGGAATCCACACCGCGGCGCTGCGGTTCGGCAACGTCTACGGTCCCGGCTCGGCGTCGAAGGGCAGCGTCGTCGCCAAGTTCATCAAGCAGGCTTTGGCAGGCGAGAAACTGGTGATCTACGGCGACGGCGCGCAGACGCGCGACTTCATCTACGTCGAGGATCTCGTCGACGCGGTGTTTCGCGCCGCGACTCTCGGCGCCGGCGGCGAGGTGTTCCAGATCGCCACCAACCGCGAAACCACCGTCAACGAGATCGTCGAGATGCTGTCATCGCTGGTTCACGAGGTGACCGGTCGCGAGGTCGAGGTCGAATACGCAGCGGCTCGCTCCGGCGAGATCCTGCGCAACTACGCCGACGTCTCCAAGGCGAAGCGCCTGCTCGGTTGGCAGCCGGTGCACTCTCTGCGCGATGGGCTGCGCGAGACCGTGCGCTGGTACGTCGAGGGCGGCCGCGCCGGCGGGGTCGCGGCGTAGGGCCGCGAGGCGAGCATGGGATCGATCTCGGTCTTGCGGCTGATCGGCGTCGTCGCCGGCTTGTACGTCGTCGCGTCGGCGTTCTGGGGATTCCGCGCGCGGCGGATCAACCGTCGCGAGACGCTGGTCCGCTGGCTGGTCGGCGGCGGCCTGGTCGTCGTCAGTCTGTTTCCCGACAGCATCAATTTCCTCCGCGACGTGCTGGCCCTCGATTCGGATGCGTACGGCAGGCTCCTCGCCCTGCTCGTCGTCTCGAACCTGCTCATCTGGCTGCTGTTCCTGCGCCAGCGCGGCAAGGTCTATCTGCTCGGCCGCCACCTCGACGGCCTGGTGCGAAGCTCGATGGTGCTGCGCAACCCCGAAGAGGGCCTCGCCAACCTGCCGGCCGGCGTCGACGTGCTGGTCGTGCTGCCGGCGTACAACGAAGAGCAAAACCTGCCCGGGGTGCTGGCGCGAATGCCCAAGGAGATCGACGGGTACACCGTCGGCGTCGCGGTGATCGACGATGGCAGCGAGGACGCCACTCGCCGCGTCGCTCTCGAGGCGGGAGCCGGCGTCGTGTCCAATCCGATCCGCCGCGGCCAGGGGGCGGCGTCGCGCCTCGGCTACGATCTGGCGCGGCGACTCGATGCCAAGGTGGTGGTCACCCACGATGCCGACGGCCAGCACAGCCCCGAGGAGATCGCCACGGTGATCCGGCCGATCCTCGCCGGCGACAAAGATTTCGTCATCGGCTCGCGACTGTTGGGCGAGCGCGAGAGCGACAGCCAGGTGCGCCTGGTAGGCATCCACGTCAACAACTTGCTGATCAACTTCCTCGCCGGCACCGGGGTGTCGGACTGCTCGAGCGGTTTCAAGGCGATCCGCGTCGAATCGCTGAAACAGTTCGAGCTCGCCGAGGACCAGTTTCAGGCAGCCGAAGCGATCATCGCCGCGGCGAAAGCCGGGCTGCGCATCGGCGAGGCGCCGATCACCGTAAAGCGGCGGTGGACTGGCGAGAGCAAGAAGGGCCGCAATTTCAGCTACGGCCTCAACTTCACGCGCACCGTGCTCAAGGCCTGGTGGAAGTGAAAGCCGACGCCGCCGCACCCGCTAGCCCGGTCCGCGACTTCTACGAGGCGAAGTATCTCGCCGGCGAGGAGATCCAGCGCACCAGCAAGCTGTACACGCTCGACTGTGTTCCCGCGGCCGGGGCGCTGGAGATCATCGACATCGGCTGCGGCACTGGGCACAACTCGCGAGCGATGGCCGCCAGGGGACACCGCGTGCGGGGCATCGACATCTCCGAGCACGCCATCGCGCGGTACCGGGAGAGCGGCTTCGACGGCCGCACGATGGATATCGAGCGCGGGCTCGAGTTCGCCGACGAGTCGTTCGATCTGGCCTTCTGCTCGGAGGTGATCGAACATCTCGTCCGTCCGGAGCGCTTCGCGGCGGAGGTGCGCCGCGTGCTGCGCCCGGGCGGCCGCTTGGTGCTGTCGACGCCGAACTCGGCCTTCTGGCTCTACCGCGTCCTCGCCGTGTTCGGCTGGGTCGTCAGCGACGTCCAACACCCCATGCACCTGCGCTTCTTCACGCGCGCCAGCCTGCGCCGTCTGCTGGAGGGAGCGGGTTTCCGCGTCGACACGGCGCTCGGCCGCAACATGTACCTGATCCTGCCGGACCCGCGCCTCGAAGCGCTGCGGTCGCTCTATCGCGCGGTGGGCCTGCGCGAGGAGATCCGCTTCACGACCAAGAAGAGCTTCTGGCACCTGTCGTCGCGGTCCGGCTTCTGGAGCTCCTTGTTCGCGGACACGCTGATCTTCGCCGTCGTCAAAGACCGCTGACCGCCGCCGTCAGGCGACCTGCAGCACCGTGCGGATACCGCGGCCGGCGCGCAGATCCTCGGCTGCGTGATTGATCTCGGCGAGCGGGCGTTTGGCGGTGACCAACGCTTCGAGATCGAGCCGCCCGGCGCGCCACAGATCGACCAGGCGCGGAATGTCGCGCAGAGAATTGCAGCTTCCCAGCGTGCAACCGAGCAGCTTCTTCTCGGCGATGGTGAACAGCGCCGCCGGAGCGATCGAGATCGACTCGTCGATCGGCGCGGCGCCGACGCACACGGTGGTGCCGCCGGCGCGCGTCGCCCAGACGCCCGCGGTGATTAGCGCCGAGCGGCCGACCGCGTCGAATGCGTAATCCGCGCCGATGCCGCGCGTGATCTCCATGACTCTCGTCGCCAGGTCTTCGCGGGTCGGATCGATGGCGTCGGTGGCGCCGAGACGAGTCGCCGCTGCGCGCCGCTCGGCGATCGGATCGGAGACGATGATACGCGCGGCGCCGGCGAGGCGGGCACCCTGGACGATCGACAGCCCGACGCCGCCGAGACCCATCACCAGCACGTTGGCGCCTTCTTCGACGCGCGCCGTGTTGAGCACCGATCCGACGCCAGTCTGGACCGCGCAGCCGATGACGCAGACGACGTCGAGGGGAATGTCCGCGTCGATCTTGATCGCACCGCTCGCCGGCGTCACCACCTTTTCCGCGAAGGCCGCGACCCCGACGCCGCGCAGGACGCGCTGCCCGTCGCGCGACAGGCCGGTCGAGCCGTCGGCCAACGTGTGACTCGTGATGCCGGTGACGTTCGAACAGGTGCCGGGCTCGCCGCGCAGACATCCGTAGCAGACGCCGCACGGCGGCACCGGCGTCAGGATCACGTGGTCGCCCGGCGCGAGATGGGTGACGCCCGGACCGACCTGATCGACGACGCCGGCCGCCTCGTGGCCGAGGACGATCGGGACTTCACTGGGGAAGACACCGTCCACGATGCTGAGATCGGAGTGGCAGAGCCCGCAATAGTGAATGTCGACCCGCACTTCGCCGGCGCGCGGCGCGACGATGTCGACGTCGCCGATGACCAGGGGCTCGCCCTGCTTCTCCAGAATGGCTGCCTTCATCGGTAATCCTAGCGAACGGTGCGAAAGAACTTTCGCACGTCCTCGATGTAGAGCTCAGGTTGTTCCATGGCGGCGAAATGCCCACCGCGCGGCATGTCGGTCCAGTGCGTGACGTTGAAGTGGTTCTCCACCCACTTTCTCGGAAAGCGCATGATCTCCTTCGGGAAGCGCGCGACGCCGGTCGGCACCTCGACCTTCTTCTCGAGCAGGCCGATGCGCCCGCCCTTGAAGGTCTCGTAGTAGAGACGGGTCGACGAGGTGATCGTGCCGGTAACCCAGTAGATGGTGATGTTGGTGAGTAGCTCGTCACGGGTGAAGACGCTTTCGACGTCGCCGTTGCAGTCGCTCCAGCCGCGGAACTTCTCGGTGATCCAGGCGGCGAGGCCGGCCGGCGAATCCATGAGACCGAAACCCAGAGTCTGCGGTTTGGTGCCCTGGATCTTCTGGTAGCCGGCCTCGTCGCGATCCCACTGCTGCATCTCGGCGAAGACCGCCTGTTCCTCCGCCGTGAGCTGCACCGACGGATCGGGAAAGGCGAGCGGCATGTTGGTGTGCAGTCCGCGCACGTGTGCCGCGTCGAGCAGCGCCATCTCGGTGGTGACGATCGAGCCCCAATCGCCGCCCTGTGCGCCGTAGCGGTCGTAGCCGAGTCGAGCCATCAGGATGGCGAAAGCCTCGGCGATGCGGCGCGTATCCCATTGCCGGCTGCGGGTCGGCTCGGAAAAGCCGTAACCGGGCAGCGACGGACAGACGACGTGAAAGGCGTCCGAAGCATCGCCGCCGTGCTGTTCAGGTTGCGTGAGCGGGCCGAGGACCTTGAGAAACTCGACGATCGATCCCGGCCAGCCGTGCGAGATCAGCAGCGGCATCGCGTGCTCGTGCGTCGAGCGGACGTGCAGGAAATGGATCGACTGGCCGTCGATCGAGGTCGTGAAGTTGGGATACGAATTCAGCTCCGCTTCGTGTCGGCGCCAATCGTAGCCGTCGCGCCAGTACTCGATCAGGTCGCGAATCGCGCCGAGCTCGGCGCCGTAGTCCCATTCCGTGCCGGGGATCTGATCCGGCAGACGGGTCTTGCCGAGCCGCTCTCGCAGGTCGTCGAGGGTCGCCTGTGGTACGTCGATACGGAAGGGTGAGATTGCCTCCGGCATGATGCCTCCTCATGGTGCGAGCTGCGTTTGAGGAGCCATCTCTAGCGACTGCGCCGCGCGCAGCGCAACGCCGGCGGCTGCGGTCGCGACCCCAGGACTGCAAGGCCGCATGTCGCTGCAGTCCTTGCAGTCCCCTTGGTCCCTTTGTCCTAGGCCGCGATGGCGGCCCTGTCACTGCCGAGCGCGACGCGCAACACCTGATCGATCGTGCCGACCGGGTGGAAGTGCATGACGTTGCGCACCTCCGCCGGCACGTCGTCGAGATCCGGCGCATTGCGTTCGGGCAGTACCACGTCGGTCAATCCAGCCGCGTGGGCGGCCAGCACCTTCTGCTTGAGGCCGCCGATCGGCAACACGCGTCCCTGCAGCGTCACCTCGCCGGTCATGCCGACGTGATTGCGCACCGCTCTGCCGGTGAGCAGCGACACCAGCGCGGTGGCGATCGTGATGCCGGCGCTCGGGCCGTCCTTGGGGATTGCGCCGGCCGGGACGTGGATGTGGAACTCGCGTTCCTTCAGCAGGTTCTTGTCGATGCCCAGCGGTGCGGCGTGGCTGCGCACGTAGCTGAGCGCGATCTGCGCCGACTCCTTCATCACCTCGCCGAGCTGCCCGGTCAGCACCAACCCGCCTTTGCCCGGCATTGTGGCGACCTCGACGAAGAGGACATCGCCACCGGCGCCGGTCACGGCGAGCCCGGTTGCGACACCGGGCACGGCGACGCGCGAAGCCACTTCGGTGTAGTGCTTTTGCCGCCCGAGTGCGTCGCGGATTGTCGCCTCGTCGATCTCGATCGCAGCGTCCGGCTGAATCGCGACGCGTGTCGCCATCTTGCGCAACAGCTTGCCCAGCTCGCGTTCGAGCTGGCGCACGCCCGCCTCGCGTGTGTACTCGTCGATGATCAGCCGCAACAGCGGTGCGCTGATTTCGACCTCGCCCGGGCGCAGGGCGTTGCGCTTCAACTGGCGCGGCCACAGGTAGTCGCGCGCGATGGCCGTCTTCTCGTCGAGCGTGTAGCCGTCGAAGCGGATGATCTCCATGCGATCCAAGAGTGGCGCCGGAATGCTGTCGACGACGTTGGCGGTGGCGATGAACAAGACCTCCGACAAGTCGAGCTCGACGTCGAGGTAGTGATCGCGGAAGGTGTGGTTCTGCGCCGGGTCCAGGACCTCGAGCAACGCCGCCGACGGATCGCCGCGCCAGTCGTTGCCGAGCTTGTCGACCTCGTCGAGCAGAATGACCGGGTTCATCGTGCCGGCATCGCGCAGAGCGCGCACCAGTCGCCCGGGCATCGCGCCGATGTAGGTGCGGCGGTGGCCGCGGATCTCCGCCTCGTCGCGCACGCCGCCGAGGGCGATGCGGACGAACTCGCGACCGGTAGCGCGAGCCACCGACTCGCCGATCGAGGTCTTGCCGGTTCCCGGAGGGCCGACCAACGTGAGAATCACGCCCGACTTGCGGTCCGGCTCGATTCCGCGCTCCTCGCGCAGCTTGCGCACCGCCAGGTAGTCGGTGATGCGCTGCTTGACGTCATCCAGTCCGGCGTGGTCGGCGTCTAGGACGGAGCGAGCGTTCAGCGGGTCGAGATTCTCGTCGCTGCGCTTCGACCAAGGCAGTGAGACCAGCCAGTCGAGGTAGGTGCGGATCTGCTGCGACTCGGGACTCGAGTCGCCCATTCGTTCCAGCCGTCCGAGCTCGCGCTCGGCCTGCTCGCGGATGGCGTCCGGCATGCCGGCCTCGGCGATCTTGCTGCGGTATTCGTCGACGACGGCGTCGTCGTCATCGCCGAGCTCCTTGCGGATGGCGTCCATCTGACGGCGCAGCACGTACTCCTTCTGCTGCTTTTGCGAGCCGGCGTCGACGTCTTCGCGGATGCGCTTGCGCAGTTGCAGCTCGGTGAGCCGCTCGCGCTGCAGGTCGAGCGCGCGGCGCAGACGCTCCTTGACGTCGAACGTCTCGAGGATCTCGACCTTTTGCGCAAAGGTCAGGTCGGGCGAGTATCCGCACGTGTCGGCGAGCGTTCCGACCTCTTCGATCGCGCGCACGAAAGACGCAATGCGGCCGTCGTCGCCGCGCAGGTCGAGAATCTCGGCCACCACGGCTCGGTATTCCTTCTCGAGCTCGATGGTCTGTGAGCGAGGCGGATTCTCGTCCGGACGCTCGTCGACCTCGACGCGCAGATTGCCTTCCTGGTCGGGATGAGCCGAGCCGGCGACGGCCCGATGCAAGCCCTTCAGGGTGACGGCGCGCACGCCGCCGGGCAGCCGCAGGGCTTGCCCGACTTCGGCGACAACGCCGACGGACGCGAACCGGCCGTCTTCACGGGGGACCAGCAAAACTCGTGATTCCGACCCCACCGAGACCGGCAGGGTCACGTCCATTCCAGGAAAAACCACGAGATCATCGGTTGGAATCAGTCTGAGGGTGGTCATGGCCGCCGAAGCTAACCACGCAACTCGGACTGTCAACGTCAACGTTCGTGGTCTTGCAGCACACGAACGTGGAGCCTGACGGACTACGGCGAGACCGCTGCGATGTAGCGCATCAGAGTGTCGTGGAAATGCCGGATTCGGATCTCTTGGTCGCCCAGATGCAGGGCCTCGAAAGCGCTCGACTGCATGCCGGCCTGGATGCGCGGCAGGTTGTAGAGATCCTCGTCGAGGATCTCGCCGCCCGGGATGTGCGACAGATCGCCTCCCTCGCCGGCGCGGCGCCGCTCGTGGCGCGGTCTGGGGACGTCCTGCGCGGGCGTGTTCAGCAGGTTGAAGAAATCGAAGTACATCTTGTTCGGATCGGTTGGGTGCGGTCGGTGGCGGAAGATCCAGACGAACATCGAGTGCACGTTGAAGGTCAGGTTGGGAAACACCGTGTAGTGAAAGTCGTCGCACATCTGCGTGTCGTCGAGCTGCGAGAAGTCGCTGCCCAGAGATTCGCCGAGACGCCGGACGGCGGCGGCGAACTCGCGGCGGGCGTCGGCCGGGCCGCCGTGAAACGACTCCACGTCGACACCGACTCGCGCCAGGAAGTTCTTCTTGATGCCCTCGGTCACCGTGCCGTGCCCGGGATGGCGGCGGCTGGCGATCACTTCGGGAAAGATCATGCGCGTGTGACGCTCGTAGCAGTCGTAGGTGGTGCCGGTATCGTCGGTGAATTCGAGCGTCGCGGCGTGCGTTGCGTGGACGTGGTACGCCTCGTTGAACGCGTCGACCGAGGTCTTCCAGTTGCAGTCGACCTCGATCGTCATGTCGGTTTCCAGCTTCCATCGCTCGAAGCCGTAGGGATCGAGGTGTTCCGGAATCACGCCGAGATACTCGCGCAGCGGTATCGCACCGGCGTGGAGATTGATCCAGACGAAGCCGCCCCAGGTTTCGCAGCGTACCGGGCGAAGGGCGAGCTTCTCCGCCGGCAGTCTTTGCGGGAAGGACTCCGGGTCGGTGGCCGCCAGCAGCGTGCCGTCGAGGCAGTACTGCCAGCCGTGGTAGGCGCAGGTAAAGCGCCCGGCGTTGCCGCGACCGGGCTCGCGCAGTCGATTGCCGCGGTGCATGCAGACGTTGTAGCGCGCGGCGACCGAGCCGTCCGGTTGCCGTACCACCAGGATCGATTCAGTTCCGATCTCGAACGTGAAGTAGTCGCCGCTGCGCTTGAGGTCTGATTCGAAGCCGGCGAACAACCAGACCCGCTGCCACATGCGCTCCCACTCGCTGCGCGCGAACTCGGGACTGGTGTAGCGATCCTTCGGGATTGGTTCGTGGCCGAGCTCGGGCCACGGAGCGCGCTGCATGGGCGTGGACACGGCCCAAGCCTACAGCCTACGGCCGACGGGGAGTCAATGACGGCGGCCGTTCAGACGCTGCCTTGGCCGTCGAGGAAGGAGCGCAGAAAACGGCCGGTGTGCGACGCCTTCACACGCATCACGTCGGCGACGCTGCCCATCGCGACGACGCGTCCGCCGCCTTCGCCTCCTTCGGGCCCGAGGTCGATGATCCAGTCCGCTTCTTTGACGATGTCGAGGTTGTGCTCGATGGTGATCACCGTGTTGCCGTGATCGACGAGCCGGTGCAGGACGTCGATCAGCTTCTCCACGTCGGCGAAATGAAGGCCGGTGGTCGGCTCGTCGAGCACGTAGAGAGTCGCGCCCTGCGACTCCTTGCTCAGCTCGTAGGCGAGCTTGATGCGCTGCGCTTCACCGCCGGACAACGTGTTGCTGCCTTGCCCGAGAGTCAGGTAGCCGAGACCGATGTCGTTCAGTAGACGGAGCGGCTTTGCGACCTTCGGAACCGACGAGAAGAGCTCGGCGGCATCCTCGATCGTCATCGCCAGGACTTCGCCCATGTTACGGCCGCCGTACAACACCGCGAGAGTTTCCTTGTTGAATCGCGCGCCGCCGCAGGTGTCGCACGAGACGTAGACGTCGGGCAGGAAGCTCATCTCCATCTTGATGCGTCCCTGACCGGCGCATTCTTCGCAGCGCCCGCCTTTTACGTTGAAAGAGAACCGACTCGCCTTGTATCCGCGGCTGCGGGCCTCGGGTGTGAGCGCGAAGAGTTTGCGGATCTCGTCGAAGAAGCCGACGTACGATGCCGGGATCGAGCGCGGAGTGCGCCCGATCGGCGTCTGGTCGACCTCGATGATGCGACCGAGTCGCTCGAATCCCTCGATGCGCGCGTGCGCGCCCGCTCGCCCGCCGGCGAGGCCGAGCTGTCTGCGCAAGCCGGCGTAGAGGACATCGCGTACCAGCGTCGACTTGCCGGAGCCGGATACGCCGGTCACACAGGTCCAGGCCCCGAGCGGCAGGTCGACATCGATGTCGCGGAGGTTGTGCTCGGCGGCACCGCGCAGAGCCAGGCGGTCGGAGGCAGTGGTGTCGCGGGTCGGACCGCGGCGGCTGCGCGCGCGACCGAGAAAGCGGCCGGTGAGGGATCGCTCGTTGCGTGCCAGCTCGCGCGGCGATCCGAGCCCTACCAGCTCGCCGCCCTTCGATCCGCCGCCCGGTCCGAGATCGACGATCAGGTCGGCCGCGTCGATCGTCGCTTCGTCGTGCTCGACCACCAGTAGCGTGTTGCCCTTCTCCTTCAAGCCGACGAGCGTGCCGATCAACATGGCGTTGTCGCGCGGATGCAGGCCGATGGTCGGCTCGTCCAGGATGTAGCAGACACCGCGCAGATTGGAGCCGAGCTGGGACGCAAGGCGGATGCGCTGTGCCTCGCCGCCGGACAGAGTGTCGGCGCGCCGGTCGAGAGTCAGATAGGGCAGCCCGACCTCCTCGAGGAAGCGCAGCCTGGGCAGGATCTCCTTCATCACGTTGTCGGCGATCGCCGCGTCGCGCTTGGAGAAACGCAGGCGGCCCAGCGCCGCGTGGGCGTCGGCGACGGAGTCGGCGGTCACTTCCGAGATGGCGCGACCCTGTACGCGAACCGCGCGCGCGCGATCGTTGAGGCGCGAACCGTGACACTCGCCGCAGGGCTTCTCGCTCAACAGCTCGAGCAGGCCCGCGGCCGCGTCGTCGTCCTCCGCCATCAGCTCGTGCAGCGCGTCGACGAGGCCGGGCTTGCCGTTGCCTGCGAAGAACGCCTTGCGCTTGCTCGCCGTCAGCTTGGCGTAGGATCGATCGAGGGCGACGCGATGGCTGCGGGCGATCTTCTTGGCCAGACGCTGGGCCTTGCTGCCGGCTTCGCTGAGACCGGCTTGCAGCGCCGCGCCGAGCGGCTGGTCGAAGTCGGCTATCAGCGAGGCGGGCTCGAAGGTGACGACGGTTCCCATACCATCGCAGGCGGAACAGGCCCCCTGGCGGCTGTTGAAGGAGAACAGCCGCGGATCGAGCTCCTCGTAGCCGATGCCGCACGCCGCGCAGTAGAGGCGCTCGCTGTAGATGCGCTCGCCGCTGTGGCCGATGGTGACGACGGCGCCGCCGCCGAGTCGCTGCGCGGTGGCGACGCACTCGTCGAGCTGGGCGCGAGCGCTGCCGCGCACGTCGACCTCGCCGACGACGATGTCGATATCGTGCTCCTTGTAGCGGGCCAGCGATGGAGTCGGGTTCAGCGCGACGATGGCCCCGTCGATGCGGGCGCGGCGGAATCCGATCTTGCGCACCGCCTGGAACAGCTCCTTGTAGATCCCCTTGCGCCCGCGCACCGCCGGCGCCAGGAGTGTCACGCTCTCGCCCTTGTGATCGCGCTGGATTCGCTTGACGATCTCCTCGCGCGTCATCGCGCTGAGCGGCTGATCGCAGCGCGTGCAGTGCTGCACGCCGACCTTGGCGTAGAGGAGCCGCAGGTAGTGGTAGATCTCGGTGACGGTCGCCACGGTCGACCTCTTGCTGCCGCGGCTGAGGCGTTGCTCGATCGCGACGGTCGCCGGCACGCCGGCGAGAAGGGCGACGTTGGGACGCGGCAGAATCTTCACGTACTGCCGCGCGTAGGTCGACAGGCTGTCCAGGTAACGCCTCTGTCCCTCGGCATAGATGATGTCGAAGGCGAGCGTCGACTTGCCCGAGCCGCTGAGGCCGGTGACGACGATGAAGCGGTCGCGCGGCAAGTCGATCGAAATGTCGCGCAGGTTGTGCTCCTTCGCGCCGACGACGCGGATCTGGCCGGTCACGCGACCGTTGCGCGAGCCGTAGTCCGCAGCGTCTTCGCCGATCCCCGCGCGGCTGTGGGTGTCCGCTGCCGCGGGCTCGGCGGCGAGCGCGTGCTTCAGGTAGCGACCGGTGTGCGATGCGGCGCAGTCGGCGACCTCTTCGGGCGTGCCGGCGACGACGACCTGGCCGCCGCCGGCTCCGCCCTCGGGCCCGAGATCGATGACGTGATCGGCGACCTTCACGACCTCCATGTTGTGCTCGATGACGACGACCGAGTGACCCTGTTCGACCAGGGCCTGGAAGGCGGCGAGCAGTTTCTCGACGTCGGCGAAGTGCAGGCCGATGGTCGGTTCGTCGAAGAGGAATAGCGTGCCGGTCTTGTTCTGCCCTCCCAGGGCGGCCGCCAGCTTCAATCGCTGTGCCTCGCCTCCCGACAGGGTCGTGAGCGGCTGCCCGAGCCGGAGATAGCCGAGACCGATCTCGATGAGCGGTCGCAGCCGCTCCCCGACCTCGGCGACGTCATCGAAGAACTCGACCGCCGCCTCTGCGGTGAGATCGAGCACGTCGCGAATCGACTTACCCTTGTGGGTTACCTCCAGAACTTCGGCGGAGAACCTCGCCCCGGCGCACGCCGGGCAGGTGACGTAGACGTCCGAGAGAAACTGCATCTCGATCTTCTCGAAGCCTTCTCCGGCGCAGGTTTCGCAGCGGCCGCCGGCGACGTTGAACGAGAACGTCGCGGCCGAATAGCCGCGCAGGCGGGCGAGGCTCGACGCGGCGAAGATCTTGCGGATCGGGTCGAACGCCTTCAGGTAGGTCGCGGGATTGCCGCGCCGCGTGCTGCCGAGCGCCGCCTGGTCGACCATCACGATGTCGCGGACGTGCTGGGCGCCGGCGATCTCGTCGTACTCGCCGGGCGTGGCGACGAACTCACCCCGCTCCTTCTTGATCGCCCGGTACACGATGTCCTCGATCAGCGTCGACTTTCCGGATCCGGAAACTCCGGTGACCGCGACGAAGCGAGCCAGCGGAATCGACACGTTGACGTTGCGCAGGTTGTTCTCGCGAGCGCCGCGCACGACGAGGCGCAGGTTGGAGCTGAGAGGCCGCCGGCGGCGCGGCAGGGGGATGGCTTTGCGACCCGACAGATACTCGGCGGTGCTGGAACCGGTTTCGGAGAGGAGATCGCGATATGGGCCGGCGAACATCACCTCGCCCCCCTTCTCGCCGGCGCGCGGTCCCAGATCGATGATGTGATCGGCCTCGCGGATGATCTCCGCCTCGTGCTCGACCACGACTACGGTGTTCTCTTTGGCGCGCAGCTCCTGAAGGATGCGCACCAGCCGCTGGCTGTCGCGAGGGTGCAGACCGACCGAAGGCTCGTCCAGCACGTACAGCGTATTGACGAGCGACGATCCTACGGCGCGCGTCAGGTCGACGCGCGCCAACTCGCCGCCGGAGAGTGTTCGCGACTGGCGATCGAGCGTGAGGTACTCGAGGCCGACGGCGAGCAGATAGCCGAGCCGTGAGCGGATCTCCTTCAGAATGAGATCGGCGATCTGCGCTTCCTGGTCGGTCAGCGAGAGATCGGCGAAGAACGCTGCGACGTCGGCGACGCTGCGCCGATGCAGCTCCACGATGGTCTCCCCGCCGACGCGGTAGTTGAGGGCATCCTTCTTGAGACGCCCGCCGTCACAAGTCGTGCAGACGCGATAGGAGCGATAGCGCGCCAGGAAGACGCGGACGTGCATCTTGTAAGTCCGCCCCTCGAGCCAGCGGAACCAGCCGCGGATGCCGTGGAACTTGCCCTCGCCGTCGACGATACGCCGTTTGTGGTCCTCGCGCAGATTTTCGTACGCGACGTCCATCGGGATGCCGGCGCCGCGGCAATAGCGGGCGAGAACGCCGCGCTCCCACTCGGTGGAGTTGGTGTTCCACGGTTTGATGGCGCCGTCCTTCAGCGACTTGCGGGTGTCGGGCACGACTAGATCCAGATCGACGTCGATGATGCGGCCGAAGCCGCGGCAGGCGTCGCAGGCGCCGAGCGGGCTGTTGAAGGAGAAGAGATTCGGCACCGGCTCGCGCAGCGAAATGTTGCAGCGGGCGCAGACGAGATCTTCGCTGTGCGGTTCGATCTCGCCGCTGTCCGGGTAGACGACGGCCATCGACCCCTTGCCGAAGCGAAACGCCTGCTCGATCGAGTCGGTCGCGCGCTTCTTCTGGTCGCTGCCGCCCGCGGCGCGGATTACCAGCCGATCGACCACGACGCAGAGCGGCCGTGGCATGCCCTGGTTGTCGTCGATGCTCTCCAGATCGCGCACCTCGCCGTCGACGAGAAGACGGCGAAAGCCCGCGGCCTGCAGCCCGGCGCGCACCTCCGACCACGGCAGCGAATCCGGGACCGACGGCGCGAAGGTGACCAGCGCGCGTGTACCATCGGAGCGCTGCATCAGGGCGTGGGCGACGCGCTCGGGCGTTTCGCGCGCGACGACGGTGCCGCACTGTGGGCAGTGCGGCACTCCGATCTTCGCGAACAGCAGCTTCAGATGGTCGTGAAGCTCGGTCATGGTGCCGACCGTCGAACGCGACGTCTTGACCGAGTTCCCCTGGCTGATGGCAATCGCCGGCAGAATTCCTTCGATCTGTTCGACCTGCGGCTTGTCCATGCGATCGAGGAACTGACGCGTGTATGCCGAGAAGCTCTCGACGTAGCGCCGCTGCCCTTCGGCATAGAGGACGTCGAAGGCGAGGCTGGATTTCCCCGACCCCGACACGCCGGTAATGACCGTCAGCTGGTTGACCGGGATGTCGACGTCGACGTTGCGGAGGTTGTTCTGACTCGCCCCGCGAATGCGAATCCAATCCTTCTTCACTGCTCGCCCACCACGAACCGGCGACTATAGCGAAGGCCACGCACCCCGGCCATGCACCCGCCGAATCCCCGCTTTTTTCGTCCGCCGATTGCCTGATATGAGTCGCATCAGACACTGCGCTCTTCGTGGGTCGGGGCGGTCGTAGGTTATCGAGGAAGGCAGGTCATGAGCGACAAACTGGGTATTCTCGTCTCGGGCGGACCGGCGCCCGGCATCAACAGCGTCATCGCGGCGGCGTCGATTCGGGCTCGGCTGGAGGGCACCGAGGTCTTCGGTATCCGCGACGGTTTCGAGTGGATCATGCAAGGCAGCGTTGCCGAGGTGATCCCCCTGACCATCGAGGCGGTGAGCCGCATCCACTTTCGCGGCGGCTCCTTCATCGGCATCTCGCGCGCCAATCCCACGAAATCGCCGGAGCGGATGCAAAACGTATTGCAGTCGTTCCAGCGCCTGGGGATCACGCAGTTGATCACCATCGGCGGCGACGGCACGGCCTTTCTGGCCGGCAAGGTTCACGAGGCCAGCGGCGGTGTCGTACGCGTCGTCCACGTTCCCAAGACGATCGACAACGACCTGCCCCTGCCGGACAACATCAACAGCTTCGGATACCAAACGGCGCGTCACATCGGGGCGGGAATCCTGAAGTCGCTCATGACCGACGCGCACTCGATGTCGCGCTGGTACTTCGTCATCACGATGGGGCGCTCGGCCGGCCACCTGGCGTTGGGCATCGGCAAGGCCGCCGGCGCCACCCTGACGATCATCCCGGAAGAGCTCGATCGACCCTGCCCGCTCGCCACCGTCGTCGACACGCTGGTGGGGGCCATCATCAAACGCCGAGCCCTCGGACAGCGACACGGCGTGGCGGTGATTGCCGAAGGCATCGCGACCGTTCTCGAGGAGGGCGCGCTCGAGGGCGCCTACGTGGAGGGCCGGGACGGCAGGCCCAAGCTCTCCAGCATCCGCATCGGCGACATTCTCGCTGCGGGCGTGGAGGAGCAGCTCGCGGGTCTCGGCATCGAAGCCTCGATCGTGTCGAAGGACATCGGGTACGAGGTTCGTTCGGCCGAGCCGATTCCCTACGACATGGAGTACACGCGCGATCTCGGCTACTGCGCGGCGCGCTATCTGTGCGAAGGCGGCAGCGGCGCCATGGTGACGATGCAGGGCGGTCGCTTCGTGCCGATCCCGTTCGCAGAGATGCGGGATCCGGCAACCGGCGGCACGCGAGTGCGGCTAGTCGACGTCAACGCCGAGCGCTACAAGATCGCACGCCGCTACATGATCCGCATCCGGCGCGACGATTTCGACGACCCCGAGCTGCTCGCCCGTCTCGCGAAGACGGCGAATCTCACGGTCGAGCAGTTTCGCGATCGCTTCCAGCCGCTGACCAGGAACGAGCCGCCGCCGCTGACCATGTGCGAGTGAAGCGATTCAACGCGGAGGCGCGGAGACTCAGAGGCGCAGAGGAAAGCCCAAAGTACGTTGACTCAATGCAACCTCCGCGCCTTTGCGCCTCTGCGTTTGGATCTCCTCGTGGCGCCTTCGTGGTTTCTTTGACGCGCTGTTTGCGGTAGTGCGCCGATCGGGGAGGGAACGGCAGATGGATCATTTCGACGGCAAGGTCGCGATCGTCACCGGCGCGGCCTCCGGCATCGGCAAGGAGATCGCCAGGGCTCTCTTGGCCCGCGGTGCGACGGTCGCGCTCGCCGATAATCACGCGGCGAACCTCGCGACGGCCGCCGACGAGCTCGGGCGCCAGAAGACCGAGCCGCACGTCGTCGACGTCACCGATGCGCAGGCAGTCGCGGATCTGGTTCGCGACGTCGCCGCGCGCCACGGGCGGCTCGACTTCATGTTCAACAACGCCGGAATCGCGGTCTTCGGCAATGCCCAGGACATGACGCTCGAGGATTGGAACCGCCTGGTCGACATCAACGTCCGCGGCGTCATCCACGGCGTTGCTGCCGCCTACCCGCTCATGATCGACCAGGGCGGCGGACATATCGTAAACACCGCCTCGGTCGCGGGCCTGGTGCCGACTCCCTCTGGCGTCGGCTACAGCATGACCAAGCATGCGGTAGTCGGACTCTCCAGCTCGTTGCGCATCGAGGCGGCTCGGTACGGTGTGCGGGTCAGCGCCGTGTGCCCGGGGTTCATCGACACGCCGATCGTGCAGAACGCGAAAGTGATCAAGTTGGATCGCGAACGAATGCTGCGCGAGATGCCTGTTCGCTTCCACTCGCCCGTCGCCTTGGCACAGGCGGTCCTACACGGCGTCGAACGGAATCGCGGTATCATCGTGTTCAGCGGCTTCGCGCGCTTCGGTTGGTACTTCCATCGACTGTCGCCGGCGTTCATGACGCGCATGCTGGCGGCGGGCGCTCGCCGCAATCCGATGCTGGCCGAGTAGAGAAGCTGCTGCGATGACGGTGCCCGGTCCCGTGTCGCTGCCGCACCTGGCCGAAGGCCTACGCGCCAGAATCCCGGGTGTGACGGAGCTCGTTTCGTGCACACGACTGTCGGGCGGCGCGAGCCAGGAGACGTACCGCGTCGTCACCGGCGGCCCGGCCGGTGAGCGGCGCTTCGCGATGCGCCGATCGCTCGGCGGCGTGGCGCAATCGGTCATGCCCGGCCATCCCGGCCTGCGCGTCGAAGCCCGCCTGATGACCGTGGCGCGTGCCGCCGGAGTGCCGGAGCCCGAGGTGCTGTGGGTCTTCGATCCGGAGGACGGTCTCGGTGAGGGCTTCGTGATGGAGTGGCTCGACGGCGAGACGCTCGGCAAGCGCATCGTCGCCGCCGACGAGCTGGCGGAGGTCCGGCCGCGTCTGGCCTACCAGTGCGGTGAGATCCTGGCGCGCGTTCACGCGATCGACGTCGATGCAGATTTCGGATCGGCGCTGGCCAGGCTGACGCCGGAGGCGTTCCTCGACCAAACGTACGCGCGCTACCGGAGCTTCGACGCACCGCAGCCGATGATCGACTACACGGCGCGGTGGTTGCGTGAACGTCTCGAGCGCATGCCGCCGCCGGAGCGATTGGCTCTCGTGCACAACGATTTTCGCAACGGCAACCTGATGGTCGGTGCCAAAGGCGTGGTCGCTGTGCTCGATTGGGAACTGGCGCACGTCGGCGATCCGATGCGCGATCTCGGCTGGATCTGCACCAATTCATGGCGTTTCGGGCGCAGCGATCTGCCGGTCGGCGGCTTCGGTGCGTACGAGGATCTCTTTGCCGGTTACGAGTCGGTATCCGGCTCGCCGGTCGATCGCGAACGAGTCCACTACTGGGAAGTGTTCGGCTCCTTCTGGTGGGCGGTGGGCTGCCTCGAGATGGCGAATGCGTTCCGCACGGGCATCGACCGCAGTATCGAGCGCGCCGCGATCGGCCGCCGATCGTCGGAGTGCCAGATCGACTGCGTGAACCTGATCATCCCCGGTCCAGTCCACCAGCTGGAACCGACTACCGCGCACAGTTCGTCCGACATGCCGCGCGCCGCCGAGCTGTTGGAGGCCGCCAGCCGATACCTGCGCGAAGAGGTCATGACGACGACGGCGGGACGCACCGCCTTCCTCGCCCGAGTGACCGCCAACGCTCTCGACATCGTCGCGCGCGAGAACACGCTCGGACCCGCGCACCGAGAGATAGAGCGCCGGCAACTCGCGGCTCTGCTGGCGCGGGACGGCGAAGCGGACGAGCTGCGGCGCGAGCTGGCGGATGGGCTGCGGTCCGGTGCCATGCCGCTCGACCGCCCCGGGCTCGCCGACTACCTGCGCGACTCGGTGGTCAGGCAGGTCGCAATCGACCAGCCGGGATACGGCGGCTTGCGGAGCGCACTGCGCCAGTCGGGCCATTCCGCAACCCCGGCAAAAGTGCCATCGTCGGCATCCCCGAAGCAGCGGAGGTAGCGATGTCCGGAAATCCGAAGATGCCTGCATACCGCCCGCCGCTGCTCGCGGGCCTCGCCATGGTCGCTCTGCTCGGGACGATTGCCGAGCCGGCGCATGCGCGGCGCGCCAGACTGCCGCTCTCGGTGCGGATCACCGCTTACGTCAATGCCAAGCCCGAGGGTTTCAACCCGCAGTTCGAGTGGGTCGTATCGCATCGGCGCGAGAGGATACGGCTGTACATCCAGCGCTTGTTCGTAACGACCGGCGATGCCTCGCCCGGTCAGGTCGACAGTGCCGTCGATCCCTTCCAGGTACAGTTTCAACTTGCCGGCGAGGCGGCGGCGCTGGAGCAATTGATGACGGCTCCAGCCGGGACCCGTGTCGTCATCGATGCCTTTCTGCAGATGGCAGGTGCCCGCATGATGATGGTCAACAGCGTGCGGATCGAGGCCGAGCCGACCGTGGCCGCGACGCCGGCGGTGACCCCGTGAGCTGGGAGGACCGGACCGGCCTCCGCTTTCTTGCGCCACTCTCGTCCCCCCGCCTGTCTGGATCATCTTGAGCCGAGGAAGCGCCCGCGGAAGTGCAGTCAAAGGACGCCATTGAGCCGACGGCCTCGGGCGGTGGCGACTGGAATTCATGAATATTGCGGGCTAGGGGTGTCCGGATGACGACCAACGAAGACTTCCTGCGCTTTAAGGGCACCGACCGATACATCGCCTCCGGACCGCTCGTCGACGCGGTCAACTGCGCCATCGCGCTCGAGCGGCCGCTGCTGCTGAAGGGCGAGCCCGGCACCGGCAAGACGGTGCTGGCACAGCACGTCGCGGCAGGGCTCGGCATGCCGATGCTGTCGTGGCACATCAAGTCGACTTCGAAGGCGGCCGACGGACTCTACATCTACGACACGGTGCAGCGCCTCAACGACAGCCGCTTCGGCGGCGGCGACGTCGCCGACATCAACCACTACATCAAGCTCGGCCCGCTCGGACGCACGTTCGAAGCCGAGAATCGACACGTTCTGTTGATCGACGAGATCGACAAGGCCGACCTCGAGTTTCCGAACGACCTCCTGCGCGAGCTCGACGAGATGCGCTTCACGATCACCGAGACCGGCCGCGAGGTCATGGCGCAACAGCGACCCGTCGTGTTGATCACCTCGAACAACGAGAAAGAATTGCCGGACGCCTTCCTGCGCCGCTGCGTGTTCTACTTCATCGAGTTCCCCAGCGTCGAGCTGATGCGACGCATCATCGCCGTGCACCATCCCAACCTCGACGCGGCGCTGCTCGACCAGGTGTTGATCAAGTTCTACTGGCTGCGCGAGCAGAACGAGCTGCGCAAGAAGCCGTCGACCTCGGAGCTCATCGACTGGATCAGCGCCCTCTTGCGCTCCGGCATCTCACAGGAGCAGCTCGAGGCGCACATCCCGTTCATCGGAGCGCTGCTGAAGACCGAGCAGGACGTCGAAGCCCTCACCACATACAACAAGCGCGACGGCCGCTACCCGACCAACTGGCAAGACCTCGGCCCGCGCTACAATCAGTGATGCAGCAGCATTGAGGGCGGGAGATTGCCACATACGGCGCAAGCTCGAATAGGGCTCGGCTTGCTACCTCCGTCCCGGTAAACATTTGTCCTCGTCCGGGCCGACACACAGGCTGACTTCGCTTTGCCCGTCGGCGGTCGATGACGAGATTGTAGTACATTGCAAGCCGTCCTCACACGGGTTGCACTCTTTCATCAGGCAGGCGAACGAGCAGCTCAGTTGACGTGCGGCTGCATCGCCGCACGTGGCGCGTATGCACTCCGTCTGACAGACACGCATGCCGCGCTCATCCGCCTCGCATTTCTCGTGACACGTGTCGGTGCAAGCTCGGACTTCAGGTTGCGAGCAGTCGTCCTTCTCCATGCACTTCGCTTGGCATTCCTTCGCCTTCTGAGGGTCGCATGGTTGACACTCCGCAAGCTTAGTCGCTGGATTCTTACTCCAGCTCATCCCCGGTGAAATCAGTGTCGCGATCATTACGAGCACCGATCCACAACGATGCGTTCTGCCCGACCTTAACGCTGAAGTCATCGAGCGGAGTTGTGTACAGAATGTGGACCGGAGGCAAGCGAAGTGCCTTCATCGGAGCGCTGCTCGAGACTGAGCAGGACGGCCCGCGCTACAATCAGTAGCGCGGGCCGTAAAGGTCAATATGCCTGCGCCGCTCCGACGGCGGGCTGGAACAACACCTCGGCCAGGCGAAACTGTCGCGAGCGCCCGGACGGTACCGGCCAGGAGATGGATTGGCCGGTGCGCAAACCGAGCAAGGCCGCTCCGACGGGCGCGAGGACGGAGATCTTGTTCTCCGCGACATTTGCGTCGTGCGGATACACGAGTGTGATTTCCGTCTGGTCGCCTGTTTCCTCGTCGACGAACCGCACCACCGAGCCCATGGTGACGACATCGGACGTCACTTCACTCTCGTCGACGATCTCGGCGCGCTCGAGCTCGGCGGCGAGCGCCGCGACTTCGCCGCTGCGTCGCCGCTGCGCGAGCAAGCGCTCCAGGACGGCGTGATCGTTCTGGCAGATGGTGATCGGCGGAAGTGGCTTCATGGCAGACTCCTACTGTGCTGCGAGGCGCGAGATCCACGCCCGGGTGCCGCAGGGCCAACACGGCGAGTGATGACTTCCATGAGTAACCGCCGATTCCGTTGCCGGCAATCTCCGGCGTTCCCACGTTCGTAGCCGGATCGGCCGCGCGGCAGCTCGCCGGTCTAGTCCGCCGAAGGCAGAGCGAGGCGGACGCTGAGGCCGCCGAGGTTGGCGCGCTCCAGCGTCAGGGCGCCGCCGTAGAGATCGGTCAGATCGGCGGCGATCGACAGGCCGAGGCCGGAACCGGGGGTCGTCGCGTCGAAGCGCGTGCCCCTTTCCAGGGAGCGCTTCGCCGCTTCGGGGCTCAGGCCGGGTCCGTCGTCGTCAATCTGTAGGTGGAGTTGTTGGCCAACGACATTCCCGCGCACCGAGACAGTCGCGGCGGCCCACTTACACGCATTGTCCATCAAGTTTCCGAGGATCTCTTCGAGATCCTGCTGCTCGCCGGCGAAGACGAGATCGCGAGGCATTGTGACATCGATCGAGAGGCCTCTTCCGGTGTGTAGTCGCAGCAAGGTTGGGCGCAACGCGTCCACGACGGCGCGGACGTCCGTGCGCGATCCCGGAATGCGTCGCGCGCCGGCGGCGGCAGCGCGTGTGAGGTGGTGATCCACCAGGCGTCTCATGATGCCCACCTGATCCTTGATCGCTCCGACTTGCGGGCTGCCGCCGGAAGCATCGGCGGCGATCACCGACAACGGGGTCTTCAGCGCGTGGGCGAGATCGCCGACGTGGCTTCGCGCTCGTTCGATCAGTTGCCGCTGGTGCTCGAGGACGTCGTTCATCGCGCCGACCAGCGGCTCGACCTCGCGGGGATACTCGTCGCGCAGCCGCTCGGCTCGCCCTGCGCGAACGTCCTGCAGCTCGTCGGCGAGGCGCTGCAGCGGACGCAATCCGTAGCCCACCTGGACGGCGATCGCGATGGCGAGGCCGACGCCGAAGATCGCCAGCGCAGAAAGCAGCAGTCGATCGAACGCATCGATCTCGCGCTGCAGCTCCTCCTGCGGTGCCGCCACGGCGACGCGGATGGCCTGTGCCCGCGACGGAAACTGCAGCGTGCGTTCTCTGAGGCGCAGCGCCTCGCCGCGCGGTCCCGAGATCGCACCGGTCTCCAGCAGGTGATCCCAGAGCGAACGCGAGCGCAGGTGGTGGTCTTCGTCGGACACCTGCCAGTACCAACCCGAGTAGGGGCGCTCGAAGCGCGGCTCGGGAATCGGCCGCGTCATCGCCGCCGGTCCGCCGGGTGGCACGTCGAGGGCCGCAATCACCGCAATCAACAGCGACTGCAGGCGGTCGTCGAATGCGTTCTCGACGGATCGGCGGAATGCGACGGATAAAACCAGGCCGGCGGCGGCAAGTGCCAGGATGGTCCACACCGCCGTGCCAGCGAGGAGGCGGGCGCGGAAGGAGCGCAGCCTCATCGAGACTTCGAGCTCATGCGATAGCCCTGACCGCGTATGGTCTCGATCACGTCGACGGTGATCTTGCGCCGGATGCGACCGATCAGCACGTCGATGACGTTCGAGTCGCGATCGAAGTCGCGGTCGTAGACGTGGTCGATGATGTCGAGGCGGCTGACGATGCGATCGCGGCGGTGCAGGAGATACTCGAGGATTCTCAGCTCGTGTGTGGTGAGCCGCACCGGCGCGCCGTCGACGGTGACCGAGCCGCTGGTGGTGTCCAGTCGCAGAGGGCCGCACTCGATCGCCGCCGACGGCGCACCGGCGGCGCGGCGCATGAGCGCTCGCAAACGGACGATCACCTCCTGAACCTCGAACGGCTTGGTCACGTAGTCGTCAGCGCCCGCCGAGAAGGCAGCAAGCTTCTCGGGCCAGCGGCCGCGAGCGGTGAGGACGAGGACGGGCGTTTCGATTCCGGCGGAGCGCCAGCGTTGCAGCACCGACACCCCATCCATTCGCGGCAGACCGAGATCGAGGACGACCGCATCGTATGGCTCGATCTTGCCGAGGTGCAGCGCCTCTTCGCCGTCGGCGACTGGTTCGACGACGAACCCGGCATCCACCAGAGCCTCGCGAAGCCGCTGCGCGAGCGCGGCTTCGTCCTCGACCAGAAGGATTCTCATTTCGCTTTGCGCGCCGCGTCGACTTTCTCGCCGGTCGTTTCGAGGCGCACCGTCTTGGCGTCGTACTCGAGCTCGAGCACGCTCCCGCTGGTGAGCAGCTCGACTTCGTAGATCCATCGGCCGCCGTCGCGTTCCAACTCGACCTCGATGACCTCTCCCTCGAAGCTCGATTGGACTGCGTCGAGCACCTTCGTGAGAGCGACGATCTCGCCGGCCTCGTATGCTTTTCGAGCCTCGTCGTGATCCCCGTCGGCCAGGGTTGTGCCGACCAAGCCGACCAGGGGCAGGGTTGCCAGTATCACCCGTCGTATGCGCATCGCTTTTCTTTACTCGTTGCGATTAAACGCCGAATGAACGAACGAGTCACGTTCGGTTCACGGACGGGTATTAAACGTGTCTGCGAAATCGGCGCGATGGGCGCGCCGACACTACGGACACAAGGAGATCGCAGATGAAGACGACGATGCACAAGATCCGTACCCTCGGCCTGTTCGCCGCGGCGATGGGGCTGGCCGCGACACCTGTCCTCGCGGCAGATGTCACCGATGCGGCGAAAGCCGAGATGTCGCCGGCCGAGATCGTTCGCGCCGTCGAGGCAGCCGGCTACACCAACGTCCGCGACATCGAGTTCGACGACGGGCGCTGGGAAATGGAAGCGACGTCACCGGCCGGTGCGCCGGTCGATCTCGAGGTCGACGCCAAGACCGGCAAGGTCCTGCATGAGGAAGCCGACTGAACAAAGCGATGGCTCGGGGGCGCCGCCCCCGGGCCATCGAAGGTCGCCGCCGGCGTCCGGTTCGCGTTCAATGGAGCGACGCGTCCGCCACGACGTGCGGTAAGTTCGAAGGTTCGGCGGTGCGCTCCGGACTCTGGGATGATCGCTCCAACGCCAGTCGGCGCAGCGGCGACGGCCCCTCGATCCAACGAATCAAGCTCGAGATCAGCTTCGCTGCCGGCGTCACGACGGCGCGATGCGCTAGCGTGGAATGCGCCAACCCGAGCTTGCGCTTGGCCCAACCCGGCAGGATGCCGATCGATGCCCGGATCAGCACCGACCGAGCGATCTGGTCTGCCGGTTCGGCGCTGGGGTCGTGCATGAGGAACTCGACCGTTTCGCGCGCCTGCTGGCCGGCGTCGAGCTCGGGTTGCATCGCGCGGTAGTAGGCGCGCACCTCGGCGACCGATTGTGGCACCTGGGCGGCCCCCAGCCGCGCCGCGATCACCGACATCTCGGCGAGGTATCGATCGCAGTCGCGGTCGGACAGCGGCGCTCCGGAGTAGCGCTGGTAGCCGCGCAAGAACGACGCCGCCTCGGCGGTGTGGACCCAGGTGAGCAGCTTCGGATCGTTGGCCGAGTACGGCCGTCCATCGGGTGCCGAGCCGACTACCCGCTCGTGCACCTTGCGAACACCTCGAATGGCGCGCTCGGCCAGCGGCGTACCGCCGTAGGTCGTGACCGCGATGAAGCGCGCCGTCATCGCCAGCCGGTGCTTCGGATCCTCGCGAAAGTTGGAGTGGTCGGTGACGCCGGCCATGGCCAGCGGGTGGAGAGTTTGAATCAGCAGCGCTCCCACGCCGCCGATCAGCATACTCGGCAGGTCGGAGTGCACCTGCCACGTCACGCTGTCGGGACCGAAGAGGCCCGCGTCGCCGAGCGGCTGCGAATAATCATCGGGCTCGCGCACGCCTCCGTAGAGACTGCGTTCGAGCGACACATGTGCTTCGCGGCGGATGCTCTCCAGGCGGTCGCCCATTGCTACGCCAGGGGGTCGAAGGGGGCGTCGGCGTTCGAGGAGGTGTCTTCGTCGCTGCGGCGTCTGTCTTCGCGCCGGTCGGCGATCAGAGAGGCGGCAACTGTGATGGTGAGAATGACACTGATGACGACCAGCGAAGTCCAGGTGGGCGGATGCCAGTGGAAGAAGTAGCCGGCCAGCATTTTCAAGCCTACGAAGGCGAGAATCAGGCCCAGGCCGTTGTTCAGATAGCGGAGCTTGTCCTGCATCCCGTTGAGCAGGAAGTAGAGAGAGCGCAGGCCGAGGATCGCGAAGGCGTTCGAGCTGAACACGATGAACGGCTCGTGTGACACGGCGAGGATCGCCGGAATGGAGTCGACGGCGAACACCACGTCGGTAGTCTCGACCATGATCAGCACGGCAAACAGCGGCGTCGCCATGCGCTTGCCGTCGCGCACGGTGAAGAGCTTCTGTCCGTCGTACACGCCGGTCGATGGGATGACCTTGCGCATCAGCCGCAGCACCGGGTTCTTTTCCGGGTGAACCTCGGCGTCGTCGTGGGTGGCGATCTTCCACGCCGAGTACAGCAGGATCACGCCGAAGATGGCCAGGGTCCAGTCGAAGGCCTCGATCATGGCAACGCCGGCGAAGATGAAGATGGCGCGCAGTACGAGTGCGCCGAAGATGCCCCAGAACAGGACTCGGAACTGATACTTCTTGGGCACGCCGAAGTAGCTGAAGATGACGGCCCAGACGAAGACGTTGTCGACCGACAGCGATTTCTCGATCAGGTAGCCGGCGATGTACTCCCCGGCGGCCTGGGTTCCCTGCCACCAGAACATGACTCCGGTGAAGGCCACTCCAATGGCGATCCAGATCGTCGACTCGATGGCCGCCTCGCGAAACGAGATTTCATGTGCGGTGCGATGCACCAGCAGCAGGTCGGCCACGAGCAGAATGGTGACGAAGGCCAGGAAAAGACCCCACTGCCAGGGGTGCACGTCGAAAGTGGCGAAGTTCGCCGCCCGACTCGAGGTCTCGGCGAGAGTGATGGCGTTCATGAGAGATGTTGCCTCCGGCTAGGAAAGTGATTTTTTCCAGCCTGAGTCTCTCCACCTCCGGGTGTCGAACACCAAGAGGCCTGCCGTCCCGGGTGACCATGCGGCCACCGTGCTGACGTCACGGCTGTTTCGGATACTCCCTCAGACGGGCGTCAACCTAGCGGAGCGGTCGATGAGAGCCAATATCCCAGGGCGGATTCCAGGCAATGGGCGCGGGGGCCGCTAAACCTGGAGCAAATAGAGCATCGCGCCAGCCGCGGTGCAGGCCGCGAGGGTCGATACCATTCCCCAGCCGAGGCGGAAGAGCATGACGAAGGCGGCAGCGGCCACTGCGACGGATGCCCAACTGGTGGTGTGCGGGTCCGGTACCAGAAGTCGCAAGCCGTGCCAGTGGACCTCGGTGACGACGCCGAAGGCGACGTGCAGGCCGAACCAGACGGCGAGGTTGAGAATGACTCCGACGACGGCCGCCGTGATTGCGCTCAGCGCCGCGGTGAGCGAGCGGCTGCCGCGCAGTCTCTCGATGTACGGCGCACCGAGAAAGATCCACAGGAAGCACGGCACGAACGTCACCCAAACCGTCATCAGGGCGCCCAGGACTCCGGCGACCAGCGGGGTGAACGGCTCCGGGTTGCGGTAGGCGCCGAGGAAGCCGACGAACTGCACCACCATGATCAGCGGCCCGGGCGTCGTCTCCGCCATGCCGAGGCCGTCGAGCATCTCGCCGGGCGCCAGCCAGCCGTAGGTCTCGACCGCCTGCTGCGCGATGTAGGCGAGAACGGCGTAGGCACCACCGAACGTGACGACGGCGGCTTTGCTGAAGAAGACGCCCTCGCGCACCAGCACGTGTGACGAGCCGAGCCACAGCGCCAGCAGGGCCAGCGGGGTTCCCCATAGGACGATGAAGATCGCCGCGACGCGCAGCGCGCGCGCAGCGGTCGGTTTCACCGCGGGTCCTGTCAGTTCGTCGGTGACGGCGGCCGATGCCGTTGCGCCGCCGCGCGGCGTCGCAAAGATCTCGGGCAGCACGCGACCGCCCAGCAATCCCAGCAATCCCGCTCCGAGAACGATCAGAGGAAAGGGCACATCCAGGAAGAAGATCGCCAGGAAGGCAGCGGCGGCGATGCCGACCATGAAACGGTTCTTCAGTGCGCGCTTGCCGATGCGGACCACCGCCTCGATCACGATGGCGAGGACCGCGGCCTTGAGGCCGAAGAACAACGCCGCGAGCGCGGTCGTGTCGTGGTACGAGGCGTAGAGAATCGACAGCGTCATGATCGCGACGAAGCCGGGCAGCACGAACAGGATCCCCGCCGCGAGACCGCCGGCCGTGCCGTGCAGGAGCCAACCGATATAGGTGGCGAGCTGCTGTGCCTCGGGACCGGGCAGCAACATGCAGTAGTTGAGCGCGTGCAGAAACCGCTCCTCGCTCACCCAACGCTTCTCCTCGACGAGGATGCGGTGCATCACCGCAATCTGCCCCGCCGGCCCGCCGAAGCTTAGCGCCGCAACCCGCAGCCACACGCGCAACGCCTCGGAGAAGGAGACGGTGTGGGCTGCACCGCCCGGCGGCGCCGCTCCGAGGGTACGGTGTGGAGGGGATTTGAGCACCGCGCGACGTCTAGCAAACGAGTGAGACGCGGGCGACGACGTCGGGGTCGGGCCGCGGTGGCCTTACGAACCGACATAGGCTAGCCAATAGGCATCTCGGTGAACCCCTCTGTGCCTGCGTGCCTCTGTGGTTCAGAGTCTCTCGACCATGTTTCTCGACTTATTCTACGGACTGCGCGACGAAGGCGTGCCGATCGGCATCCAGGAGTGGATGGCGTTCCTGCAGGCGCTGGAGAAGGGCCTGCACGGCTCGGACCTGCTGCGCTTCTACCATCTCGGCCGCGCCTGTCTGATCAAGAGCGAGACCTACTTCGACGCCTACGACCGCGTCTTCGCGCGCGTCTTCAAGGGCATCGAGGGGCAGTTCGGCGACGACGTCACCCAGGAGGTGATGGACTGGCTGCGCAATCCGGAGAACTTCAAGGAGCTGACCGACGAGCAGCGCGCGCAGCTCGAGGCGCTGAGCCGCGACGAGCTGATGCGGCGCTTCCTCGAGACGCTGGCCGAGCAGGACGAGCGACACGACGGTGGTGACCGCTGGGTGGGCACCGGCGGGCGGTCGCCGTTCGGCAACAACGGCGAGCACCCGAGCGGCATCCGGGTCGGCGGCCAGAGCAAGAACCGCTCGGCGATGAAGGTCGCCGAGGAGCGCAAGTTCAAGGACTATCGCACCGATCAGCAGCTCGATGTCCGCCAGCTGAAGGTGTCGCTGCGCCGCCTGCGCCAGCTCACCCGCAACGGTCAGGCGACCGAGCTCGACCTCGACGAAACGGTCGACGAGACCTGCCGCAACGCCGGCGAGATCGAGCTGGTGTTCCGCGCGCCGCGGCGCAACAACGTGCGCCTGCTGCTGTTGATGGATGTCGGCGGGACCATGGACCCGTACTTCGAACCGGTCAGCCGCCTGCTCACCGCCCTGCACGAGTATCACGGCCTGCGCGAGCTGCAGTCGTACTACTTCCACAACTGCATCTACGACCACGTCTACACCAGCGGCCGCATGACCCGCGCCGACGCCTTTCCGACCGCCGACATCCTGCGCCGCCTCGACAGCCGCTGGAAGGTCGCGATTGTCGGCGACGCCTCGATGCACCCCGCCGAGCTGCTCGAGGCCTACGGCTCGATCGACCCGCGCAAGGAGTCGCCGACGCCCGGCATCGTCTGGCTGCAACGCATCGCCGATCATTTCGAGCGCACGGTATGGGTCAATCCCGACGGCCGCGCCTATTGGAACGGCTCGCACACCGCGCGCATCGTGCAGCGCCTGTTCCCGATGTTCCACCTCAGCGTCGACGGCATCACCGAGGCCATGCAGGCGCTCGTCGGCGCCCGCCGCTCGACCGCTGCGTAGCGCAGGCGCACCCGATCCGAATGGACGGGTGCGCCTGGACTGCAGCTACAGCTTGTCGTTGAACTGTGCCGGCTCGTTCTTGGTAGCCGGCGTCGACAGCGTTGTCTCGAAGCAAGCTCCGCCGTCGCTCGACACGAGTTGGACGATGACGTCGGTGTCCTGCTCGAGCATCATGCTGCCGCTGAACGGCACCGGCAGCGGCAGCGACGAACCTTTGCCCTTGATGACGATCTTCGCCTTGCCGGCGGCGCCCGCCTTGAGAATCATGCGCTCGACGCCCTGCGAGCCGCGATCGGGATCCTTGTACTTCCAGCCCTTGCCGTCCGGCGGCCCACCGCCCAGCGCTTTGAAGCAGGGCTTGCCGTCGCAGGTGTCGCCGGCGCGATGGACCTGCATCTCCATCGACAGGCTCGGCGCACCGCTCGACTCGTCGTACAGACAGATCGCGTAGCTGGTGCTGCCGGCCACCGGGTCGGCGCCGAGCTCCGTCTGCGTGGTCGCGGCTCCCTTGATCCACTTCCACAAGAAGAGATCCTTGCTGGAGTCGACGTCGTTCTTGATCTTGAGGATGCCCTTCTCCGCAGTGCGGCAACCTCCCGCCGGCGTTGCCGGGCAAGAAGCGGGGACTGGAGTTTCGGTCGGCATCGCGGTGTCCGTCGGTGTCGCCGTCGGCACCCCGTCACCGACCAGCATATAGATGTCGTCGCCGACGGCGGCGTACAGCTCGCCGTCTATATCCTCGCCGAAGCTGGTCAGCTCGAAGCCGAGGTCTTCGATGACCGGATCGTCACCCGCGTCGCCGGGATCGAGAGCGATGATGTCGCCGGAGCAGTAGTCGCTGAAGATGTAGCGGCCGACCAGGCCGGGGATCGCGGAGCCGCGATAGACGAATCCGCCGGTGACCGCGCAGGTGCCGCCGCCGGTGTATTCATAAAATGGAAAGGTCAGGCTGGCGCAGTTCGGAATCGGCAGCGGGCAGTTGGTCAGAGCGCAGGTGCCGGGGTTGCACTGCGAGCCCTCGGCGACCGGCCAACCGTAATTCTGACCGCCGACGCCCGCGGCCTGCACGTTGATCTCCTCGCGGCGCGACCCGCCGCTCTGCCCGACATCGCCGAGCCACAGGTCGCCAGTGGCGCGGTCGAACGAGAACCGCCACGGATTGCGCAGCCCGTACGCCCAGATCTCGGGCTCGAACGCGGCGTTGCCGACGAACGGATTGTCGCCCGGCACCGCGTAGTTGAGATTCGGATCGCCGGGAAAGTCGTCGCCGTCAACGTCGATACGCAGCAGCGACCCGAGCAGCGAGTCGGTCTTTTGGGCGTTGCATCCGCTGCCGGCGCTGTCACAACCGCCGCCGCCGTCTCCCATTGCCGCGTACAGATAGCCGTCGGGTCCGAAGTGCAGTTGGCCACCGTTGTGATTGCCGGCCGGCTGATCAATGCCGAGGATGATCAGCGCGCTGCCGGCGTTGGCGACGTTGGGATCTCCGGAGACCTGGTAGCGCGCGATCACCGTGTCGCTGCTGTTGTTGATGTATTCGACGTAGAAGAAACCGTTGCTGTCGTAGTCGGGATGGAAGGCGATGCTGAGGAGCCCTCGCTCATCGCCGCCGCCGCTCGGGTTGACCACCAGCGCGTCGATGTCGAGGAACGGCGTCGCGATGATGCTGCCGCCATCGAGGATCTGCACGATGCCGCGCTTGCGGACGATGAACATCCGATCGTCGCCCGCCACGCCGCTGTTGGTCAGATGCACGAGCTGGTCGGCGGCGGTCGCCACCAGTTGCATCTCGACACCGGGCAGTGTCCCACCGAGCGCCGGCCCCGCCAGAAGCGCGAAACAACCAACCAGCAGCCCGGATCCCAACAGCGCAGAAACTACGGAACGCGCGTTCATTCGACTCACCCCTTTTCGCGCTCGCCGCACGAGCGCGGTTCTCAGATAGGCTGTACGCGGAAACCCTAGTGGCCTGAGTGAGCCGTGGCAATCACCAATTTGCGCTCGGGACGGTCGATCTAGCCGTTGACAGTGGCCAGGTCGGGGCACTAAACAGGATGCAAAGGTCCTGATTGAGAAAGGGCGGGGTCATCGCATGATCTCTCAAACCGCCGAGTATGCGTTGCGTGCGGTCGTCTACCTGGCATCGCAAGGTGGCGAAGCGCGTAGCGTCCAGCAGATCGCCGCGACGACGCGGGTTCCGACGGGCTACCTGGCCAAGGTGATGCAGAGCTTGAGCCGTGCCGGCTTGGTGCAGTCGTGGAGAGGGGCGGCGGGAGGGTTTTCACTCAGTCACGCACCGGAGAAGGTGTCGGTTCTCGATGTGATCAATGTCGTAGAGCCAATTCGCCGTTTCCCGGAGTGCCCGCTCGGATTGCCGGGTCACGCTGGCCGGTTGTGTCCGCTGCACCAGCAGTTGGACGATGCCGGGCGGCAGCTGGAAGCGGCGTTTCGAGGGCAGATGCTGAGCGATATCGCCGAGCTGCCGAGCGGCCGCCGCCGGATGTGCCCTTTCCCCGTCGCCGGAGCGGATGCGACGTGAAAGCGAGAGATAGTTGATGGCTCCCCACTACGCTGCGGATCGACTGTCCGCGCTCGACGCGATGTTTCTGGGAATCGAGTCTCATTCGGCGCACATGCACGTCGGCTCGATCTCCATCTTCGAAGGCGATGCCCTGCGGGCGCCGGGCGGCGGCATCGACATGGAGAAGTTGCGCCGAGGGATGGAGGCCGTGGTGTCGCACACCCCGCGCCTGCGCCAGAAGATCGAACGGACGCCGGTGATCGGACACCCGGTTTGGGTCGACGATCATCGCTTCAATCTGCACTTCCACATCCGCCACACGATGCTGCCGCCGCCCGGCGACGACCGTCAGCTCAAGGAAGTGATCGGTCAGGTCATGTCGCGAAGCCTCGACCGGCACAAGCCGCTTTGGGAGATGTGGTTCGTGGACGGTCTCTCGGGTGGGCGGGTTGCGCAGATCACCAAGGTGCATCACTGCATGATCGATGGCGCCGGCGGCGTGAGCCTGATGATGGCCATGCTGTCGCTCGATGCCGATCCTGAGCCGCCGGCGATCAAGCATTGGGTTGCGAGCGAACCGCCCTCGGGAGCGCAGATGCTGGCCGCCGAGCTCGCTCACCGCGCGACGTTTCCGCTGGCGGCGCTGCGTATGGCGAGCTCCGCTCTAGCCGGCTCCGGCCCTGTGCGGCCGTCGCTGCGCGGTGCAATCGAGTCCCTCGGCGATCTATTGCAGGCCGGACTGTCGCCGGCGTCGGCGACGGCGCTGAACGGCCGGATCGGCGCCTTCCGGCGTTTCGATTGGTCGGTCACCGATCTGGAGCGCATCAAGCGCATCAAGAATCGGTTGGGCGGCACGGTGAACGACATCGTGTTGGCGTGCGTCGCGGGTGCCGTGCGCGGATTTCTGCTCGGCCGCGGCGAGGATGTCGCATGCATCGACTTCCGCACGGCGGCACCGGTCAATGTTCGCGACGCGCAGAACGCCAACTCGGCGCGCGGCAACTTCGTGTCGTCGCTGATCGTGCCGCTGCCGCTCGACGAACCGTTGCCGCTGCGGCGATTGAGCCGCGTCCGAGACGCGACCGAGCGGGCCAAGGCTGCACAGCAAGCTCGCGGCGCCGAGTTTCTCGAGGAGTTGAGCGACCGCATGGCTCCGGGCTTGATGGTCCAGATCGGCCGCGTCGTGCCGCTGCTGCGCCCCTGCAACACCATCGTCACCAACGTGCCGGGACCGCCCTTCCCACTGTTCCTGCTCGGCGCGCGCCTGCTCGAAGTGTATCCGTACGTGCCGTTGATGGCGCACACCTCGGTGGCCGTCGCGCTGTTTAGCTACTGCGGGCGGATGTTCTGGGGCTTCAACGCCGACTGGGACGAGCTGCCCGATCTCGACGATCTCGTCACCGCGGTCGAGGCGGAGCTCGACCTGCTCGACGAGCTCGCTGTAGCCGCCTCCCCACCGGCGCCGCCGCGCCGGCGCGCCGCGACGCGCAAGGCCACGTCGCGCCGCGCGACCACGCGGAGCTCCGGCAATCAACAGAGCCACGGCCGCCGGCGAAAGTAGTCGCCTCGCCGGCGATCGACGGCCGCCTTCTTCTCGAGGTCGCATTCGCATAGCTTTGGCCCCATGAGCGACCGAGACTACCGATTACCCACGAACATTCGGCCAAGCCGCTACACCCTGCGCATCGACGTCGATCTCGAGAATTGGCGATTTCGCGTCGACGAAGTGGTCGAGATCGATGTCGACGATCCGAGCGCGAGCATCGCGTTGCATGCTGTCGACCTGGAGCTCCGCAAGGCGGAGGCGGTGATCGGCGATCGCGTCATCGCCGCCGATGCGTCATGGCAGGCGGAGGCGGAAACCGTGACCCTGCACTTCGCCGAGCCGCTGCCGGCCGGTCGAGCGCGGCTCCAGCTCGAGTTGCACGGCGCGATTCTCGAGCGCTTGCGCGGGTTCTATCGCTCGGTCAAGGACGGCGTCCGCTATGCCGCAACGCAGTTCGAAGCCGCGGACGCGCGGCGCGCCTTCGCTTGTTTCGACGAGCCGGAGTTCAAGGCGCGGTTCTCGCTTGCGCTGATCGTCCCCTCCGACGTCACCGCGATTTCCAACGGCGCGGTCGTCGGCGAGCGGCAGCTCGGCGGCGGACGCAAGGAGGTTCGTTTCGAAGAGACGCCGCCGATCTCCACCTACCTGGTTGCCTACTGCGTCGGTCCGTTCGAAGCGACGCCGACCGTCGCAACCCCCAACGGCTGGCCGGTGCGGGTCTTTCTACCGCGCGGTATGGCCGACAAGGGAATCTTCGCCCGCGACGCGCACGCGAGCTCGCTGACCTGGCTCGAGGCGTACACCGGCCTCCCCTACCCGTACGGAAAAGTCGATGCCATCGGCGTTCCCGATTTCGAGGCCGGGGCGATGGAGAATCCGGGCGCCATCACCTATCGGCTGACGGCTATCGCCGCCGACGAGCAGCGCGCCTCGACGCACGCTCTCAAGGGGATCTACTACACGGCGGCCCACGAGCTCACGCACATGTGGTGGGGCGACCTGGTGACCATGGCGTGGTGGGACGACCTGTGGCTGAACGAGTCTTTCGCCACCTTCATCGGCTACAAGGCGGTCGCCGAGCTGATGCCGGAGTGGGGCTTGTGGCGCGACTTCGTCGCGACCCTGTCACGGCCGTTCGCACTCGACGCCCTGGTGTCGACGCATCCGATCTCGTTCGAGGTGCGCAACGCCCACCAGGCCACCGAGCGGTTCGACGTCATCACGTACTGGAAGGGAGCCGGCGTCGTCCGCATGATCGAGGGCTACCTCGGAGCCGACGAGTTCCGCGCCGGCGTGCGCACCTATCTCGACGCGTACCGCGAGCGCAACGCCACCGCCGACGATTTCTGGCGCGAGCTGACGAAAGCCTCCGGGCGCGACGTGGCGCAGATCGCCAACGCCTGGATCCGCGAGCCGGGTCATCCGGTGGTGCACGCGTCGGCGACGGCGAACGGCACCGGCCTGCGAATCGAGCTGCGCCAGGAGCGCTTCTTCGCCGACCCGGCGGCCGCGGCCGGCGCCCCCGATCAACTGTGGCCGGTGCCGCTGGTCATCAAGTACGGCGCGGGAGCCAACGCCGAAACGCGCAGCGTGCTGCTCGACGGCCGAGAGGCGCAGGTCGAGCTCGGCGACGCCGATTGGTTCTTCCCCAACGCCGAAGGCGCCGGCTTCTATAGGTTCAGTCTCGACGACGGATCGCTCGCTGCGCTCGGCGGTCGGATGCAGCAGGTACTGGCACCGCACGAGCGGCTGTTGCTCGCCAACAACCAATGGGCGTTGCTCAAGGCGGGGCACGTTTCGATCGAACAGTTTCTCCAGTTGCTCGACGCCTACGGAGATGATGAGGACCGCGCCGTCGTGTCCACCATCACCGAGCAGCTCGGCTGGCTGTGGACGCACGTCGCCGATGCGGCGAGCGAGGCGCCTTTTGCCGCGCTCGTTACCGAAGCCTTCGGCAAGCGGCTCGAGGCGATCGGTTGGGACGCGGCGCCGGACGAATCGGCGGACGAACGCATGAAGCGCGCCGCCATTCTCGGCGCATTGGGACGCATCGCGCGACTCGACGGCGTGCGCGGCGAAGCGCGGACGCGCCTCGAGACGTACTTTGCCGATCCGTCGACGCTCGATCCGAACATCGTCGGCGCGGTCGCCGGCATCGCCGCCATCGACGGCGATCCGGGATTGTTCGATCGCTACCTCGACCGCAAGCGCCGTGCGACCAGCGATCCCGAAGAAGAGCAGCGATTCCTGATGGCCCTCGGCGGTTTCGAGAGAATGGAGCTGGTCGAGCGCGCCCTGGCGTTGGCGTTGAGCGACGAGGTCAGACCGCAGGACCGGCCGTTTCTGCTGGCGACGCTGCTCGGCCAGAAGCGAGCCCGCCGCGCCGCGTGGCAGTTCGTCCGCGATCGGTGGGACGAGCTGAGCGCATCGATGGACCCGATGCTGATGCAGAACCTGGTGCGAGCGACGGGCCAGCTCACCGACCCGACCCTTGCCGACGAAGTATCGGCATTTCTCGCCGACAAGACGACACCGCAATCGGAGGAGACGACCGCCCAGGTCCGCGAGCAACTGCGCATCGACGCCGCCACCGTCCAACGCCTGCGCCCAAGGTTGACCACGGCACTGCAAGCGAGAGGGGCCGAATAGGCAGCGCCGACTGGGCGCGAGACCTGACGACTGTTTTCGATTAAGCTGACCGCACGTATGAAGCGAGGAGCTCCCACCCGCAGGATCACCGGCCGCACTTTCCGCCCGGGGCAGCCGGTCGCCGAAAACCTCGAGGCGCGATCGACGCCGGCCGAACGGATCGCGATGGTCTGGGAGCTCACCCTGCAATGTCTCGCCTGGGGAAAGGACTGCGAGGGTGAACCGAGACTTCAGAGATCTGTTGGCCGAGTTCAACGCCCACGGCGTTGAGTACATCGTCGTCGGCGCCCTGGGAGTGTGGCGGGCGCTTCTTCAAACTCATGAATAATCCGGGCTAGCTGACCGGCGGTTCGCCATGCCCAAGGGACACGACATGACGAAGCTCGACATTCTGAGGGCTAGCGAACCGTGGCAGTGGCCGGAGGACGCGGCCGCGACGCTGCTTGACGTCCTGCGCGACCGCGAGGGCAGCGACGACAGCTTGTTCCTCGCCGCCGAGCTGGCCGGCGATCTTCCCGACCTCGACGAGGGTGTCGCCCTGGCGTTGCTCGGGATCGCTGGCGACGCGCGATGCTCCGAGCGATCTCGCTGCGCAGCGACAGCGTCGCTCGGGCCGCTGTTGGACAACGCGGAGATGGAGGGCTTCGAGGACGATCTCTCCGGCCCGGCGGTTTCGCAGACGACCTTTCGAGAAATCTGCGATGGCTTGGAATCCCTGTATCGAGACGCCGCCGCATCGAAGACACTGCGCCGGCGCGCCCTGGAGGCTTCGTGCATGGCGTCGCGCGACTGGCATCCGGCGGCGGTGCGCGCCGCTTACGCCAGCGGCGATGCCGAGTGGCGGCTCACGGCCGTGTTCTCCATGCGTTTCATCAATGGGTTCCTCAAGGAGATCCTCACGGCGCTGTCGGATGAAGACGAGTATATCCGGCGCGAGGCGTTGCTCGCCGCCGGTAACTGGGAAATCGAAGAGGCATGGCCACAAGTTGCCGAACTGCTCTCGGCAGGCGATACGGCGCGACCGTTATTGCTGGCCGCCATCGAAGCGGCGCCGACTATCGCGCCGGCTGCGGAGCTAGTTCTACTCTCCGATCTGGCGGACGACCGGGACGACGAGATCGCCGACGCGGCTGCGGAAGCAATGATGCTCGCGGAGCAACTCCGTGGCTTCGAGGAGTCGTTCGACGACGACGATTGAATCCCTTGCGAACTACCCGCCGACGATGACGAACTCGAGGCCGGTGTCAGCCAGACTCTCGAGGAGCTTTAGAAAGTCGACGTGCATAACGGGGATTCTGCTCGACGAACGCGCTCTCCAATTCGCGCAGGGCGTTTACGGCAGCGGAAAGCGCGTCGAGGCGGCGGGTGAACGTCTCGGGCGTCAGCGCCGGCGACTCGGACGCCACCGCCTGCCGCCGATCCTGTAACACCCTTGACGACACGCCGGGATGATCGCAGGGCAGCCCGACCCATGCAATCGGCGATCCGCATCGACGCTTTGGGAACCTGTCGTCCGGAGCGATCAGATGCCGGCGTTCGGCGATGGACAGTTACAACTCCGCGTTGCGCAGGCGCAGGGCGTTGGCGATTACCGATACCGAGCTGAAGCTCATCGCGGCGGCGGCGATCATCGGATTCAGCAGCAGACCGAACCACGGATACAGAACGCCGGCGGCGATCGGCACGCCCGCGGCGTTGTAGGCGAAGGCGAAGAACAGGTTCTGCCGGATGTTCTGCATCGTCAGCTCGCTGAGGCGGCGGGCTCGCACGATGCCTCGCAGGTCTCCTTTGATCAGCGTGACCCCGGCGCTCTCCATCGCCACGTCGGTGCCGGTGCCCATGGCGATGCCGACTTGCGCCTGCGCGAGTGCAGGGGCGTCGTTGATGCCGTCACCGGCCATGGCGACGACGCGGCCGTCGCGCTGCAGCGCTTTCACCTTCTCGGCCTTGCCGTCCGGACGTACCTCGGCCATGACCTCGTCGATGCCCAGCGCGGCGGCGACGACGCGCGCCGTCTTCTCGTTGTCGCCGGTCACCATGACGACGCGAATGCCGTCGTCGCGCAGGGCTCGCAGAGCGTCGCCGACACCGCTCTTGATCGGGTCGGCAACGCCCAGGGTGCCGGCGAGAGCGCCGTCGACGGCGACGAACATGACCGTCTGGCCCTCTGCCCGCAGCGCGTCGCTGCGCTGCGCCACGGCACCGATGTCGACTCCGTGGCGTTCCATCAGCGCCGCGTTGCCGAGCGCGACGGCACGTCCGCCGACGCGGCCGGTGACGCCGAAGCCCGTGACCGACTCGAAGTTGGCCGCCGCGCCGAGCGCGATCCTGCGTTGCTCCGCACCGCCGACGATCGCCGCCGCCAGCGGGTGCTCGCTGCCGCGCTCGAGGCCGGCCGCTGCCGATAGGATCTCGTCTTCCGTGAAGCTGCCGACGGTGTCGACGCTCACCAGCACCGGCTTGCCCTCGGTGAGAGTGCCGGTCTTGTCGACGATGAGGGTGTCGACCGAGCGCATCGTCTCGATCGCTTCGGCGTTCTTGAACAGGACGCCCGCTCCGGCGCCTTTGCCGGTCGCCACCATGATCGACATCGGTGTCGCCAGGCCGAGTGCGCACGGACAGGCGATGATCAGCACCGCGACCGCGTTGATGATCGCGTACGCCATGCGCGGCTCCGGACCGAGCCAGGCCCAGGCGACGAACGCAATCGCCGCGATGGCAATGACGGCGGGAACGAAATAGCCGGCGACGGTGTCGGCGAGTTTCTGGATTGGCGCCCTGCTGCGCTGCGCTTCGGCAACCATGGCGACGATGCGCGATAGCAGAGTTTCGGCGCCGACCTTTTGTGCCTCGATGATCAGGCCACCGGTGCCGTTGACGGTGGCGCCAACGACTTCGTCGCCGGCCTTCTTGTGCGACGGGATCGGTTCGCCCGTGACCATCGACTCGTCGACGCTGCTCTCGCCTTCGACCACTACGCCGTCGACGGGAATCTTCTCGCCGGGGCGAACCCGCAACCGATCGCCGACCTGCACCACCTCGAGCGCGACGTCTTCTTCCGTTCCGTCCTCGCGCAGGCGGCGCGCCGTCTTCGCCGCCATGCCGAGCAGCTCGCGGATCGCCGCGCCGGTGCGACTGCGCGCGCGCAGCTCGAGTACCTGGCCGAGCAGGACCAGGGTGACGATCACTGCAGCGGCCTCGAAGTAGACGCCCACCTGTTCGTGCTCGCGAAACGATGCCGGGAACAGATCCGGCAGCAGCGCCGCCACGACGCTGTAGACGTAGGATACGGCGACGCCGAGGCCGATGAGGGTGAACATGTTGAGGCTGCGGTTGCGCACCGACTGCACGGCGCGCACGTAGAACGGCCACGCCGCCCACACGCAGACGGGTGTTGCGAGGAGCAGCTCGAGCAACGTCTTGGCGCGGTGTGAGAGCGCCGACGAGATCGGTCGCCCCGGAAGCATGTCGCCCATCGCTAGCAAGAAGACCGGCACGGTGAGGACCGCGGCGAACACGAATCGGCGCTGCATGTCGCGCAGCTCGCCGTCGTCCTCTTCCTCCAGAGACGGCGCCATCGGCTCGAGAGCCATCCCGCAGATCGGGCAGCTCCCCGGTGCGTCGCGCACCACCTCCGGATGCATCGGACAGGTCCACTGCCGGGCGCCGGGTGTGTAGACCGCTTCCAGTGCCATGCCGCACTTGGGACATCTGCCGGGGCCCGACTGTTCCACTTCAGGGTGCATCGGGCACGAGTACCTGCCGCGATGGCCAGCCGCGGGCCGCCGCGGAGGCTCGTGGCCGTGATGATGACAGTGCGAGTTGGGCGCCACGGCAGCAGCCTCGCGCACTTCTGGCTCGTGCACCCGCGTCGAGTGACAGTGCTTGTGCTCGTCGTGTGCGGTCATATCGTCCCTCGTGTGTCTCGCGGCTCGTCGTGTTGCTCGGTGAGATGCCAACCTTTCCATAGAAAGAAGATCGCCGGATAGACGAGCAGCTCGAGCAGGAACGAGCTCGCCAGGCCGCCGATCATCGGCGCGGCGATGCGCCGCATCACGTCGGCCCCTGTGCCGGTCGCCCACATCACCGGCAAGAGGCCGAGGAAGTCCGTCAGCACCGTCATCAGTTTCGGACGGATTCGCTGCGCCGCACCGTCGACGATAGCCTCCCGCAGGTCGGCGCGATCGTTCAATCGCCCTCCCGCTACGGCGCGCTCGTGCGACAGCTTCAGGTAGAGGAGCATCACCACTCCGGTCTCGGCGTCGAGTCCCGCCAGTGCGATCAAGCCGACCCACACCGCGACGCTGAGGTTGTAGTCGAGCCAGTAGAGAAGCCATACCGCGCCGATCAGAGAGAACGGCACGGCGAGGAGCACGATCGCCACCTCGGCCGCCGATTGGGTGCTCAAGTAGAGCAACAGGCAGATGATGGCCAAGGTCACGGGGACGACGATCTTCAGTCGCTCGATGGCGCGCTCGAAGTACGTGAATTGCCCCGCCCATTCGATGCGAGTACCCGCCGGTAGTTGTACCCGCTCGCTCACCACCTCGCGCGCCTCGGCGACGTAGTCGGGGATCGGCCGACTGCCGGTGTCGACGAATACGTAGCCCACCAGTTTCCCGGCCTCGCTGCGAATCATCGGCGGCCCGACGTTCGTTTGGATCGTCGCCACCTGCCCGAGCGGCACTTGGGCACCGTCCGATGCCGCGACCAATAGGCGAGATAGTTGCTCCGGATCGTCGCGGAAGTCGCGCGCATACGAGATGCTCACCGGATAGCGCTGGCGACCTTCGACCGTTTCGGTCACCCGCATGCCTCCGACTGCGGTCCGGATGACTTCGTTGACGTCGGCGGCGCGCACTCCGACGCGGGCGGCGCGCTCGCGGTCGATCGCTACGTCGACGTAGAAGCCGCCGGTCGATCGATCGGCAAAGGCGCTGCGCGTGCCGTCGATCTGCGCGACTACCTTTTCGATCGCGATGGCGGTGCGCTCGATCGTCTGCAGATCGTCGCCGAAGATCTTGATACCGAGCGGGCTGCGGATACCCGTCGACAGCATCTCGGTACGCGTCTGAACCGGCATCCACCAGATGTTCGGCATGCCGGGATAGACCAGCGCACGGTCCATCTCGTCGATCAGTGCGTCCCAGGTCAGGCCCTCGCGCCACTCGCTCCTGGGCTTCAGCGTGACCACGGTCTCCACCATGCCGATCGGCGCCGGATCGGTGGCCGTCCGCGCCCTCCCCATCTTGCCGAAGACGGTCAGCACCTCCGGAAACTCCTTCAGCCTGCGATCCATCGACTGCAGGATCATCGTAGCCTCGCTGGTCGACATGCCGGGCGGGGCGGTCGGCATGTAGAGAAGCACGCCTTCGTTCAGCGGCGGCATGAACTCGCCTTCGAGCTGCAGGAGAGCCCAGCCGGTGGGCAGCATGGCCAGAAAAGCCAGGGCGATCACCGTGCGCGGAATCCTGATGACGGCGCACACGACCGGCGCGTAGGCGCGAACGAGCCAACGGTTGAGCGGATTCGTTTGCTCGCGATGTGCGCGTCCTCGGATGAGGAGTGCGGCGAGCGCGGGTGTCAGCGTCACCGCTAGAATGGCGCCGAACCCCATCGAGTAGGTCTTGGTGAAGGCGAGTGGGCGAAACAGGCGGCCCTCGACGCCCTGCAGTGTGAAGACGGGTAGGAACGCCACCGCGATCACGAGCAGCGAGAAGAAGATGCTCGGCCCGACTTCCTGCATTGCCTCGATCAGCACCGTCGATCGATCGCCCTGTCCGCCGCTCTCCTCCCAATCGGCGAGTCGCTTGTGGATGTTCTCGATGATGATGATCGAAGCGTCGACCATGGCGCCGATCGCCACCACGATGCCGCCCAGGGACAAGATGTTTACGGTCAGTCCCTGAATCGACATCGGGATGAACGCCAGCAGCACGGCGAGGGGCAGGGTGAGGATCGGCACCAGGGCGCTGCGCACGTGCAACAGGAAGAGAAAGATGATCGCGCCGACGATCAGCATCTCCTCCAACAAGGCGTCGCGCAGCGTGGCGACTGACTCCTCGATCAAGCTGGAGCGGTCGTAGGTAATCACGACCTCGACTCCGTCCGGCAGGCTGCCCTGGATCTGCGCCAATCTCTCCTTGACCGCATCGATCACGTTCAGAGCGTTCTCGCCGTGGCGCATGATGACGATGCCGCCGACCGCTTCGCCACGCCCGTTCAACTCGGCGAAGCCGCGGCGGCTCGCAGGCCCCACCTGCACGACCGCGACATCGCGCAGACGAATCGGCGTGCCGCCGCTGCCCACTCTGAGGGGAATCGACTCGAGGTCGGCGATTGAGCGCAGATAGCCGCGGCCGCGCACCATGTACTCGTGCTCGGCGAGGTCGAGCACCTGGCCGCCCGCGTCCTCGTTGGACTCGCGCACGGCTTGCACGATGTCCCGCAGGCGGACGTCGTACGCGCGCAGCGCGACCGGATCGAGGAGGATTTGATACTCCTTGACGAAGCCGCCGACGGAAGCGACCTCGGCGACGCCGGGCACACTCTCCAGCGCGTAGCGGATTATCCAATCCTGCAGGGTGCGCAGCTCTTGCAGATCCGTCTGGCCGGTCTCGTCGACCAGAGCGTACTGGAAGACCCAGCCGACGCCGGTTGCATCCGGCCCGAGGGTCGGCGTGACGCCGTCGGGCAAGCTACCCTGTACCTCGTTGAGATATTCGAGGACGCGCGAGCGCGCCCAGTAGATGTCGGTGCCGTCCTCGAACACGACGTACACGAAGGACATCCCGAACATCGATTGACCGCGCACGTACTTCACCTGCGGTGCCGACAGCAGGGTCGACGAGATCGGGTACGTCACCTGATCTTCGATGATGTCCGGGCTCTGTCCGTCCCACTCGGTGAAGATGATCACCTGTGTGTCGGATAGATCGGGGATGGCATCGAGCGGCGCGCCGATCATCGCGAACCAGCCCCAGACGCCGAGCCCGATCGACAGCAAGATGGTCAGCAGTCGGTTGCGCGCACACGCTTCGATCACGCGCGCGATCATTTCCAGTGCTCCATGTCGAGCTTCAATCGGCTCTCGGCTGCCACCAGGAAGTTTCCGGAAGTGACGACCGAGTCACCGGCCTCGATGCCGTCCAGCACTTCGATCCAGTCGCCACTCTTGCGGCCGATCTGAATCGATCGCGGCGCGAGGCGGCCCTCGCCGAGGTCGAGAAAGACGAATTGTCGCTCGCCGGCGTACAGCACCGCGTCGGAAGGCACGACGAGAGCCTCGCCGAGCTGCTTTTCGATCTCGACGTCGACGTACATGTCCGGCCGCAGCGCCAGCTCGGGGTTGGCGATCTCGGCGCGGATGCGGCCGGTGCGCGTCGCGCCGTCGAGATAGGGATAGACGAAGGCGATCTCGCCTTCGAGGGTGCCGCCCGGCGTGTACGGCATGCGCACCGTCACCGGATCGCCGGGAGCGAGCAGCGGCAGGTCGGACTCGTATACGTCCGCCTCGACCCAGACGCGGTCGAGATCGGCGATGCGATAGAGACGCGCGCCCGGTTCGACAGTGGCGCCGGCGACGACGTTCTTTTCGACCACGTGTCCGGATGCCGGCGCCGCGATGGGGACGCGCTCGGACGCCGTGCCGGTCGCCAGGATCCTCCGTATGTGTGCATCCGAGATGTCCCACAGACGCAAACGCCGCCGCGCCGCGTCGATCAGGTAGTCGGCGCGCCGCGGGGCGTTGCCCTGCCGGGCATTCGCCTGACTGGCGGCAGCGGAGAGCAGCTCCTGCTGCGCTGCGTAGAGCTCGGGACTGTAGAGCGTGAACAGCGTTTCCCCTTTCTCTACGTGTTGCCCTGGCGAATCGACGTAGAGCTCACCGATCCAGCCGCGCAGCTTGAGCGTCACGTCGGTGAGACGAGATTCGTCGTAGGTGATGCGTCCGGCGGTTCGAATCGTCGCCGAGAATGGCCGCCGTATCGCCGGCTCGGTTGTCAGTCCGATGGTCTGGCGCCGCGCCGCATCGATGATGATGACGCCGCTGTCGGCCTCTCGGCGTGTCACCGCCGTCAGCTCCATGCCGCAGATGGGACAGTTGCCGGGATCCGCGCTGCGCACGGAGGGATGCATCGCGCAGGTGTAGTAGGCGATCTCGTCGCCCTTGTGCGCCGCGGCGTCGTGTGGAGTGTGATCCGTTGCCGAAGCGTTCGACTCGACGACCTCGCCGTTGCAGGCAGCTAGCAGCAGAGCGACGGCGACATTGCCAAGCAGGAATCGGGCAGTCATCGCTTACCTCCGGCGCTCGCTGCGGTCGCGTGTTGGTCGAGGTTCGCCAGGAGCTCCGCCGCTTCGTGTGGGAAGCGTCCGACGTGCCGAGCCAGAAGTGCGAGGCGGCGCTGTACCGTTGCCCGCGCTTTCTCGTAACCGAGCTCGGCGTCGCGCAGCTCGCGCTCTGCCGAGATCAGGGCGAGGTAACCTTCGGTCGCCGCTTCGACTCCGGCGCCCACCGCGCGTGCGTTGTCGCGCGCCGCCGGCAGCAAGCGGTCTTGGTAGAGCTCGACGATGTGGTGGGCTTCGCGCAATCGCTCGAAAGCCTGTCGGACGGACGCGCGTACCTCGTCCTCCTTCGCCCGCAGGCGCGCCTCGGCTTCGACCAGACGGCCAGCGGCTTCGGAACGCGCCGCGCGAATGCGATCGCGCCAGATCGGAAGGTTGATGCTGACGCCGACCATCCAGCGGTGCTCATCGTCCTCCCACATGGAACTGTAGGACGTCATGATGTCGAAGTCGGGCCGTCCTTCGAGCGCCGCCAGCTCGACCTCCGCGTGGCGCGCTCCGATCTCCGCGGTGCTCGATGCCAGCTCAGGTCGTGCGGTGAGCGCGGCCTCTTCGAGGCGCGCGCCGAGGGTGTCGTCCAGTTCGATCGGAACCTCCGGCGGCAGGCTCGGTGCCGGGAGAGGGGCAGTCGGCCGGCGGTGCAGGAGCGCGTTCAGTCGGGAGACGATCACTCGGCGTTCGGCTCGCAGAGTGACGTCGTCGTGCTCGAGGTGTGCCAGCTCGACCTCGGCGCGGATCGGCTCCTGCTGCGAACCGAGACCCGCCGCGTATTGCGCCGTCGCCGCTTCGTGGAAGTCGTGCAGCAGCCGCACGTGTTCCGCGTTGATCTCCAGCGCGCGCTCGGCGACGTAGTAGTCGTCGAACAAGTACGACGCGGCGAGCGCGACATCGTGCCGCATCTCCTCGTAGTCGTGTTCGAGCACTTCGGCGTCGCGCGCCGCGACCTCGCCGCGCAGGTGGCGCTTGCCGGGCCAGGGCAGCCGCTGGGCAATCTCGACCGTCTCGCCGTAGTCGACGCGACTCGATCCGATGCTGAGCGGCGCCATTTCGTAGCTGGCGACCGGATCTTCGAGTGCCGTTTCCTGTGCGGGGCGTTGCAGCGCCGCATCCCACGCCGCGCGCGTCGCGGCCAGTGTCGAGTTGCGCTGCAGCACCGCGGCGATCAGGTCGCCGCGGTGCAGTCGTGACCCGGCGGCAATCTCCGACAGCTCGGTGTCGGTCGAGTGAACACCTTGCGGCGGCGGCGATTCGAGGTGTTCGGCTCTTGCTCTATCGTTGGTTGCGGCGCAGCCGAGCGCCGTCAGCAGAGCGACGGTCGCTGCTCGGCACGCCAAACTATGGTGGTGCATGACTCCTCCAGAGAGGCTCCAGCTCCGGACGGCGAGCGCATGTGTGGCGCAGCCGCGCGGAGCGCGCGGACGGAACGGCGCGAGCCGTTCCGAGCTCGGGTCGACGGCTGCGGCGCGATGCGCCGCAGCTCCTCACCCGGGAGTGCTCAACAGAGGATGGTGCAGTGGAGCAGGAACGTCGGGGGGCCGTGCGCCAGCCGGGGGCGATGTTCGGCCGCACGCGCGATTGCGATCGGCGGTGTCACCGCTTCGATCACGGGCAGAATGACACTGGAGAGCTGTGGCCGATCGGCGCCTGCGGCCTTGCTGGCGCGAGCGGAGGGATCTTCATGTCCCGGACGAACCGAGCAGCAGCCTGGCTTCTCGAGACGGGGACAGTGGTCGTCCTGGCTCACCTCGTCTTCACAGCAGCTCGACCGGTGCACCGCGCCGTCCATCGAGCAGACGTACTCGAGCGCACGGGCAGCCCCGATCGGCGCGATCAGCGCCGCGACGATCAGCAATCGGGCAAGCGATCGGATCTTCGACGACACGAGTTCTGCCTAGCACGGATGCCGCGTCATCGAAACTGCAGTCTGCGATGGGCGATCGGTCGATCCTTATCGATCTCGTTGACGTAGGGCGGGCCTCGGCCCGCCACAACCCGACCGGTGTGCTCTGGCGGCTAAGCAGTGGGCTGGGCTACAACGTCGCCTGATGTTCGAGCGTGGCGTCAGCCCGGTCTTGCGAATGGTCCTTTGTTTGGCGGCGTTCGCGGCGGCCGAGAGCCGGGCGGTGGATCCGAGCCCCGGTTGTGGAAGTGCGCCGGCTGAGACCGGCCGGCGCATCGAGAAGCGGATCACCGTCGGTGGAATCGATCGCGAGTACATCCTGGATGTGCCCGAGAATCTCGCGCCCGCAGATCCAGTGCCGCTGCTCTTCGACTTTCATGGCTTCGGCCACAGCGGCGCCGGGGTGTGGAAGGTGTCGGAGTTCAAACAGCTCGCCGAGAAGGATCGCTTCATCACCGTCTACCCGACCGGTCTGCCGATCACCCTCGAGTTGCGCGGCCGCAGCCAGACGGGCCCCGGTTGGCAGATGCATGCGGGTGACGACAACCGCGACGTCGCATTCACGCTCGCGATGCTGGCGGATATCGAGCAGCGCCACTGCATCGACCGCGATCGCGTCTACTCGACGGGGTTCTCCAACGGCGCGTATTTTTCCAACCTGTTGGGATGCACGCAGAGCGAACGCTTCGCTGCCGTCGCCCCGGTGGCCGGCGCTGGCGTGCGCGGCGAATGTCGTCCGGCGCGCCCGGTGCCGGTGATCATCCA
>CADEER010000013.1:0-1710 GCA_902826395.1 uncultured bacterium
TCGCCGAGGAAGGGCAGGCAGCTCAGGTCGATCTGGTCGGCGGCGAGGATGAAAGAGCGCTCGACGGCGTTCTTCAGCTCGCGCACGTTGCCGGGCCAATCGTGTTCGATCAGGGCCTGGACCGCGGCGCGCGTGAATTGCTTGCGGGTGCCCTCGGCGCTGTTGCGCTCGGCGAGGAAGGCCTCGGCGATGAGGCGGATGTCGTCGCCGCGCTCGTGCAGCGGCGGCAGTTGGATCGGGAAGACCGCCAGACGGTAGAGCAGGTCTTCGCGCAGCTTGCCGTCGCGGACAGCGACCTGCGGATCGCGGTTGGTGGCGGCGACGATGCGCACGTCGACCGCCATTTCCTCTTCGGCGCCGACGCGTGTCACCTTGCCGGTTTCGAGGACGCGCAGGAGCCGCACCTGCAGCTCGGCCGGCATCTCGGTGATCTCGTCGAGCAGCAGCGTCCCGCCGGCGGCGCGCTCGAAATAGCCGCGGTGCATGCGTTCGGCACCGGTGAAGCTGCCGCGCTCGTGGCCGAACAGCTCGCTCTCGATGAGCTGTGAGGAGATGGCGCCGCAATTGACTGCGATGAACGGCTTCTTGCGCCGCTTGCTGAGCTCGTGGATCGCCTGGGCGACCAGCTCCTTGCCGGTGCCGCTCTGGCCCTGGATCAGCACCGATGCGTTGGTCGGCGCCACCCGCGTGATGGCGTCGTACACTTCCTGCATCGGCGGCGAGGCGCCGACGATCGGCCCGAAGCGGCCGAGGCCGCGCAGCTCGCCGCGCAGGTTCTGTACTTCTTCTTGCAGATCGCAGCGCTGCGCCACATTGGCGAGAACCTTGCGCAGCCGCTCGAGATCTACCGGCTTGACCAGGTAGTCGGTCGCGCCTTCGCGCAGCGCCTGCACCGCCGAATCGACGGTAGCATTGCCGGTGATCAGGACGACGTCGGTGGCACCATCGCCGACCTCGCGCAGCAGGTCGAGGCCGGCGCCGTCCGGCAGCTTGAGATCGAGCAGGACGAGGTCGGGCGTTTTCCCTTCCAGGGCGGCGCGGGCGGCTTGGATCGTCGAGACACTCTCGACGGAGAAACCTTCGCTATCGATGACCGCCGTCATTGCTTCGCGGAAGCCGGGGTCGTCGTCGATTACCAGAACGTGCGGCATTGGCTGCTGAGCTCCAATCCCGGCGGCGCGCCGGGAACACGGGATGATCGAGGGGGATCGGGTCTTTTGCAATAGCGGCGGAAGTCGCTTCTGCCGCTGCTCAGTGGCGACGATCGCCTGCCCCGTCAAGGGGACTCGGGCGCCGCCGAGTGGGTGGTCGGTCGCGAGCGCCCGCTCAGGATTGCCCGCGCTGCGTATCCGCCGCAACCGCGGCCTGGAGGACCGAACGCAGATCCTGCAAGCTCACCGGTTTGCGCAGATATCGGAATACGCCTTCGGCGCGGACCTGCGCTTCGACGGCCGGATCGTCGTAGCCGGTGAGGACGACGACGGCGGTATCCGGACAGCTCTGGCGCAGCCGCCGCAGCAACTCGATGCCGCTGCCGGGCATCGACACGTCGCTGAGCACGAGATCGAAGGAGCGCAGGGCTAGCTGTTCGAGGGCCTCACCCGCCGATCCCGCCTCGCAGACGTGGTAGCGATCTCCCTCGAGGGCAGCGCGCAGCGCCGCTCGTAGTGGAATGTCGTCGTCTGCTATCAATATCGAGATCATGATGCC
>CADEER010000013.1:1810-72414 GCA_902826395.1 uncultured bacterium
TGGCCCAACGCGAGTCTGATGCTCGGAATGGTGTGCGGCGGAATCGGTTTGATCTGTCTGCTCGACCGGGTGCTGGAGGCGACCTCGCCGCTGCCTTGGCCGGACACCATGGCGTCCTCGGCGCGCACCGGGTTGGCGATTGCCGTTCTCGGTTTCGCGCTGTTTGCCGAGGCGTCGCGCCGCGATCCGGACGATCGGCCGGGACGGATGCCCTGGGTCGTCGGCGCGATCGGCGTCTTCGGCTCTTTTCTGTTCTGGAACATCCTGCTGTCGCAGGAGAGGGCGGGCCTCGACCGGTTGCTCGAGGCCACGGCGGCGGGACTGCGCGCCGAGCTGTCGGTATCGGTCAACGAGGTGGTCGGCGAGATGGAGATACTCGCCGAGCGCTCCGGTCGCAGCGGCCCGGACCCGACTCGCTGGCAGAGTCGGACGCAGCGCCTGATGCGGGTTCAGCCGAGCATCGTCGCCATCGACTGGGTCGCGCCGGACGGCACACTCCTCGCCACGGCGCGCAGCGAGTCGCTGGCGGCGCCGGTGACGCTGACGTACCCGGCTAAATCGGAGATCGAGCGACTGGAGGAGCTCGGCGATGCCCGACCGGCGCTGGTGCAGGCGTTTCCGGACCTGCCGGAGAGTCTGCGCATCTCCGCTCTCGTCGAGCACGCGGTTGCCGGCAGCGTGCTCGAGGCAGTCGTCGACATGCGCCAATTGGTCTCCAACTCCGTGACGGCGACCGATCTCGCCAACGCCATCCGCATCGCGGTGGGAGACGTCGTTGTCTTCGACAATCCCGGGACCAATCTGGCTGCTGCTCCGGCGTTGCCGCTGCGCGCGGTGAATTGGCGAGCGCCGGCGACCGAGGACTGGAGCATCGCGGTCGGACCGTCGCAGAACCTGGTGATCAGTGCGCTTTCGCCGCTGCCCAACGTGGTGTTGGTGGCCGGCATCCTGATCTCTCTGCTGCTCGCCGTCGTGTGGCGCGGCAACGAAATCTTGCGCAAGCGTGCGGCCGAGTTGGAGCGCGCGGTCAATGTCGTCGAGCGGCAGGCCGCGGAGCTGCGCGTCGCCGAACAAAGTTTGCGCGAGCTCAACGAGGATTTGGAGAATCGCGTGCGCATCCGCACCGAGGAGCTGTCGCAGGCCAACGCGTACCTGTACGAGGAGAACCGGCTGCGCACGCGGGCCCAGTTGCGGCTGACCCGGGTCAACGAAAACCTGCGCCGCTTCGACGCGTTCATCTCGCACGAGCTGCGCCAGCCACTGGCAGCGATGCGCCTGTGGATGGACCTGCTCGAGTCGACCGCGGGCGCCGCCCTGGGTGAGCAGCAGCGCCGCTATCTGGAGAAGTCGTCGGGCGAGATTCGCCGCATGACGCGGCTCATCGAGGACGAGTTGCGCCTCTCAAAGGCGAGCCACGGCGATCCGCCCACCGATCCAGTGGCGCTCAATCCGGTTCTCGGCACCGTTGCCGAGGAGCTTGCGCCGCGGCTCGGCGAAGTGGGCGGCCGGCTCGAGATCGGCGATCTGCCGGTCGTGCGAGCGAGCGAGATACAGATGCAACAGTTGTTCACCAATCTGCTCGACAACGCGATCAAGTACCGGCGATCCGATGTCGCGCCGGTGATCCGCATCGAGCGCGCGAGCCCGTCGTCTGCCGCGGCGACACGGCAGGAGGAGGGCGAATCGATCTGCGAGATCGTCGTCGCCGACAACGGGCAGGGCTTCGCGATCGAAGAGGACGCCGACGTGTTCGATATGTTCAGCCGCCGCGCCAAGGACGAATCGACGCCCGGTTGGGGAATCGGCCTGGCGATCTGCAAGCGCATCGCCGAACGACACGACGGATCGATCTGGGCCGAGAGCGAGGTGGGGCGGGGCACGCGCGTCCACATCGTGCTGCCGCTGGCGGAGCGCCAGTCGACGGCGTGAGTGTCGCCGTTGCAGCGCCGCGGCGCTCAGGCGATGCGGGTCAGTAGCTGTTCGATCAGCGCGTGCAGGCAGTCGCGGTAGCGCGACTCGGGCAGTCGCGCCAGTGCTTCGTGTGCCAGCTCGCCGTGCTCGATCGCCAGGCGTTGGCCGCGCTTGAGGACACTGGATCGGCGCAGGCGCCCCAGCACGGCGCTCACCTCGCCCTCGCTCAAGTTCGGCTTCGCGAACAGGCGCGCGACTTCCGGGTCTTCGGCAATGGCGAGAACCAGCGGCAGCGACGGGTTGCCCTCGCGAACGTCGAGGCCTACCGGCTTGCCCAGCTCGACCTCGTCGGCGGTGACGTCGAGCAGGTCGTCGACGATCTGGAAAGTGAGCCCGACGTGTCGCGCGCAAGTGGCGATCGCGTCGACCATGTGCGGGGATTCGGGCTTCGCCAGCGCCGCCGAGATGCGAGCGCCCTGCTCGAACAGCGACGCGGTCTTCCGATAGATGATCTCGAGGTAGTCGTTGAGACTCACCTCGGGATTGTTGCGAAAGCGGCTCTGCATGATCTCGCCCTCGGTGAGGGCGATACATGCCTCGGCTGCCCAGTTGATCTGCTCGGCATCGAAGCGACCGCAGATCTGAAAGGCGCGGCTGAAGAGGAAATCGCCTGCGACCAACGTGTGCGCCACGCCGTATTTGCGTCGCGCCGAATCGCGGCCGCGTCGCACGTCGTTGTCGTCGATGATGTCGTCGTGCAGCAGGCTCGCCGAGTGGATGAGCTCGAGGGCAACGGCGACGTCGACGGCATCGGCCATCGCGACACCGCCGCAGGCGCGAAAGGCGAGCAACGTCACCGTCGGTCGCACGCGCTTGCCGCCGGCGCCGATCAGGTGATCGGCGATCTCGGTCATGCGCGACTCGCGCGAGACCAGCACTTGCCGCAGGCGCGCTTCAACCGCCTCGAGCTCGCGGGCGACGAGAGCGATCGCCGACGCGGTTGCCGAAGGGGCGTCGGTGCTGCGAGCCGTGTTCGTGCGAGTCTCCGTCTGACGTCTCCTGAGTTCGTTCGCTCGCGCTGTCGCGGATGATGTCAGATGAGGGTTCGGAGTCAAGCTAATGTAGCGCCGGTTACCCGCGGTCGCGTTGCCTTCCGCTGATCGACTCGTTAGCGTCGCCAGATGCCGGGTTCGGAGGCCATGCCGCAAGAGATTCGCCGCCTGGGCGTACACGCGTTGCGGATTCTCTGGGAGGACGGTCACGAAGCGGAATACGGCAATCGCTATCTGCGCGACCATTGCCCGTGCGCCGAATGTCGCGGAAAGCCGCAGGCGCTGCCGATCGTCGGCCAGACCGAGGAGGTCTATCCCGTGCAAATCGCCACCGTCGGCCGCTACGCCGTAAGCATGCAGTGGAGCGACGGCCACGACGCCGGGATCTATAGCTACCAGACGCTGCGGCGACTCTGCCCGTGTCCGCGTTGCAACGGGACGGCGCGAGCGACATGAAGGTTTCGGTCGAATTGATACGCGAGCGCCTCGCCGAGATCAGGCCGGCGGGCCTGCGGCGGGACATCGTCGCCGCCGGTATGGTTCGCGATGTGGCGCTCGACAACGGCAAAGTGCGCATCGACCTGCTGCGCGGCCCCCTGCCGCAGCCGGTGCTCGACGCGACCATCCAGGACATCAAGCGGGCTATCGGCGCCTTTGACGGTGTCAGCGCGGTCGATGTCGCGATCGCCGAGGCAGCGGCGGCGGGCGGTCAGGACATCGGACCGATCCCCGGCGTTGCGAAGATCATCGCGGTGTCGAGTACCAAGGGCGGCGTCGGCAAATCGACGGTGGCGGCGAATCTCGCCTGCGCCCTGGCGCAGCGCGGTGCGCGCGTCGGGTTGCTCGACGCGGACATCTACGGCCCGAGCGTACCGACGATGATGGGCGAGAGCGGGCGCCCGGAAGTGGTGGAGGGCAACAAGGTGGCGCCGCGGCAGGCGCACGGCGTGCGCTTCATGTCGATGGGGCTGTTGCTCGACGACACCTCGCCGGTGATCTGGCGCGGTCCGTTGGTCACAGGTGTCCTGCGGCAATTTCTGAAGGACGTGCAGTGGGGTGAGCTCGACGTGCTGGTGGTCGATCTGCCGCCGGGAACCGGTGACGCGCAGCTCACGCTCGTGCAGCAGGTTCCGCTCTCCGGCGCCGTCGTGGTGACGACGCCGCAGGACGTGTCGCTGATCGACGTCGAGCGCGGGGTGGCGATGTTCCGCCAGGTGAACACGCCGGTGATCGGCGTGGTGGAGAACATGAGCGGCTTCGTTTGCGGTGCCTGCGGCCAACACGATGACGTGTTTGGCAGCGGCGGCGGCGAAGCGCTGGCGGAGCGATTCGAGGTGCCGTTGCTGGCGGCCATTCCGATCGTCGAAGACATTCGCCGCGGCGGCGACGCCGGCGTGCCGCTCGTGGTCGGCCAACCCGATCACGAGGTGAGTCGCATCTATGCACGCCTTGCGGCGCAAGTCGCCGACGCTCTCGAGGCGGGGACCGGACAATCGGCGCCGCGCATCATCGGCTGAGCGACGAGGGGCCATGGGGAGGGGTGAGGTGATCTCGGCCAGGGCGTTGCCAAGACGGCTCTTCTCGCGCGTTGCTTGCACGGAAGGGCTCGGTTATAGAGGCGCGGCTCGGGGGACACAGTAGAATCTGTGTGTAGGGCTCCATGGACCGGTCTCTGTTCGCGTTTCTGAACGTCGCCCTCATCTTCGGCACTGCCATCGTCGGCATGAGGCTCTTCTTGCGCGCCAAGCCCGATTTGAGCGGTGTGCGTGGGTCGCGACTGCTCGGGTCGTCAGCGCGCGGCTGGTACTTCAGTCTGCTCGACCCATTTGAAGAACTGTTCGTCCGCTGGCGCGTCACGCCGGCGTCGCTGACGATGGGGCAGCTCGTCGGCAGCGTGGTGTGTGCCGCTGCGTACGCCGCCGGCTTGATCTACACGGCCGGTTTCATCTTGTTGGCCAGCGGTACGCTCGACATTCTGGATGGCCGGTTGGCGAGGCGTACCGGCGAGGCCAGCAAGGGCGGGGCGTTTCTCGATTCGGTCGTCGACCGCTACTGCGAGTTCGCGGTCTTGACCGGCTTGATCGTCTACTTTGGAGGCGGCTGGCTGGTGTGGGCGCTGCTCTTCGCGCTGCTCGGCGGCATGATGGTCAGTTACACGCGGGCGCGCGCCGAGGGGCTCGGGCAGGATTGCCCGGTCGGCCTCCTGCAGCGCCCGGAGCGATTCGTGATCCTCGGGTTCGGCTCGATCTTCTCGTCGGCGCTGGCGCACGCCACCGGGGGGGAGCAAGTGCTGCTCGAAGCGGTGATCTGGTTCCTGGCGGTGTTCACGAATCTGACTGCCCTGCAGCGGTTTTTCTATGTTCGTCGGGAGCTCGCGGCGCGCGAGCGGGTGACGCCCGATGCGTGAGCTGGCCGGCAAGGGGTGGCGGGTGCTCGGGTACTTCATCTGGATGCTCGGGGTCGGCGTGTACCTCGACAGTGACGCGAGCGGCGCCGGTGCGGCGCTCTTGCTAATAGGCGGCGGCATGTTCGCCGTCGGCGCGGTCCAGTCGCTGAACGGCGCCGATGCTCGGGCGCGTCGGAGCGCGCCTGCACCCGAGGGCGCCGGAGAGGCCGGCTCGTGAACCGCTCTGCTCGGGTTGCGCTGAGCGTACTGATCTCGGTCGTTCTGCTCTGGTTTGCGCTGCGCGACGTCGAGTGGGACGCGGCGATCGCGGCGATGCGCAGCGCCGACTACATTTGGGTTCTGCTCATGCTGCCGCTGACGGTGTGGACCCTCTACATCCGCGCCCAGCGCTGGCGCGTTTTCCTCGGCGGTGTCGGGTCGGCGCCGATGCGCACCCTGGTCTCGTCGACCAACATCGGATTCATGGCGAACATGGTCCTGCCCCTGCGCGTGGGCGAGGTGATTCGCCCGGTGCTGTTGAGCCGCAAGGAGGGGATGCCGTTGAGCGGGGTGCTCGGCAGTTGTCTGCTCGAGCGCATCTTCGACATGTTCTGCATCCTGCTCCTGTTCGGCATCGCCGCCAGCTGGGTCGAGGTCTCCGAACAGGTACAGCAGTGGGGCTACGCGCTGCTCTCCGTGGCGCTCACCGTCGGAGCGGCGCTGGCGCTGCTGCGCTTCCAGGAGTCGTTGGCTCTGCGCATCGCCGCCGGCGTTTGCGGCATTCTGCCGGAGCGGGCCGGCGCGCCGCTCTATCGGTTCGTCGAAGGCTTCGTGCGCGCCCTGGCGATGCTCGATAGCCCGGCTGCCTTTGCGCGAGCCTTCGGCTGGACGTTCTTTCTCTGGACGGTGATCGGTTCGATGTACGTCCTCGGCTTCTGGGCGTTCCACCTCGACGTTCCGGCGGTCAAAGGCGGTCTCGTGTTGACGGCGCTGATCGCAATTGCGGTATCGGTCCCGTCGGCGCCCGGCTTCATCGGTTCCTACCAACTCGGCTGCGTGTTGGCGCTCGGGCTGTTCGCGATCGACGAGAGCACCGCGCTCGCCTATTCGCTGGTGCTGCACATGACGCAGTTCGTCTCGGTGATCGGCGCCGGCCTGTACTCGCTCTGGCGCGAGGGCATGAGCTTCCGCGACGTCGAAGCGCGCGAGGTGGAGGGCGAGCAGGCCATCGCGGCGGCCCGCGATGGTGAGTTGCCCGACGCCGGCGGACGCGGGTTGCCGCATTGATGTCGCTCGCCGGCAAGACGGTGGTTGTCGGCGTCACCGGTGGAATCGCCGCGTACAAGGCGGCGGAAATCGTACGCCTCCTCGTCCAGCGCGGAGCCGCGGTGCGCGTCGTGATGACTCGCTCGGCGTGCGAGTTCATCACGCCCCTGACGCTGCAGACGCTGTCGGGCCATCCGGTCGCGACGAGTCTCTTCGACCTGACGCAGGAGTCGGAGATCGGCCACATCCGGCTCGCCGACTCGGCCGACGTGGTGCTGGTGGCGCCGGCGACCGCAAACTTCATCGCCAAGTTGGCGCACGGACTGGCCGACGATCTGCTCAGCACGGTGCTGCTGGCGACCCGCGCTCCGTTGGTGTTGGCGCCGGCGATGAACGTCCACATGTACGAGAGCGCCGCCGTGCAGGAAAACCTCGCGACGGTGGCGCGCCGCGGTGCGCGCGTTGTCGAGCCGGCCGTCGGCTCGCTGGCATGTGGTTACGAGGGTTCCGGCCGGCTGCCGGACCCGGCGATCCTCGTCGATGAAGTGGCGCGTGCTGCGAGCACCGCGGATCTCGCCGGCCGGCGAGTGCTGGTGACGGCGGGGCCGAACCGCGAGCCGCTGGATCCCGTGCGCTTCATCTCGAACCGCTCGACCGGGCGCATGGGGTACGCTCTGGCCGCCGCTGCCTGGCGCCGGGGCGCCGACGTGACGTTGGTGAGTGGGCCGACTTCGCTGCCCGAGCCGCACGGCGTGCGCGTCGTGCGCGCCGTCACGGCGGACGAGATGCACCGCGCCGTGCGCGCCGAGGCAAAGAGCGCCTCGATCGTGCTGATGGCCGCCGCGGTCGCCGACTATCGCGCCAAGCGGGTGGCGACCCAGAAGATCAAAAAGGGGAAGGGCGGATACTCCCTCGAGCTCGAGCGCACGGTGGACATCCTCTCCGATTTGCCGGCGGCGCGCGGCCGCATCGTGGTCGGATTCGCCGCCGAGACCGAGCAGGTCGTCGAGAACGCTCGACGAAAACTGGAGGCGAAGGGCCTCGACCTGATCGTCGCGAACGACGTATCGCGTCGCGATGCGGGCTTTGAAGTCGACACCAACGAAGTGACGCTGATCGACGCGTCGGGCAGCGAGGAGCTGGCGCTGGCGAGCAAGGATGAGATCGCCGACCGCATCCTCGACCGCGTGGTTCGATTGCTCGTCGAGCGCGGAGCCGCCCGGCGCGGGCGGGCTCGACGCCGCTCCTGACGCGGGCGTGACGGCGAGACGGCCGTCGTCAGCCGAGCGCCCGGCTGCGGGGTTCGCTTCTCGCGGGGAACAGCGACGTGAGGTCGGCGCGGCCGTCGAGGTCGCGAATCAGCTCTTCGAGTGCCGGGGTGATCGCGTCGCTCCGATGCAGAGTGCGCAGCGTTGCGCGAATGCGCTGGGCCGCGGCGATCGCATCGAGTCCGGTGGGATCGGCGGCCTGGCAATCGGCGCGCCGGCCACGGCGCAGCAGATCGAAGACGTTCTCCAGGCAGGCCTGGTTGTAGTGATGGATGAACGGGGGCGAGAACACGTGTTTCGAGCGCGTCGACACCCCGGCCATGAACCGGTGCCAGTTGTCCCAATCGTGTAGTGCCAGGACGTTCTCGAAGATTCGCTTGTTGGTGCGGAAGGAGAACAGCGTGCGCGCCACGACGCGCTGGACCAGCGCGTCGCAGGCCGGGAAGGAGCGCCGGCGCAGATCGGTCACGATCTCGCGGTACTCGACGTCCTGCATCGAGTCGAAGCGCGCCTCCCAATAGATGTGGCGCAGCGTGCGCGCGCGGTAGCTGACGACGAGCTGAGTGGGGACGAAATGATTGTGCGAATAAACGTCGGCCGCGAGGTGGGTGAGGTAGCCGTGGGCGAAGGCGCGCTCGGCATCGGTGTCGGCTTCGTCGACCAACTGCCAGCCGACGTCCCACGAGTGACAATGCGCCTGCAGCGGACCCGTGTATTTCTTGCCGAGTGTGATGTCGGCACCGATGCAGCCGTAGAGGTACTCGGTCGGATGTCGCCGCAACAATTGTTGAAGGCCCGCGCCCAGAATGGTAACTCCCTTGAGTACCTCCGACCCGTGTGCGAGGTGGCTGATCGGGCCCCAGGCGAGGGCGTCGTCGGGCATCAAGACGAATGTTGCGACGATGAATACGGCGAGTGAGAACACAACTGCGGATGGTACTATGACCCCTGCGGACCAACAAGCCGAGTTATCCGCGCTGGTCCGCGCTCTGCGTGATCACGTCGAAGCAGAACGCGACTTGGGGGCGCGCTGGTTTGCTGCTGCCGCGCCCGTCCCCAATGCGCCGTCAACCGCGGCTCGTGTGCGATCGCGCGACATCGCCGCACCGCGGCCGGACAGAGCGCCGCCGGTCGCCGCAAGTGCCGTGCCGAGGGCGCGCACCGAGGCGCAGGTCGGCGAGCGCAGCGCCACCGGTGCCGAATCGGCGGTCGTCGCCGCCGGGACGTTGGCGGCGCTTTCGAGTGCGATCGGCGATTGCCGGCGCTGCAAGCTCGCCGGAGGCAGGACCCATTTGGTCTTTGGGGTCGGGAACGAAAACGCCGACTTGATGTTCGTCGGCGAGGGGCCGGGACGCGACGAAGACCTGCAGGGCGAGCCGTTCGTCGGCCGCGCCGGCCAGCTCCTCACCGAGATCATCACCAAGGGGATGAAGTTGCGGCGCGAGGACGTCTACATCGCCAACGTCATCAAGTGTCGGCCGCCGAACAACCGCAACCCGGAGCCCGACGAGATCGCCAGCTGTCTGCCGTTCCTGGAGCGCCAGATCGAGATCGTGCGGCCTCGCGTGATCGTCGCTCTCGGCAAGTTCGCGGCACAGACGCTACTTGGCTCGGCTACCCCGATCACCCGCCTGCGAGGGCATTGGCACACCTACCGCGGCGTGAAGCTGATGCCGACGTTGCACCCCGCCTATCTGTTGCGCAATCCGGGCGACAAGCGTTTGGTTTGGGAAGACGTCAAGCAAGTGATGGCCGAGTTGGGAATGTCGCGATGAGGGCACGTTGGCTGGCGATGGTGGCGGTGGCGCTCGCGGTCGTTCTGCTGGCTATCGCCGCGCTGGGCGCACCGGCGGCGCGGGCGCCGAAAGAAAAGCCTGCAAAGCCGCCGCGTGAGATCTCGGGCGGGGTCGTACTCATCGAGATCGACGGGAGCATCAATCCGGCGACCGTCGAGTACATTCGCGACGGGTTGAAGGTCGCGGTCGAGCAGAAGGCCGCGGCGTTGATCATCCAGATGGATACGCCGGGCGGCTTGCTCGAATCGACCAAGATCATCGTCAAGGATCTTTTGGCGAGCGACGTCGCCACGGTCGTCTACGTAGCGCCGGGCGGCAGCGGGGCGATCTCGGCGGGGGTGTTCGTGACCATGGCCGGCCACGTCGCGGCGATGGCACCCGGCACCAACATCGGCGCCGCGCACCCGGTCGCCGGCGGCGGTGAGGACATCGAGGGCGACATGCGGCAGAAGGTGGAGAACTTCGCCGCGTCGCTCAGCAAGACGATCGCGCAGGAGCGGGGACGCAACGCCGAGTGGGCCGAGAAGGCGGTACGCGAGAGCGTATCGATCACGGAGCGGGAAGCGCTCGAGTTGAACGTAATCGACATCGTGGCGCGCGACGTATCCGATTTGCTCGCCCAACTCGACGGCCGCGAGGTGGCGCTCGACGGGGAGCGGGTCGTTTTGCGCACCGCCGCGGCGGCGGTCGTGGCGCACGAGATGAACTGGCGCCAGCGCATCCTCAACATGATCGCCAACCCCAATCTCGCCTACGTTCTGATGGCGTTGGGAATGCTGGGGCTCTACCTGGAGTTCTACAATCCGGGGCTGCTGTTCCCCGGTGTGTTCGGGCTCATCTGCCTGCTGTTGGGGTTGTGGGCGACGCAAGTGCTGCCGGTGAACTACACGGGGCTGGCCTTGCTGGCAGCCGGGGTGATCCTGATGACCGCCGAGGTATTCACGCCGAGCTTCGGAGTGCTCGGTCTCGGCGGCCTGATCGCGTTCGTGCTCGGCTCGCTGTTTCTCTTCGAGACCCCCGACTCGACGATCGCCGTCGACCGGCGGCTCATCGGCGGCATCGCGGCGACCACCGGGAGCGCCATTCTCCTCATGGGTTGGTTGGTGCTGCGGGCGCACCGGCGTCAGCCGGCATCCGGCGCGGAAGGCATGGTCGGCGAGATCGGTCGGGTGCGACGGCTGCTCGGCGGCTCGCGTGCAAAGGTGTTCGTCCACGGCGAGCACTGGGATGCGATCGTCGACGGCCAAGTCGAAGAGGGAGACGAGGTTGAAGTCACGGCTGTCGAGGGGCTGCGCGTTCGTGTGCGCCCGGCTCCATCCTGATGTGCTGAACGCCTTGCCGAGGGGACTCCGCCCGGCATAGGGTGCGGGTTGCTCTGGGGAAAGGTCGTATCGTTGTGGATTCGTTAGTTCTGTCCGTTCTGCCGTACTTGCTCGCGCCGGCCGCCGCGCTGTTGTTCATGATCTTCAAGGTCCTGAAGGAGTATGAGCGCGGGGTGGTCTTCCGGTTGGGCCGTCTGGTCGGTGCCCGCGGCCCGGGGCTCACGTTGTTGATCCCGGGCATCGAGCGCATGGAGCGGGTCGATCTGCGCACCGTGACGATGGACATTCCGCCGCAGGACGTCATCACCCGCGACAACGTTTCGGTGAAGGTCAACGCGGTGCTCTATTTTCGCGTCGTCGACCCGTCGCGGGCCATCGTCGAGGTCGAGAACTACCTGATCGCCACCTCCCAACTGGCGCAGACGACGTTGCGCAGCGTTTGCGGGCAGGGCGAAATGGACGATCTGCTGGCCGAGCGCGACAAGATCAACGAGCAGATCCAGCATATCCTCGACGAACAGACCGACCCGTGGGGGATCAAGGTCGTCACCGTCGAGCTCAAGCACATCGATCTGCCGCCCGACATGCAGCGTGCGATGGCGCGCGAAGCGGAGGCCGAGCGCGATCGGCGCGCCAAAGTGATCAACGCCGAGGGCGAGTTTCAGGCGGCGCAGAAGCTGTCCGAAGCGGCGGCGATCATCGGGCAGCATCCGGCAGCGCTGCAGTTGCGGTACTTCGAGACGCTAACGGAGATGGCGCAGGAGAACGAATCCGTCACCATCTTCCCATTGCCGTCGGAGCTTTTCGAGCCGTTCATGCCGAAGCCGAAGGAGTGAGCGACGCCGCGAGCAGAACCGCACGGGATCGCGCGGACGAGGCGACGCTCTCCGCCTACGATTACGAGCTCCCAGGCGAGCTGATCGCGCAGCATCCGGCGCCGCATCGCGACGCCAGCCGTCTGATGGTGCTCGGAGGCGACGGCGGCGATCCGCGCCACACCGACATCGGCGCTCTGCCCGGCCTGTTGCGCGGCGGCGACCTGTTGGTCTTCAACGACGTGCGCGTGCGGCGAGCGCGACTGCACGGCCGAGCTCACAGCGGTGGTGCGGTCGAGTTGTTGGTGTTGCGCGAGCTGGCGCCGGGGATTTGGGATTGCCTCGGCCGGCCGGCGCGCCGGCTGCGGGTGGGTGCGCGGCTCGTCATGGCCGGCGATGTCGAGGTGGAGGTGGTCGGCGTGGAAGCGGGGACCGGCCGGCTGCGGGTATCGTTGGGGGCCGCGGGTGACGTGGGCGCTTACCTCGAGCGCCACGGTGAGATTCCCTTGCCGCCGTACATCAAGCGACCGGATGGGCCGAGCGACGGCGACGGCGAGCGATACCAGACCGTGTTCGCCGATCCGGTCGGTGCGGTCGCGGCGCCCACCGCCGGCTTACACTTCTCCGAGCGGCTGCTCGACGATCTGCGCCGTGTCGGCGTCGAGCTGGCGTGGGTGACTTTGGATGTCGGGCCCGCGACTTTTCTGCCGGTGCGCGCCGAAAGGCTCGACGACTGCTCGCTGGAGCCGGAGTGGGCATCGATTCCACCAGCCACCGAGCATGCGATCGCGGCGGCGAAGCGGCGCGGCGGGCGGGTGATCGCGGTCGGCACGACGACGACGCGAGCCCTCGAGTCGCGCGCCGCCGAACCGCTGGGCCTGCGCGCCGGCGAGTTTCCCGCCGGCGCCTTTCTGCGCGAGCGCGGGCAGTTTCGCGTCATCGACGGCTTGCTGACCAACTTCCACCTGCCTCGCTCGACGCTGTTGGTGCTGGTCAGTGCCTTCGCCGGACGGCAGCGCGTCCTTGCTGCGTACGAGGAAGCCGTGCGCCTTCGCTATCGCTTCTACAGCTACGGCGACGCGATGCTCATCCTCTGATAGAAGCGAGCGGATGATCGGTGGGGTAAGAGCGGCGCCGCGCGCATCGGCTTTCCGGGTGGTGGCGACCGACCCGGGCTCGGCGGCGCGGCGCGGCGTGTTGCGCACCGCGCACGGCGACATCGATACTCCGGTGTTCATGCCGGTGGCGACACTGGGCACGGTCAAAGGCATCATGCCGAGCCAGGTTCGCGCCGCCGGGGCGCGCATCCTCCTCGCCAACGCGTACCATCTGATCCTGCGGCCGGGGATCGACACGATCGAGGCCCTCGGCGGGCTGCACCGCTTCATGGGTTGGGACGGTGCCATCCTCACCGATAGCGGCGGTTTCCAGGTGATGAGTCTGTCCGAGCTGCGCGTGGTCAGCGAAGAGGGTGTCGAGTTCCGTTCGCATCTCGACGGCTCGAAGATATTTCTGCGCCCCGAGGATGTCGTCAGCGCCGAATGCAGGTTGGGTGTGGACATCCTGATGCCGCTCGACGTATGCGTCGCCGCCACCGACGGGCGCCGCGCCGTGGAAGAGGGGATGGAGCGCACGACGCGCTGGGCCGAACGCCAGGCCGCGCTCGAGATTGCCGCGGACCGTCATTTGTTCGGGATCGTCCAGGGCGGACTCGAAAGCGACCTGCGTCGACGCCACGCCGGACAGCTTGCTGCGCTCGGATTTCCGGGCTATGCGGTTGGGGGATTGAGTGTTGGGGAGGATCGGCGCATGACGCGGGACATCGCGGCGGAAACGGCTGCGGCACTCCCGGCCGATCGATCCCGTTATTTGATGGGGGTGGGCTTGCCGCAAGACCTGCTCCATTTCGTGGGCATGGGATACGACCAGTTCGACTGCGTATTGCCGACTCGCAACGGCCGCAACGGCATGTGCTTCACCTGGGGCGGGCGCGTGAATCTGCGACTGGCACGTCATGCGCGCCGCGACGAGCCTCTCGACGAGAGCTGCGGTTGCTATACCTGCACGGGCTTTTCGCTCGGGTATCTCCGCCATCTGACGGTCGCCGGCGAAATGCTGGGGGCGCAACTCGCCACCCTCCACAACCTGCACTTCTATCTGGACCTGATGGCACAGTGTCGCGATAGGGTCGAAGCAGGCACCTTCGCCGGCTGGGCGCGTGCGTCGATCGAACGCATCGAGGAAGGGGAGCGAAGGTGATCGATACGGCTTGGGCGCAGGCCGGCCCGGGGGGGCCGCCCGCCTTCATATCGTTTCTGCCGCTGTTTCTGGTGTTGGGGGTGTTCTATTTCCTTCTCATCCGCCCGCAGCAGCAGAAGGCCAAGGAGCATCAGGCGACCCTCGCCGCCTTGAAGCGCAACGATGAAATCGTTACGGGAGGCGGACTCTACGGCAAGGTGATCGCCATCAGCGACGACATCGTGACCGTCGAGATCGCCCCCAAGGTGCAAGTGCGGGTCAGTCGACCGACGATCTCGGGCGTCGTCACCGCGAATCGAGAGAAGGACAAGCCGAAGATGAAGGACAAGGACACGTGAACGAGCGCAGCCTCCTGTACCGAGCTCTACTGACCCTCGGGTTGGTCATCGTGGCGGTCGTGTACCTGCTGCCATCCATTCTCCATCCTGTCCCCAGCTGGCTGAGCTTCCTCGAAGAAAGAAAGCTGGCTTTGGGTCTCGATCTGCAGGGGGGCACGCACCTCATTCTCACTGTCGACATCGACAAGGCAGTGAAGAGCTACGTCGAGATAAATGCCGAGCAATTGCGCCGCGATCTGCGCGAAGCAGGGGTGCAGGGCCCGAGCATCCGGCCGGGCGGCGATACCGCGGTGTCTGTCTCGGTGCCTCAGGACGCGGCCGAGAAGCTCGAAACCGTGGTGACCGATCGCTTCCCGTTTTTCTCGCTCGGCGCGAGTGAGACCGTGGACGGCCGGACGGTGCGGACGGTTACGCTCATCGAAGACGAAGTGAAGCGGATTCGGGAGTCGGCAGTCGAGCAGTCGCTGGAAACGATCCGCAACCGCATCGACGAATTGGGCGCTCGCGAGCCGGTCATTCAGCGGCAGGGTGAGCGCGACATTCTCGTGCAGTTGCCGGCGATCACGGACCCCGAGCGCGCCAAGCAGCTCATCGGCAGCACGGCCGTCCTGGAGTTCAAGATGGTGCGCGACCCCATCGGCGATCCGTATGCGGCTGGCGACAAGCCGCTACCTGCGGGTACCGAGGTGCTGCACGAGCTCAAGAAGAACGAGGCCGGCGAGCGCGGCCGTGGCGCCGCCCTGCTCGTCGAGTCTCGCACTCTGATGACAGGGGACGTGATCACCGATGCGCGTGTCCGTCCGGGCGATCTGCCGAATTCGCGCATCGTGTCGATCGACATGAACTCGCGTGGTGCCCGCCTGTTCGAGGAGATCACCGGCGCCAACGTCAATCGCCAACTCGCCATCATCCTCGACGACACGATCTATTCGGCTCCGCGCATCCAGGAACGGATTCCCGGCGGCCGGGCGGTGATCACCGGCTCGTTCAGCGCCGAAGAGGCGGGCGATCTGGCGATCGTCCTGCGCACCGGAGCGCTGCAAGCGCCCGTGTCGATTGCCGAGGAGCGCACCGTCGGGCCGACACTCGGCGCCGATTCGATCCGCCAGGGTATCCAGTCGTTCGTCGTCGGCGGGGCGCTGCTGATGATCGCCATGGTGGTGTACTACCGGTTCGCCGGAGCGCTGGCGGTCGGAGCATTGGTCTTCAATACGCTGTTCATCTTCGCCAGTCTGGCCGCTCTGGGGGCCACCCTTACCCTGCCCGGTATCGCCGGGATCGTGTTGACGCTCGGCATGGCGGTGGACGCCAACGTTCTCATCAACGAGCGGATCCGCGAGGAACTGCGCCTCGGCAAGTCGGCTCGCGCCGCCATCGAGGCGGGCTACAAGCACGCCCTACCGGCCATTCTGGATTCGAACATCACGACGTTCTTGTCCGGGGTCATCCTGTTCCAATTCGGTTCGGGGCCGGTAAAGGGCTTCGCGGTGACTCTCTGCATCGGATTGGTGAGCACCGTCTTCACGGCGGTCGTTCTGACACGCCTCGTCTACGACTACCGCCTCGCGCGCGGCAAAATGACCACGGTGAGCATCTGATGATCGACATCGTTCCGCAGGGCACGCGTTTCGACTTCTTCAAGTATCGCTACCCGACCGCGCTGGCGTCGGTAGTGGTGATCCTCCTTGGCCTGGGGGTCATGGCCTGGCGTGGTCCGAATCTCGGAATTGATTTCGCGGGCGGCTCACTGGTTCACGTGCGCTTCAAACAGGCGACGACGACGCAGGAAGTGCGAGAAGCCCTGGCCGGGACCGATCTGGAAGGCGTCGACATTCAGAATCTCGACGACAGCCGCGACGAGTTCCTGATCCGCACTCCGCTGGTGGAGGAGGGCGAGGCCAGCATCACCAACGCGGTGGCGGCTGCCCTCCAGAGCAAGTACGGCGAGGGGGTCGACATTCTGCGCGTCGAAACCGTGGGGCCGCGGGTTGGCGAAACGCTGCGCTCCAAGGCGATCCTCGCCATCGCCTTCGCGACGGTGATGATGGGCGTCTACATCTCGGCGCGCTTCGAGTGGCGCTTCGGTATAGGTGCCGCGGCGGCTTTGATCCACGACGTCCTGGTGACGGTCGCCGTCCTCGTGTTCTTCAATTACGAGTTCGACCTGACGGTCGTCGCCGCGCTTCTGTCCATCGTCGGCTATTCGGTCAACGACACGGTGGTGATCAGCGATCGTATTCGAGAGAATCTCGCGAAGGATCGACGCTCGTCGCTGCGCGAGCTCATCAACAACTCGCTCAACGAGACCCTCAGCCGCACGATCCTGACCACCGGGATGACCCTGATCATGGTAATTTCCCTGTTGCTGCTTGGCGGTCCGGTGATCCGCGGTTTTGCCTTCTCGCTTCTCGTCGGCTTCATCGCCGGCGTCTACTCGACCGTCTACATCGCCAGCTCGATCGTCCTGTATCTCGGGGAGCGATACCCCGCGGCGAGAAAGGTCGCGTAGCGCGAGTGCGCCGGCGCTGGATTCTCGCGAACCCGCAGAAGACCGACGCCGAGCGACTTTCCGGCGAGTTGGGGTTGTCGCCGCTGTTGGCGTCCCTTCTCGCCAGCCGCGGCCTCGCCGATCCGGCCAGCGCCGACGGATTCCTGCGCGCCCGCCTCGACGAGCATCTGCGCTCGCCGATGCTCTTTCGCGACATGGGGGCGGCTTGCGAGCGGCTGGCGCAAGCCCTGCAACGCGGTGAGAGGATCGGCATCCACGGCGACTACGACGTCGATGGCATCAGCGGCAGCGCGCTGTTGGTCCGCTTCTTCCGCGCTCTCGGCAGCGAGCCGGCGCTGTACATTCCGCACCGCTTGAACGACGGCTACGGGCTCAAGGAGACCGGCGTCCGGGCTCTGGCGGAGCAGGGTGCTCGGGTGATGGTCACCGTCGACTGCGGCGGGGTGAACCACGAGGAAATCCGCGTTGCCGCCCGGCTCGGGATGGACGTCATCGTCTGCGACCACCACCAGGTGTCCGACACGCCGCTGCCGGCCCGGGCCGTGCTCAACCCGATCGAGGAGAGCTGCGGATTTCCGTTTCGCGGCCTGTGCGGGACCGGAATCGCTTTTTATCTCGCTGCCGGATTGCGCATGCGGCTGCGCGAGTCCGGAGCGACGCAGCTCCCCGATCTGCGAAGGCTTCTCGACCTGGTGGCACTCGGCACCATCGCCGACGTGGTGCCGGTAGTGGAGGAGAACCGCGTCCTCGTCAAACACGGGCTGCGCGAGATCGAGGGCAGCAGATCCCCGGGCATGATCGCCCTCAAGGCCGTCAGCGGCGTGTCGCGGCTGTCGAGCGGGGCGATCGGCTTTCGCCTGGCGCCGCGCCTCAATGCGAGTGGCCGCCTTTCCGACGCACGGCGCGCGGTCGAGTTGCTGACCACCGACGATCGCGCGCTCGCCGAGCGTTTGGCGGTCGCTCTCGACGACGAGAATCGGGCTCGCCAGCGCATCGAGCGCGAGGCCGTGGACGAAGCGGTGGCCCAGGTCGAAGAGGCGGGTGACGCCGAGCGCCGGCATTGCATCGTACTCGCCTCGCCGGATTGGCACCCCGGTGTGGTCGGCATCGTCGCCGCGCGGTTGGTCGATCGCTATCATCGGCCGGCCGTGCTGATCGCCCTCGATGCCGCGGCGGGAACCGGGCGGGGGTCGGGGCGCAGTATACACGGCGTCAATCTCTACGCGGCGCTGCGCCAATGCGCCGATCTGATGATCGGCTTCGGCGGGCACCCGATGGCGGTCGGCATGACCGTGCAAGCGGATCGTGTCGCCGACATCGCCGCCCGCCTGGAGTCGATCCTCGCCGGCTCGACCCCCGCCGAGGCGCTGGTGCCGTCGCGTCGCGTCGATGCCGAGCTGTCTCTCGAGCACCTCGACGGAGCGGTGCTCAGCGACCTCGACCGCCTCGAGCCCTATGGCACCTCGAATCCGGAGCCGGTCTTTCTGGCTCGAGGTGTCAGGGTGCTGTCGAAAGCCCTGGTGGGCTCGAGTCACTTGAAGCTGTTCGTCGAGGGCGGCGGCTGCCGCTTCAGTGCGATCGGCTTCGGCATGGCGGACCGCGAGGTCGTCGCCGGGGACGAGGTGGAGATCCTGTACCGACCGCGGCTGTCGGACTGGGGCAATCAGCGGTCCGTCGAGATCGAACTCCGCGATTTGCGCCGGGCCTGAGCGGCCGCCGCCGGCGAGCCGCCGCCAGGCCCTCTCGGGCGGCCGTCGTCGACTTGAACTGCACCCGATTGACTGGTTCAATGCGTCCTCGCCGACGCCTGCCACCGTCCCGTTGCGGCTCGGCTCTGCGATCTACATGGAACCCAAAGAGTCGATCCTGAACAGTAAAGAGGTGGCGCTGCTCCTCGATCTGAGTCCGGATACCGTCAACGAGTACGCCAGAAAGAGTGTTCTGCCGGCCTTCAAACAAGGCAGGCAGTGGCGATTTCTCGCTCGCGACATTCAGTCGTTCAAGCGCGAGATGCAGGAAGAAGCCACTGCGGCCTAGCGCCGGCAGGCCCGTGGAGAAGAAGGGGATCAACCCAACCATGGCTTTCGAGTCAACTGCTCCCCAAGCATACGAGAGCAAGCTTTACGGTGAACTTTCAGGCGTTTACGACCTGATCTTCGCCCGATTCTTCTATCCGCGCATCGCCGCGGTCATCCGCGATCTGCGGATTCCGCCAGGCGCCAAGGTGCTGGAGCTTGGGGTCGGTACGGGCCTCGCGTTGCGCGCCTATCCGCGGCACTGCCAGGTGACCGGCGTCGATCTGGCGCCGGACATGCTGGAGCGAGCGCAAGAGCGCATCGCGCGCAAGGGGTGGCGCCACATCCAGCTTCACGAGATGGACGCCATGAACCTCGATCTCGAGGACTCGAGTTTCGACTACGTGATGGCGTTCCACGTCGTCAGCGTCGTGCCGAAAGTCGACCGCTTCATGCGCGAGGCGCAACGCGTGTGCAAGGCGAACGGCAAGATCGTCGTCATCAACCATTTCCGCAGCGACAAGCGAGTGCTCGCGACGATCGACCGCAAGATCGAACCGATCACGCGGCGTGTCGGGTGGCACACGCTCGGCCGCGAGGAAGTCTTCCACGGTCTGCCGCTCGAGCTTTGCCGTGTGTACAAGACCTCGCGTCGATCGTTGTTCACCGTGGTCGTTGCGCGCAACGCAAAGAGCGACGAAAGCGCCGTGCAGGTCCCCCCGCAGTTGGTGACCGCCGCGGCCGGCGGGTCAATGGGGCAGATCGCTGCCGGGCCGAATCGGCACGAGGCCCCGGCGCATTAACCAGCGGGCATCGCGCTGGCTGCCGGTGTGGAGCCAGCGCGAGTACGTGCGGACGGTCTGGCGATCGCTGCGAAAGACCTGCTCGAAGCTGATGTCGGTGAGCACCCGGACGAGCTCCGGGAATCGCTCCGACATCTCGGCGAACAGCGACCGAGGTCGGCCCGGCGCCGGGACGCTGGCGAGATGCGCGTATGCGCTCCGCCCCAGCGCGATGTAGAAGTCGGCCGAGACGAGCTGTTGTTCCAGGTACTCCATGAACATGCCGGACAAGAACAGTGACGTGTCGCCGACGCGTCTCAGCTTGCCGGCGCGCTGGGCGGAATCGGCGGCCTGAAAGGACTCGAGGAAGTCGAGCGTCAAAGGCCGCCCCTGCCAGTTCTGCTCGGGGTGCGCGAAGTGCTCCATCAGGCGCACCAGATAGTGCTCGGTGCTCTCGCTGAGCTCGACCTGTTGCTCGCGGGCGGCCGTGCGGATCAAGTCGCGGAAGAAATCGGTCAACGGGCGACGGGTCAGGACTTCGTTCATTGCCCCCTCCTCACTCCACGCTTCGCGCGGGCCCCTTTTCGCGCCGCGCACCGGGCGAGATTCTCTGCGTCGTCCCGGGGTATTGCAACCTGGATTTCGCCGCGCCCGGCGGGCGATGTGGCCAAAAGCCGGGTAGCCGGTGCTTGCGCTGTGCGCTATAGTGCGCGGCCGGAGGACGGCAGTGAAACTCAAGGCGCTCGCGACGGCATTGCTGGTGGTGGCCCTGTTCGCCACCGGCGGCGGTTGGTTGGCCGGTCAAGTATCGGCTCGGCAAGAGGACTACGAAAACCTGGAGGACTTCGCGAGCATCCTGGCGATGGTCCGCCGTCATTACGTGGATGACGTGACGACGCAAAAGCTCGTCGATGGCGCCATCCGCGGCATGCTGAGCTCACTCGATCCGCACAGCGCCTATCTTCCGCCAGACGCTTACAAGGAGCTGCAGGTCGACACGAAGGGCAGCTTCGGTGGTCTGGGAATCGAGATCACGCTGCGCGACGGGATCCTCACGGTCGTGTCGCCGATCGAAGATACGCCGGCGGCCCGCGCCGGCGTTCTCGCCGGGGACCAGATCATCAAGATCGAGGACGAGTTCACCAAGGACATGACGCTCATGCAGGCGGTCAAGCTCATGCGGGGCCCGAAGGGCACCCCGATCGAGCTCACGATTCGCCGCGAGGGGCAGGACGAGTGGCTCGACCTGACACTGGTCCGCGAGGTCATCCGCATCAAGAGCGTGAAGCATCGATCTCTCGAGCCGGGCTATGGGTATCTGCGGCTGACGCAGTTCCAGGAGCGCACTGCGACCGAGGCGGCCGCAGCGCTGGAGTCGTTGGCCAACGAGACGCCCGAAGGCCTGCAGGGCTTGGTTTTGGACCTGCGCAACAATCCCGGCGGTCTGTTGTCGCAAGCGGTGAGCGTCAGCGACATCTTCCTCGATTCGGGACTGGTGGTGTACACCGAGGGCCGCCTCGACAACCAGGCTCAGAAGTTCTACGCGCACAAAGGTAACAGCCGTACCGATTTTCCGATGATCGTGCTGGTCAACGGCGGTAGCGCCAGCGCGTCGGAGATCGTCGCCGGCGCACTGCAAGATCACCGCCGCGCGATCATTCTGGGCACCCAGACGTTTGGGAAGGGCTCGGTACAGACGATCCTGCCGATCCACGCCGAAGAGACGGCGGATTCTAACTCGGCGATTCGACTGACCACGGCGCGGTACTACACGCCGAATGGAAGATCGATCCAGGCGACCGGCATTACGCCCGACATCGTCATGGATGCCGAGGTGAAGACGGCGGAGGCGGACAATCGGCAGCAGCCCGACACCATCCGCGAGCAGAACCTGCCGCATCATCTGGAGAACGGACCGCCGAAACCGCAGCAGCAAGAGGATGGCGGTTCGCCAGAGGAAGAGATCGCTGACGGCAGCGAGGCTCCGGATGCGCAGTTGCAGCGGGCGCTCGAGTTGCTCAAGAGCTGGAACGTCTTCAAGTCGGTGGTAGCGCATAAGGCGGCCTGACCCGATCGCGGGCCGGCCGGAAGAGGCGGCGGTGGTGGCGCGCGCGGGCGAACGCGAGGAACGTGACTGGGTCAGTTTCGGCTGGATGCTGTGGTATCCGGCTTATGGCGTTCTGGCTGCGCTGATCTACCTGTCGGCGGTCGAGATCGCCAACCCGTCGCGGCCGATCCGGATCGTCGCGCCTCCCGTCCTCGGCGACTCGCCGGATTGGGCGGCGACCTTTCCGGGTCACGTCGAATCTCTGCACACCAACGTGACGAAGCTCATCGCCGAGCCGCTCGGGGCAGCCGTCACCGCCGAAGACGCGCAAGGGGGCGGTGATGTGCGTTGGACGCATCGACTCCTCGAGGCGACTGTCGAGCGCGAGCGGCGCCCTGACGTCGAGGCGGCTTTGAGCGCCCTGCGCGCTACCGAGCCGGGTCTGTCCCTCGTCACTGAGGACACCTTCAATGGCAGTCAGGTGTTGGTGGGTCTCGACGGCCTGCTGACCCACACCTTGCGCATCGTCTGGTCGGATCAGCCGTCGCGACCGCGGGTCGGTTTGGTGGTCATGGGCCTCGGCGACGACCTGCGGCTGGCGCGTGAGATCATCGAGCTGGACCCGCCGGTAGCCGTGGCGATCCTGCCGTTTCGACCGTTCTCGGCACAGGTGGCGGAGCTGGCCAAGATCTTCGAGCGCGACGCACTCTTGCAGTGGAACGAAGCCTCGGCGCAAGACGTCGAGGCTTTGGCAGCCGCCCTGGCTACGGTGCCCGGTGCGATCGGTGTAACACTGGCGAGCGGCGGCGACGTCGCGACCGACGCCGAGACGGCCCTGCTCGCGGCGGTTCGCGAGCGGGGATTGCATCCCATCGCGCTGTACGCGGCCGGCGAAGGGCCGTTCGTCGCCGCGCTGCCGATGGGCGACGGTCAGAGCGGTGAGGGGCCGGCCTTCGAGCTGATCACCCGGCGCGCGCAGAGCGCAGGTCGAGCGATAGGCTTGGCGAGTGGAGTGGGGCGCGCTGAGCTCGTACAGGTGCGGTCGATGTTGTCGAAATGGGGCGACGAGGAGATCGACGTTGTCAGGGTGTCGCAACTGTTCGCCGCCAGTGGCGAGCGGCCGGCGACGTAACTTGCTTCGAGACTCGGGCGCGTCCAGGTGAGTTCCGGCAGAGGCAAAAGGGGGGCGCGATGAATCTCAACGGAGAGCCGGCGCATGTGGGCCGCCATTGCGGCGCATCGTCCTACACGGTGTCGCGCGAGGTCGTCGACTTCTACGCCGAGGCGCTGGACGACCACAGCCCGCTCTACCGCGAGTATGCGCCGCCGCTGCTCTACCACTCGGAATGCTATCGGTTCCTCGCGGAGTGGTACCTGCATAACCTGATCGGCAATCTGCACGGCCGCCAGGAGTGGCAGTCGTTTGCTCCGATTCCCGTCGGCGGCACGGTGCGAACGCGCTCGACGATCGTCGAGCGCTACGCGAAGCGCGGTCGCGACTACGTGGTCAACGAGACCGATGTCGTCGACGCGAGCAGCGGCGCTCTGTTGGTGCGCGGCCGGACGCATCAGTCGTTCCTGCAGGCGCAGGCCGATGACGACGGCTTCGTCGTCGACGCGGATACGGCGAAGAAGAAGGAGCCGCGACCGCCGTTTCCTACCGCGACCGGCGATGATCTGGCGGCGCTGACGAAGGTCGTCGACCGGCGCCGCTGCTGGATGTTCTCGGGCCCGGGGCGCAACTACCACACGGATCCAGAGGAAGCGCGCAAACTCGGCTTTCCGAACATCGTGGTGCAGGGAATGATGAGCACGTGCTTCGCGTCGCAGCTCATGGTCGATCGTTTCGGGGAAGGCTTCCTGCGAGGCGGCCGGATGGATCTCAAGCTGACCAACGTCCTGTGGGCGGACGAGCGGGTGACCGCACGGGCGAGGGTGCGCGAGCGCAGCCGCGAAGGCGCGCTCGAGCGTGTGCATTGCGATGTATGGGTCGAGAAGGATGATGGGACGCGTATCCTGATCGGCGACGCCAGCGCCCTCATGTGACTTCGTGGACAGCGAAAGCCTCTGCGGATAGCTTGGGCCGCCTGATGGGAATCCAGCTTGAAATCACCGCGCAGCGCCAGGTCGCGGTTCTGAGCGTCAGCGAGCTGAACTGGCATTTGCGCTCGAGCCTCGAACGACGCTTCAGCTCGGTTTGGGTCGCGGGCGAGATCTCGAGTTTGCGATCTCCGTCGTCCGGTCACCTCTACTTTTGCCTCAAGGACGCCAGCGCGCAGATCAGCGCCGTGGTGTTCCGCTCCGCCGCGCGGCGCATTCCCTTTCGCCCGCGCGACGGCTTGGAGGTCGTGGTGCGCGGCCGTGTCAGCATGTACGAGGCGCGCGGTGACCTGCAGATCTACATCGACTCGATGGAGCCGCAGGGAGTGGGCAGTGCCCAGTTGGCTCTGCAGCAGCTCAAGGAGAAGCTGGCGGCCGAGGGACTGTTCGACGCTACGCGCAAGCGACCGCTGCCGGCCTGGCCGCGCACCGTGGGCGTCGTCACGGCGCTGCGCGGCGCCGCGATCCACGACATCGTCACCACCCTGCGGGCGCGCCTGCCGGGCGTGCGTATCCTCGTGCGGCCTGTCGCAGTGCAAGGTAGTCAGGCGGCAGCCGAGATCGCCGCGGCGCTGCGCGATCTGCAAGACGACGGCTCCGCCGACGTGGTGATCGTCGGGCGCGGAGGTGGATCAGCGGAGGATCTCCGCGCATTCAACGAGGAGCGCGTGGCGCGCGCCATAGCGCGGTGTCCGATCCCGATCGTTTCGGCGGTCGGCCACGAGATCGACGTCACCCTGGCCGACCTCGTCGCCGACCTGCGCGCCGCTACGCCGACCGCCGCGGCCGCCGCCGTTACCCCTGACTGTCGCGAGCTGCAGGCGCGTCTGTCCCGCTTGACGCGCTCGTTGGCGACCGCGATGCGCGCCGATCTGAACCGTCGGCGCCGCGGGCTCGGACTGGTCGCCCGCCAGTTGCGCGATCCGCGTGCCGAGCTGCGAGCGCAGCGGCTGCGTCTCGACGAGCTGGGCGAACGTTCGCGGCGCGCGATCGTCCAGATGGTGCGTCTGGCGCACGAGCGGACGCGGCGCGGCGGCGAGCGGCTGCATGCACTGTCGCCGCTGGCCGTCCTGCAGCGCGGCTACGCGATCGCGCGCGAGCCCGACACTGGCGCGGTCGTGCGATCGGCGGCTGAGTTGAAGGTCGACGATCGGATCGAACTGCTGTTCGCCAGCGGCCGTGCCACGGTGCGCGTCGAAGAGACCGGCGGCTGAGCCGGGAGGCGAGCGAGTATCATGGCGGCAAAGAAGCGGGATTCCGCGTCGGAAGAGCCGGTCGTTTCGTTCGAGGACGGCGTCGGAGCGTTGGAGGGCCTGGTCGCCGAGCTCGAGTCGGGCGAATTGCCGCTCGAGAAGGCGCTGGAGTCGTTCGAACGCGGTGTGCAGCTGGTGCGCCGGCTCAACGATCGGCTGAACGAAGCCGAACGAAAGATCGAGATTCTTTCGCGAGGCCCCGACGGCGATCTGATCGTGCGCTCGCATCGGCAGAGTGCGACGAATGATACGGGCGAGGTGCGCGACCCCGGCGGTTCGCGCGATTCGGAGCCGGCCGCGGACACGGACGATGACTGCGAATGACGCCGCGAGTTATGTAGCGGAGCGCCGCCGACTGATCGACCAGGCATTGGAGGGGGCGGTCACCGTCGACGGCAGCCGGCTGCGCGATGCGATGCGCTACAGTCTGCTCGGCGGCGGCAAGCGCATCCGACCAATCATGTTGTTGGCCTCCGGCGAAGCTGTCGGCGCGGACTGCGCACCGCTGCTGCCGTTCGCTTGCGGTATCGAGATGATTCACACCTACTCGCTGCTGCACGACGACCTGCCGGCAATGGACGACGACGAGCTGCGCCGCGGCCGGCCGACCAGTCACGTTCGCTACGGCGAGGCACTGGCGATCCTGGCCGGCGATGCGCTCCTCACCGACGCCTTCACTCTGATGACGGCGGCGGCCCAAACGTATCCCGACCCGGTTGCTGCCATTCGCGCCGTGCACGAGATCGCCCTGGCTGCCGGGGCGGCCGGGATGGTTGCGGGCCAGGCCGAGGACATCGCGGCCGAAGGAGGCGACGCCGATCTCGCCACCGTGGAACGCATCCATCGTCGCAAGACCGGTGCTTTGCTGTGCGCCGCCGTGCGCGGCGGCGCCATCTTGGGAGGGGCTGAGGAAGACGCCTTGACTCGACTGACGCTGTACGGTGAGCGCCTCGGCCTCGCGTTTCAGGTGGTAGACGACGTGCTCGACGCCACCGCCGACAGCGGCGTGACGGGCAAGGTGGGCGGCCGCGATCGGGCTCTCGGCAAGCGCACGTACGTCGAATTGTTGGGTGTTGCCGGAGCGCGGGCGCGCGCCGTGGCGCTGCGCGACGAAGCGGTGGCGGCGCTCGACGTGTTGGGGACTGCGGCGGCGCCGCTGCGTTCTCTCGCCGATCTCGTCGTCGGGCGTGCCGCTGCACCGTGAGGCGAGTCGTATGAAGGAGCGCCTCGACCTCATCGTCGCGGAGCGATGCGGGGTGGCGAGTCGCGAGCGGGCGCGACGGTTGATCATGGCCGGCAAGGTTCGCGTCGATGGAACCGTCGTCGACAAGCCCGGTGCGGCGATCGCGGTCGAGGCAGTAGTCCATCTCGACGCCGACGAGCCTTTCGTCAGCCGCGGCGGCATCAAGCTGGAAGCCGCCCTCGATGGGTTTGGGTTGGATGTGTTGAACCGCGACGTAATCGATGTCGGCGCCTCGACGGGTGGCTTCACCGATTGCGTTCTGCGTCGCGGCGCCCGGCGCGTCGTGGCCGTCGACGTCGGCTATGGGCAGTTCGACTGGCGGCTGCGCAGCGATCCGCGCGTCACGCTGCTCGAACGGACCAACGCTCGCCACCTGGTGCCTGGCGACTTACCGTTCGCGCCCGAGATCGCCGTGATCGATGTGTCGTTCATCTCGTTGCGTCTCATCCTACCGCCGGTTTCCGCCTCGCTTGCCCCGACGGCAACGATCGTTGCGCTGGTCAAGCCGCAGTTCGAAGTTGGGCGCGGCGAGGTGGGCAAGGGCGGCGTGGTGCGCGACCCGGAACAGCACCGGAGTGCGCTGCGCGGCGTGTGCGAGGCTGCGGTCGAGATCGGCCTTGCGGTCGCCGGCGAGTGCGAGTCGCCGATCCTCGGTCCCAAGGGCAACCGGGAGTTTTTCGTGCTGCTGCGAAAGAACCCGCCCTGAGCAGGCGCCCTTGCGGGGCTAGTTCAGGGCCTGCGGGTCGGCTTCGGCGATCTCGCCGCGCAGCCGTGTGACATGCTCGTTCATGCGCCGAGTCAGCACGTCGAAGAGGTCGATCAACTCCGGATCGAGGTCGATCAGGTCGCGCGCCAGCTCGAGGATTCGATTGCGGCCCTGCTGCAGCACCTCGAGGTCCTCGACGATGCGCGCCCAGTGATTGATGCCCTCCGACGCGACCAGCTTGCCGGCGCCGCCGCGTGCCGACGAACTGCGCGCCGCCAGCGCCGACTCGATCAGTGCCGTGGTGGCGCGATGCTCGGTTGCCAGGCGACGCAGGCTGGACTCCGCCGAATCGCTCGGGGCCCGTTCAGCCGTCAGCTCGAATCGGGCTGCCCGCTCCAAAAACCCGCGATGTGCCTCGCGCAGGCCCTCGGCGACGCGCTTCTTGTCTTGGTCGCCCTTGTCCAACAGTCCGCGAAAGGTCTCCAGCCAGGCCATACGAGGCGCGCACGCTACCAGAGGTCGCCATGGAGTCAACCAGCCGCGGGGCATCTGATGCTACGAATCAGTGGGGCTGTTGCCTCGCGTCGGCGTTCGGCCTACTGTACGCCGTTCGAGAGGGACCATCATGGCGCGAATAACCGTAGAAGATTGCCTCGACAACGTAGGTAACCGCTTCGAGCTCGTCCTGCTTGGCGCTCGCCGCGCCAAGCAGCTCCTCAAGGGGGCGCGGCCGCTGGTCGAGTCTGACAACAAGGAAGTCGTGACGGCGCTCCGCGAAGTGGCAGCCGGCGAAGTTCTGCTCGTGTACCCCGAGGCACCGCCGGAGGAGTAGGCGGCTTGGCGACCCCGCCGCGCGTGGCCGGCAGGGTGGAGTCGACCGATGGAGGAGAAAGACCTCTATGCCGCGCTCGGGGTGGATCGAAAGGCGTCTGCGGACGAGATCCGCAAGGCCTATCGGAAGCTGGCGCGCAAGCATCATCCGGACGTAAACCCCGGCAATCAGGACGCCGAGAACCGGTTCAAGGAGATCTCCGAAGCCCACGAGATCCTCGGCGATCCCGACAAGCGCAAGCTGTACGACGAGTTCGGCATGGCTGGCGCACAGTCGGGCTTTGATGCCGAGCAGGCGCGCGCCGCGCGCGACGCCTATGCGTGGCGCGCAACCGGGTCGGAACCGCGCGGTGGGTTCGGTGGCTACGAGAATTTCGAGGACATCTTCGGCGACATCTTCAGCGGCCGCGGATCACACGGCGCACGATCACGGACGGGTGTGCGGGCCGCCGGCGAAGATCTGGAGACCGAACTGGAGATCGACCTGCTCGATGCGGTGCGTGGGTTGGCGACCGAGATCGGCATCGACCGCCGCGAGGTCTGCGCCACCTGTACGGGCAGTGGCCTCGATCTGAGCAGCGCACCGATCTGCTCGCAGTGCGGCGGGCAGGGGCGGGTGCGAGTCGGCGAAGGACCGGTTGCGTTCATGCGCACGTGCCCGCGGTGCGGTGGCCAGGGGCGCGAGGGGACGAAGCCGTGTCCGACCTGCAGCGGCGCCGGTCAGACCAGTCGGCGCGAGCGCTTGTCGGTTAAGATTCCACCGGGGGTCGATACCGGTTCGCGGGTACGCGTTTCGGGCAAGGGCGGCGCTGGCATTGGCAACGGAGCGCCGGGCGATCTCTTCATCCGCGTCGTCGTGCGCCCGCATCGGCTGATCGAGAGACGCGGCGACGATCTCCACCTCGATCTTCCGGTGACCGTCGTCGAGGCCGTATCGGGAGCGTCGATCGACGTACCCACCCCCGATGGAGCCAAGGTCAGAGTGCGAGTGCCGCCGCGCACACAGAGTGGTAAACAGCTCCGAGTTCGCGGTCACGGGATGCCGCGTCTCAAGGGCGACGGCCGCGGGGATTTGTATCTGCGGGTCGTCGTGCATATTCCGGAGGACGGCGGAGAAGAGGTGGAACGGGCCGCCGCGGAGATGAGCGCCGGCTACAAATCCGACCCGCGCAGTTCAATGCGGTTCTGAGATCGAGGAGAGCGTGGCGAAGTACGTCAAAGTCCGCGAAGTCTGCGTGCAGCTCAGTCTCGACGACGCGACGGTACGCCAGCTTGTCGAGGAGGGACTGGTCGAGATTCGCCGTCCAACGTCGGGCGACGACGAGGTGCTGAGCGCCGACGATGCCGAGCGGCTGCGCGTCATTTCGGTGCTGATGCGCGACATGGACGTCAATCTCGCTGGAGTCGAGGTGATCCTCCACATGCGCGACGAGCTCATGTCGCTCCGCCGCCAGTTCGATCACGTCATGCAAACGCTCGTCGAAGAGCTCAAGAAGGAGATCGGCGGCCCGCCGCGCTCTTGAGCGGCGGGGTGGAGCCGTGGATTGCGCGGTGATGGCGGATCGACGCAAGGACCAGGACGCCCTCGACGCCGACGAGGTCGCGGACGACGAAGTCGGCGACGACGATGAATCGGCCGAGGCGGAGGCGATCGAGCCCGAGGTCGTCGAGGACGAAGCCGCGGCGACTCAGGTCTTCGAATACGACGAAGAGGACGAAGCCGAAGAAGCCTCGGGGAGCTCGCTCGTTCCCTTCGACCCTCTGCAGCGATACATGGCCGAGGCGCGCCGCTATCCGTTGCTCAGCCGCGAGGAAGAGAGGGAGCTGGCGATTCGCTTGGTCGAACAGGGTGATGTCGACGCCGCGTATCGCTTGGTGACCGCCAACCTGCGGCTCGTCGTGATGGTGGCGCGCGAGTACGCGAAGGCCAGCCGCAACCTGCTCGACCTCGTGCAGGAGGGCAACATCGGCCTCATGGAGGCCGTGAAGCGTTTCGATCCGTATCGCGGCGTGCGCTTCCCGTCATATGCGGTGTGGTGGATCCGCGCCTACATCATTCGCTACCTGATCAACAATTGGCGGATGGTGAAGGTCGGCACCACCCAGGCGCAGCGAAAGTTGTTTTTCAACCTCCAGAAGGAGAAGGAGAGGTTGGAGCGGGAGGGCATTTTTCCCGAGCCGCGTCTCATCGCCGAACGCCTCGACGTCAAAGAGCGCGAGGTGATCGAAATGGACCAACGCCTATCGGCGCGCGATTTGTCGGTAGACGCTCCGAGTCGGCAGGACGAAGACGCGACGCTACTCGACGTCCTACCGAGCCGCAGCAGCGACACCGAGGGCCAGGTCGCAGACGCAGAGTTTCAGGCGCGCGTCGGAGCCGTGATTCGCGAGTTCGGCACCACCCTCAAGGGCAAGGAGGCGCGCATCTTCGAGTCGCGCCTGGTCGCTCCGGAGGCGCTGACGCTGCAGGAGATCGGCGACGAGTATAAGATCAGCCGAGAGCGCGTTCGCCAGATCGAATCGCGAGTCAAGAAGAAGCTAAAGGCCTATCTGCTCAAACAACTGGGCGACATCGAAGAGGTTCTGTAGGGCCGGCTGCGAGGGGTGGGCGCCAGCGGGCTTGCTGGCGAAGCGCGTGGCGCTCGTATAATTTAACGGCCATGGCGCGCTCGACGACGGCCGGGCTGGTCGTGATCGGCAACGAAATCCTCTCCGGCAAGGTGGAGGACACCAACTCGCCGTTCCTCGCCAAACAGTTGCGCGCCGTCGGTGTTTCGCTCGAGCGCATTCTCGTCATACCGGACGAGATCGAGGTCATTGCCGCCGCGGTGCGCGAGTACAGCGCCACGTACGACCTCGTGTTCACTTCCGGAGGCGTTGGTCCGACGCACGACGATCTGACCATCGCCGGCGTGGCTCGCGCTCTCGGTCGCGAGGTGATCCGCCACCCCGAGCTCGAGAAGGCGCTGCGCGCGTTCTTTTCCGACCGCGTGACCGAAGCGCAACTTCGGCTCGCCGACGTCGTCGACGGAACCGAGCTGCTGCACGACGGCAACCTGCGGTTTCCCACGTTCCTGGTAAACAACATCTACGTGCTGCCGGGTATTCCCGAGATCTTTCGCGACAAAGTGGTGGCGATTCGCGATCGTTTCACCACGGACCCGTTCCATCTGCGGATCGTCTATGTTCGCGAACAGGAGACGGCGATCGCGGCGTCGCTCTACGAGACGCTGGCCGCCTTTCCCAATTTGCTGCTCGGGTCGTATCCGAAGCTCAACAATCCCGAATACAAGGTGCGCTTGACGCTGGAGTCGAAGGACGTCGACTACTTGGAGAGCGCGCTCCGGAAGCTGCTCGAGGTGCTTCCGCCAAACGCCGTGGTCCGGCAGGAGTAGGAGGTGTGGAATGAGAGGAATGACGAGGACGGCAGTATTGGCGATGGTGCTCGCCGTGGCGGCAACGCGACCGGCGGCCGCAGCGCCGGAGTATGTGCGCGATTTCGGGTTTGGGATGGCGGCAGTGGGGTCCAACATCTTCTACATCCCGGCGAAGATGTTGTACGCGACCGGCGGCCTGCTAGTCGGCACGCTCGGCTATGGGTTGACGGCGGGCAACCTCGAGGCCGCGCAGAACATTTGGGCGCCGTCGATCGGCGGCACCTGGGTCCTCACTCCCGATATGATGGCCGGCAAGAAGCCGATCCTGTTCACCGGCGAGAGCTTTGCTCCGCGCGAGCGAGCCGATGAGTGACCCATGCCGGCGGGCGAATCGAGCTTTGTAGCCGGAGCTGCCACACCAGCGCGGATCCCGCACGCCACGGTCGCGGAGATCGCCCTGGCGGGACGATCCAACGTCGGCAAATCGTCGCTGCTCAATCGTCTGGTCGGGCGCCACAGCCTGGCGCGGGTGAGCCGGACACCGGGCCGCACGCAACAGATCAATTTCTTCGCGGTCGGCGACGACCTCATGCTAGTCGACCTGCCGGGATACGGGTTCGCCAAGGTGCCGCGCGAAGTCGTCGATTCGTGGCGACGCCTGGTCGACGCGTATCTGGTCGGTCGCGCGACGCTGCGAGGCGTCGTTGTGTTGGTCGACAGTCGGCGCGGCCTCTCCGACGAGGATCGCGACCTGATCGCCTATCTGGGCTCGCTCGAAGTGCCGTGCTGCATCGCCGCGACGAAGATCGACAAGCTCAAGCGGAGCGAGCGCGTCGCACAGATCCGCTCGCTCGAAAACGAGCTGCCGGACCATGCGCTGACCGTCTGCTCGGCCGTCACTGGCGAGGGGGTTCCGGAGCTCTGGCAGCGCATCCGCGACATGGCGGCGCCGCTGCGTCCTCGAGACGGCAGACGCTCAGAGCAGTGAGCGGAGAACGTTGATCGTCGCTGCAATCGCAAACGCGACGTACATGGCGCTCACCACAACCAGGATGGCAACGCGCGCGCGGCTGGGCCGAAACGGCTCCGGCAGCAGCCGCAGATTGATCCACAGGGTGAGCGGCGCGTAGATCGCCATGGCGATGCCGCCGAAGAAGCCGGCGCTCAGCAGGAACATGAAGGGCGGGATCGCTTCGTACGCATAGGTCAGGGCGATGCCCGCCCCTATCCACAGCGCCGCGATGGCGCCGTACAACTCGGCGGTCGATCGGCGACGGGCCCAGGCGGTGCTGCCCTGCAGGATGTCGGCACAACTGCGCGCGACCCCGTCGATCAGCGTGAGCTGCGTCGAGAACAGGCACGCCACGCCGACGACGAGGAACACGGTCTTACCGGCTCCGCCCCACAGCGATGCGAGGATGGTCGCCTCCTCCCAGACGAGCAGCTCGCTCTGCGGGACGATGCCGCGCGGATGCAACACCGCCAGGGAGCCGACGATGAAGAGGAGAATTGTGAAGGTGTTGAGGAACCAGAAAAACAGCGTCTGATCGAGCGTGAGATGGCGTATCCAGGCGCTCCAGCGCTCGCGGTTTTCGGGCGTATCGCGAATCCGGTAGCACCGGCCGCCGTCTCGCTCGCCTTTGCCGCGCAGCGGGTTGACGACCCCCGGCGCCCGCGCCCCCATCCCCCATCCCTTGTCGAGGAGATAGAAGGAGAAGAACAGATTGGCGGTTCCGCCGGCGCCAGCAAAGACCAGCGCCGAGAAGAGCTCGTAGCCGGCCATGTCGGGATCCTTGAAGGGGAAGTTGATCATGCCGCGGCCGAGCGCGACCCAGGTGTCGGCGTCGCTGACCGTGAACGCGATGGCGACCAACCCCAGCGTGATGACGACCACCAGAAACTGCACGGTGAGCTCCATCGAGCGGTAAACGGCGCGCGGTCCGAACAGCACCGCGGCGACGGCCGCGAAGGTGACTGTCGTCCAGACGGTTGGCGACCCCGGTCCGTCGGGGCCGACGATCAGAACTTTGAGGGCGCCGCCGCAAGTCCGCGCCCAGCCGGGCACGATCCAGCCGACGACGTTGAGGCCGAGAAAGATCCACGAGAACCAGTGCCATACCCGTCGATATCCGGCGTAGACGCTCTCGCCGGTCGCCAACGTGTAGCGTCCGATCTCGAGGTTGAGCCACAACTGCACGAAGACTCCGAGCACGGCGGCCCACGTCATGGTCGCGCCGTACTGCGCTGTCACGCGCGGCCACACGATGAGCTCACCGGCGCCGACCGCGAGGCCGACGAGCACGGCTCCCGGTCCGACGAGATCCCGGAAGCGCCCCGGCATGCGAGGGAGATCGGCGTCTCGGTAGTCGCGCTCGCGATTGCTGCCCTCCATGCAGCGGCGCACTGTGACAAATGACCACCGAGGCGACAAGGCGTCGCCGCGCGCTTGTGGCCGAGAGCGGGGCTTTGGGCTAGAGTCCAACGCTCTGATCCCGATGCGGCGGGTGTGGCCCGCGAGGAGGGGCCCCGTGAGCGGCGTCAAGTTCGGATTGTTCTATCCGCAGGTCGGCCAGTCCTTCGACGACTTTCGCCAGCGCACGCAGCTCGCGGAAAGGCTGGGCTTCGATTCGGTCTTCTGCGTCGACCACATGTGGCAGCGCGGCTTGCCCGAGGTCGATCACCTGGAGGCGTGGACGCTGCTGTCGGCGTTGGCGCCGCTCACCGAGCGGATCCGTTTGGGAGCGCTGGTGCTGTGCAACTCGTATCGAAACCCGGCTCTACTCGCCAAGATGGCGGCCACCCTCGATCAAATCAGCGGCGGCCGCCTCGTGCTCGGTATCGGCTCCGGGTGGATGGAGGAGGAGTACCGCGGTTATGGGTATTCTTTCCCGTCGACCCGGACGCGGATCGAGCAGCTCGATGAAGCTCTGGAGGTGATCAAGCGACTCTTCACCGAGAAGTGCGCCGACTTTCAGGGCAAGTACTACACGCTGAACCAGGCCTACAATCGCCCGGCCTCCGTGACGAAGCCGCACCCTCCGATCTTGATCGGAGGCGGCGGCGAGAAGCACATGTTGCGCGTGGTAGCTCGTCACGCCGACATCTGGAACTGCCCCAACAACCACTCGCGCGAGCTCGACAAGCGGGTCGCGGCGCTGAGGAAGCACTGTGACGACATCGGACGCGACTTCTCCGAGATCGAGGTCTCGGAACAGAGCTTCATCGTCGTCGGCTCCGACGAAGCGGACTTCAAGAAGAAGTGGGACATGGCCAAGCAGTTGCTCGGTGCCGCGTTCGACCTCGAGCACAGCGCCTTTCGCGGCACTCCGGATGCGGTGGTGGAACAGCTGCAGAAGCGCGTCGCCCAGGGCGTCACCTTCTTCACGTTCCTGTCGGGCGACTTTCACGCCCCCGAAACTCTCGAACTGCTCGCGGAGAAAGTGCTGCCGGCGTTCGAGTAGCCGAATCAGCAACCGCCGTGCGGTTCAGAGGGGCAGGTCTTCGCGTTTGACCACTTCGATGAACTTTTCCGCGGCGGGGGACAGATGGCGGCCGCGCTTGTGGATGATGCCGAGCGGACGCGAGAGATTCTGATCGGAGAGATCGGCGATCCGGATCGTGCCCTTTTCGACCTCGTGGCGAATCGCCGGCAGCGGCACGATGGCCACGCCCTGGCCGATCTCGACGGCGCGTTTGATCGTCTCGATGTTGTCGTACTCGGCGACGTACTGCACGGTGACGTGGTTGTTGCGCAGCAATTGGTCGGTCGCCTTGCGGGTGGCGATGTCCTTCTCGTAGGCGACGAACGGCTCGCCCTCGAGCTTGGCGACCGAAACCTTCTTCGCATTCGCCAGCGGGTGATCGGGCGGGCAGGCCAGCACCAGAGTATCTTCGCGGATTGGGATGGTGACGATCTGCGGGTGCTTCTGCGGATAGGCGACGATGCCGAGGTCGATCTGCTGGGCGATCACGTTGTCGTAGATCTTGTTGGGGCGCGAATACTCGACGTGGACATTCACGTCGGGATAGGCGCGGAGATATTCCTTCAGATAGACCGGTAGCTCGTGCAGGCCGACGCTGTAGACGATGGCGACGCGCAGATGGCCTCCGACCACGTCGCAACTGTGCTGCAGCTCCGCCTCGACGTCCTGATACTTGTCGATGATCTCGCGGCTGGCCTTGTAGAGGATCGCGCCCTGGGGGGTGGGCTTCGCGCCGCCACGGCTCCGCTCGAGAAGCTTGCAGTGATACTTGGTTTCGAGAGCTCGGAGTTGCTGGCTCACCGCGGATTGGGTGATGAAGTTCTGCGACGCCGCGACCGAGAAGCTGCCGGTCTCGACGACATCGCAGAAGACTTTGAGCGTTTCGATATGCATAAACGGAACTAATCTTAGGGGGCAAGTTCGCGAAGTCAAGCGAATGGCCGGCTGTGGCGCGACCGGCGCTTGGGCCGCTCCTCCGGTTTGCCGGCAGAAGCGGGGCGAATCTAAGAGTCGCTCGAGCTCAGTTGGGTGGCGGGTACGGGACCTGCAGTGCGTCGAACGCCTCCCTCAGATCCCACATTGCGACGGCCCCGGTCAGAACGACACCGGGGCGCTGACTGACGCGCGCATAGATGGCGGTCGTGCTCGGATTGTGGTGGCCGAGCGCGATGTCGATCGCCTCGGCGCCCTCGCGCTCCAGGCGGATGCGGGCTCTCGGCTCAGCGAGGCCGTAGCCGGCGAGGTCCTCGGCGGTCGGTTCCTCTTCGATCGACAGGATCACGGCAAGCTCGCGCAGGTTGTCGAGGAAGTCATTGATCTTGCGCGGCGTCGAAGTGCCCGACCAACCATAGGCGGTGCGCTGCGCACGGGCTTCGCGATCGTCACTGTGCAGCAGAACGGCGACCACCGATTTGGGATCGAAGTCTACGAGGTGTTCGATCGCGGCGGACTCCGGCGTCGGTAGTGGCTCTTCGAAGACTGTCTGCCAGCCGACATCGGGGTTCTCTCCCAGGAGATCTCGATAGGCGATGACAGCGACTACCGCGACCGCGAGGGCGAGCAGGATCGTGTTGCGCCAGCTCATCGCGGCCGGTCCTCACGACGGTCCCTACGAGTTGTGGCTCCGGGCGCGGCCATCCGGGCCGACATCGCTCAACGCCCACCCCGCCGGCGGTTGCGCAGCCCGGCGAGCACCGCGCCCATCAGTGCGGACAAGCCGGGTAAGACGACCACGCCGACCCAGAAGATGGTGCTGGTTTGCGACGCGGTGAGGGCCAGGGGTCGCTCGGGATTGCCCTCCTCCTCGCGCCGCATGCCGATCAGCGACGGGTCGCGTGCCAGCACGCCGACTAGCGCGAGAAAGAAATCGCGGTTGCCGAGTGTATCCAAATGATCGTTGGTGGCGAAGTCGGAGTCGCCGACGGCGATGATCATGCCCGGGGCGTTCGGGTCGTCGGTCGCGACCGTCGCCTGCGCGGCGATCGACAGGGGACCGGGTTCGTCGATGGTCGGGCGGAAGGTGACGTCCTGCGACGGCACTTCGGTTGCGTCGACGTGCGCCCAACTCGATTCGCTGGTCGCCGCCAGGGAAATTGCGTTGGTGTCCTCGTCGCCCGTGGTTCGAATGGTGCGCGCCAGCGGCAAGATCACCGCAGCGCGCAGACGATCCTGGAAGACGCCGGGCCGGAAACGGTCGACCTGCGGAACGAACGAATCGGCGCCGACCATTCGATTCGACTCGTCGACGATGACGTTGCGCCCGGCCAACAGGCCGAAGCGGTTCAGTAGCTCGTCGAACGAGGGCGGCGCACCGGGGTCGAGAAGTAGGAGCAGGCGGCCGCCGTCGCGAACGTACTGCTCGATCGATTCCGCTTCGCCGCTCGCCAGGTCGTGCGACGGCGACGCCGAGACGATTGCCTTACACCGCTGATCGGGACCGTCGCGGCCGATCGTCAACTGCCAACCAACTGCGAACCCTTCCTGTTCGATGGCCTGCGTCAGCTGCGAGAGCCCGCCGCGCGGCGACGTGTCGCGCGGATCCGCTTCGCCATGGCCGGTCAGAAAGCAGATGGTGCCAGCGTCATCGCGACTGAGTCGCAACAGTGCCGCGGTCAATCCCTCCTCGGTGACGGCGCGCAGCGGGTGGCGGGTTCCGTCCGCGAGCTCGAGGACGCCGGAGCCGTAGCTCGATACCTCGAACTTCTTGGCCAGGCCGGGCTTGCGATCGAGATCGATCAGTTCGTAGTCGAGCTGCGGCGCGTGCGCGTGGATCTGATCGAGCAGATCGAGCAACTGCTGGCGTTGGGCGACCTGCTGGCTGTCGTAGAAGGCATACACGGTGGCCTTGCCCTCGAACGCCTCCGCCGCCTGACGCGCGTAGGGCGACAGCGTGAATCGCTGTGTCGGGGTCAGGTCGAATCGCACGTTGCGGCGCCCTGCGAGGAACTGCAGAGAGGCGAACAGCGCCAGGACGAGCACGATCTGGATCGCCGTCTGCGCGGCGGCGCGCCACGACGATACCGAGGTTTGCGCCGGTGTCATCAGGGGACGCCTCGCCAGCGGCGCGACGCCAGCGATTGCCAGGTGAGGAACAGGAAGAACGCGGTGAACAGGGCGAAGAACACCACGTCGCGCGTGTCGATGACGCCGCGCGTGAAGTTGAAGAAGCGGTCGAACAGCGACAGGCCCAACAAGATCCGCAGGGTCGCCTGGTTGGCGGCTTCCTCGTTCCAGGTCATGAACCAGAAGAAAACCAGGATACCGTACGTGACCATGGCGCTGACGACCTGGTTCTCCGTCATCGATGAGATGAACAGGCCGCAACTGATGAAGGCGACGCCGAGCAGCACCAGCCCAAGGTAGGCGACGAGCAACGGCGCGACGTCGAACGGTTGGTAGGCGTAGAGCAGGGCGAAGGGGATGGCGGTCGGCAGCAGCATCAGCAGGAAGAACGCCACGGCTGCGAGAAACTTGCCCGCGATGATCTCCACGTCGCGTACCGGATACGTCCACAAGAGCTCGATGGTGCCGAGCTTCTTCTCCTCGGCGAACAGGCGCATCGTGATCAGCGGCAGAATCAAGAGAACGACGAGACGCATGTCGAGGAACACCCACTGCCACAGGCCGATCACAGGTGTGAACGAAGCCATGAGCAGCATGAAGATCAGGTCGCTGTAGAAGAAGTAGCCGCTCAGCAGCAGGAACACTGCGAACAGCACGTAAGCGACGACCGATCCGAAGGCGGCCTGCAGCTCACGCCGACAGATGATCCAGATTCGCACCGTGCGTCCCTCGCTCCAGCTCGTCATCATCGCCCTGCACGAGCGTCAGGAATATCTCTTCCAGTGAAAATGCGACCGAGCGCAACTCGCGCAGACCCCAGCCGCGTTCCGCGATGGCGCGGGCGATGTCCTCGCGAACGTCGCGATCGCGTTCGGTCAAGATGGTGAGTACCGCGTTGCCGTCCCGGGAGCCGGGCGCGTCCGATACCGAGACGACGCCGCCGACGCGCGCCAACCACTCGCGCGCTTCCACGACCGGCGCCGTCACCTCGACGTAGATGCGACCGGCGCGCTGTACGCGGCGATTGAGATTGGCGGGGGTATCGACCGCCACAATGCGGCCGCGATGGAGGATGATGACGCGATCGCAGGTCTGCTCCACCTCGGTCAGGATGTGTGTCGACAAAACGACGGTGCGGTCCTGCTTGAGACTGCGGATGAGGTCGCGCATCTCGGCAACCTGCTCAGGATCGAGGCCGGCTGTCGGCTCATCGAGGATCAGAACCTCGGGATTGCCGATCAGTGCCTGGGCGATACCGACGCGTTGGCGAAAGCCCTTCGACAGGCTGCCGATGATCCGCCGCGCAACGGTGTCGACGCCACAGGCACGCATGGCCGCGTCCGCCTGCACCGACAGGCCGGCTCGACGCACGCCCTTCATGCGGCCGACGTAGTGCAGGTACGACTGCACGGTCATCTCCTGATACGCGGAGACGCGTTCGGGAAAGTAGCCGACCGCAGCGCGCGCCCGCAGCGAATCCGCCACGACGTCGTGCCCCGCCACCCGCGCTGACCCGGAGGAAGGCGGGAAGACGCCGGCCAGAATCCGCATCGTCGTGCTCTTGCCGGCACCGTTCGGGCCCAGCAGGCCGACGATCTCGCCGGTCGCGACCTCGAAGCTGATGTCACTGATCGCGGTGAACGAACCGAACCGTTTGCTGACGCCGGCGACCGAGATCATGTCCGAGCACTGTACTGAAGCCACCACATCGGCTCAATCCAGCGCCAGATGATTCGCCGGGCGTTTGTGCGAAGCTGGCGCGATTTGGCTTAATAGGGCCATGTCGAAATTGCGCGCGGGCAGACGAATGAGTCGATCGACCGCAGGCCGATGGCTGCTTGCCGTCATGGCACTGCTGATCGGCTGCACCACTGTGCCGTACACCAATCGCAGCCGGTTGATGATGGTGTCCGAGTCGGAAGACAGCGAGTTGGGACTCGCCGCCTATCGGGAAGTGCTGAGCCAGGAGAAGATCTCCAAAGACCCGGAAGCCAATCGCATGGTGTTGCGCGTCGGTCGGGCGATCGCCCTGGCCGCCGAGAAGCCGGAGTTCGATTGGCAGTTCACGGTGATCGACGATCCTAAGACGGTGAACGCCTTCGCGCTGCCGGGCGGCAAGGTGGCGGTCTACACGGGCATCTTTTCGGTCGCCGTCGACGAAGCCGGCCTTGCCACGGTGCTCGGTCACGAGGTGGCGCACGCGCTGGCTCGTCATGGCGCCGAGCGCATGAGCCAGGGGATGGCGCTTCAGGGCGTCGGCGCCGGCCTGGCGATCGCCACCAGCGGCCAGAGTGCCGGTGTACAGCAGGCGGTGATGAGCGCCTACGGCCTCGGCGCGCAGGTCGGTGTCATGTTGCCATTCAGCCGCGAGATGGAATCGGAGGCCGATCACATCGGCCTCATTTTGATGGCCAAGGCTGGCTACGATCCGTCCGTATCGGTCGGACTGTGGGAACGCATGGGCCAACTGAGCGGCGGGCAGAAGCCGATGGAGTTCCTCTCCACCCACCCCAACTACGACACCCGCATCACCAAACTGCGCGAATGGATCCCGGAGGCGCAGCAGTACTATCAGGTCGCCACCAAGCAGCCGGTCGAGCGCCTCCCGGGCGTCAAGCAAGCCTCGGCGAAGAAGTAACTGGCGACGCGGCGTGGCGAAGTGACTACTCCGACCTTCGCGCGGTCAAGTACAGCGACAGGCCGACATACCAGGCGGGGAACAGGAGGCTCAGCCAGGCGAGGCCCGGTCGCGTCTCGGGTAGGAGTGTCATCAGGTACAGGACGAGCAGGCTCCAGGCAGGGCCTGCGGTGAAGGTGACCGACGCGCCCGCCGGATTGCGACTCGGATAGGCGTAGCGGATCGGCACGAACACCATGGCCGCGAAGAAGACGAGCATGACGGCGTTGAAGACCGGACCGGTGTCGAGCAGGTAGAAGTAGAGGACGACGACGTTCCAGTAAGAGGGGAAGCCGGTGAACATGTGGTCCGTCGTCTTGGCGTCGGTGCGCGCGAAGCCGTAGGCGCTGGCGAGTAGCGGCAGGCAGGCGACGGTCGCGCCCACGGCGCCGGCTGGTAGACGGTCGCCGAGGAATGCAATCGCGATCGGCACGAATACGTAGGTGAGGTAGTCGACGATGTCGTCGAGGCGGGCACCGTCGAACTCGGGCAGCACCGCCTTGACCTGCGCCGCGCGTGCCAGCGCTCCGTCTGTGCAGTCGATGAGCATCGCGAGCCACAGGCAGAAGAAAGCCAGCCGCACGTCGCCGTCGACTGCAATCACCAGCGCGAGAAAACCGAGAGCGGAGCCGAACGCCGTATAGGCGTGCACCAGCCAAGCCAGCGTGCGCGCGCGGTTCACGATTTTGCGACGTGAGTTGCGACGTTGGGCTCGAACAGCACCTGCACGACGTTGCCGTCCGGGTCCGCCATGTAGAACGAGTGACTGCCGTCGCGGTGCTCGCGCGGCTCCTGGAGGATCTTCTCGCCGCGCGCGCGAACCGCTTCGGCAGCGGAGTATACATCTGCGGGCGACGCGACGAGGAAGCCGAGATGGTCGAGACGATCGAGAGCAGCCTCTTTCGCTACGGGGATTTCACGGTGTTGGTGGAGCGCGAGATTGTCCGGACCGCTCGAGAGGTACGCCGTCGCGTCGTCGGGTTCCCACACCGCGGTCATTCCGAAGATGTCGCAATAGAAGCGCTTCGATGCCGTCACATCGCGTACTCGCAGGGCCAGATGGCGCAGTCCCAATGTCGCGATCGGCAGAGAGCTCATCGCGGCCTGCCTACCAGATACTTCGCGCGATCGCGATGAGTGTTCAGTGCCGCGCGGTTTCTTTACTCGCTCAGGGGCGGGTGGTAGCTTTCGCGCACGGCGCACCCGATGAGAAAACGTCTCCGACGGCTGGTCGTCGGCTCGCTGGTTCTTCTTCTGCTGGTCGGGGCCGCGATGCTGGCACGCAACTTCTGGGAGCAGCGCAAGGTTGAGTTGGCACTCGAAGCGATCGAGTTGCTGCCCGACGTTGCGCAGCGGATTCAGGACTTTCACCGTGTAAAAGTCGACGACGGCCGCAAAGTCTGGGAAGTCGCTGCGAAGGAAGCGCGGTACTTCGAGGACGATGGGGTGGTGGCGGTGGAGGATCCGGTGGTTTCCGTCTTCTTCGAAGAAGGGCGTTCGGTTTCGCTGCAGGGCCGCAGCGGCAAGGTCATTCTCGATGGCGCCGACGTCGACCGGGTCGAGATCGAAGGCGAGATCGACGTGAAGCTCAACGAGTACGCATTGAGCACCGAATCGGCGTACTACGAAGCCAATACCGACCGCATCATCGTTCCGGGCGCCGTGCGCGTCGAGAGCAAGCAGCTCCAGATCGATGGCAACGAAATGGAAATCGAGGTTGGCGCGCAGCGCCTGCGCGTCAACGACGGCGTGCACATGACCCTCTGGCCGAAGAGCTGAGGATCGCGCTCTTCGCGCCTTCGTGGTTTAGTCCACCTTTGTCGAGGTTTGGAGTTGCCGATTCCCTTCCAGATGGTTGTTCGCTCTTGCGCGCTCGGCGCGGTGCTAGCCGTGTGTCTGATCTCGTCGTCGGTTGCGGAGGATGCGGCCGACACGAGCAATGGACTTCTCGCCGGCGAAGGGCTGCTCGAGAGCTTCTCGCTTTCCGCGGAGCGCGGCCCCGTGCGGATCGAAGCCGAGACGCTGGAGTTCGAGTACCGCACCGGCAACCTGACCTACCGCGGCCAGGTGAAGGTGACGCAAGCCGACATTGCGCTGAGCAGCGATACTCTGCTGGTTCGTCTCGATACCGAGAATGTCGGGAAACCCAAGGAGATCGTCGCGGAAGGCAATGTCCGCGTCGTCAACGGTGAGCGCGTCGCCACCGGCGGTCGTGCCGTCTTCGACCAGGCCGCGCAGACCATCACCCTGAGCCAGGACGCGGTCCTGCGCGACGGCCCGAATGAAGTGGCCGGCGAAAAGGTCGTGGTGTTTCTCGAAGAGCAGCGCAGCATCGTCGAGGGCGGACACGATCGCGTCCGAGCGGTCCTCTTTCCCTCGGGGAAGTCCACGCCGCAGGCCGGCACTACGGTGTCTCAGGCCGATGGCGACTGACGGCGATAGCCGCCCGCAGGTGCTGCGGGCCGAGGGGCTCCGCAAGTCACTCGGTGGCCGCCAGATACTGAACGGGGTTTCCCTCGACGTGCGCGCCGGCGAAGTGGTCGGCCTCCTGGGGCCCAACGGCGCCGGTAAGACCACTACCTTCTATGTCATGGTCGGCCTGCTGCACCCCGATCAGGGCACTGTCCGCCTGGGCGAGAGCGATATCACCGAGGAGCCGATGTACCGGCGAGCGCGTCTCGGAGTGAGCTATCTGCCGCAGGAACCTTCGGTATTTCGGAAGCTTACGGTACAGGAAAACCTTCTTGCAGTGCTCGAAACGCTACCTCTGAGCCACGAAGAGCGCGCCGAACGCCTGGAGAGCTTGCTCGAGGAGTTGAGCATCGCCCATCTCGCCAAAAGCTACGCCTATACCTTGTCCGGCGGTGAGCGCCGCCGCTTGGAGATCACGCGTTCCCTCGTCACGTCGCCGAGCTTCATCCTGCTCGACGAGCCCTTTGCCGGCATCGATCCGATCGCCGTCATCGATATCCAGACGATCATCGCCCAGCTCCGCAAGCGGAAGATCGGTATCCTTATTACCGATCACAACGTAAGAGAAACGCTTGGAATCTGTGATCGAGCGTATATCCTCACGTCTGGAGCGATTCTTGAAGAGGGCACACCGGACGTGATTGCATCGAGCCGCAAGGCACGTGAGCTGTATCTGGGGCAGGGGTTCAGCCTCTGAGATCTGAGGCGGCGGTACAGCCTCTGGAACTGGGAAGCGATGGCGCTCGAGACAAAGATCATACAAGGCACGGGGCTGAACCAGAGCCTGCGCACCGTCATCACGCCGCAGATGCGGCAGGCCTTCGAAATCCTGCAGGTTTCGCGAGCCGAGCTCGAGCAGTTGGTCGAGCAGGAGATGTCGGAGAACCCGGTGCTCGAGGAAGGGCTCGAGGCGCCGGACGAGGACGAGCGGCCGCGCAGCGAGGAGCGGCTGGAAGTCAACGGTGCCGACCAGGAGGAATGGCCGGAAAGTGACGTCCAACAGCGCGACACCACGTCCGAAGTCGAACCCGACAACGGCATGCGCGAGATCGATTGGCAGGAATATCTCGAGAATTGGAACAATAGCTGGCACGCCTCGTCAGGTACCTCCGCCGATCACGACGACGAGCGCCGGCCCAGCCTAGAGGCGACGCTGACGCGCTCGGAATCGCTGACCGATCACCTGCTTTGGCAGTTGCGCATGAAGAACCTCGAGCCGGCCGAGCGCGAGGTTGCCAGCCGGCTGCTCGGCAACATGGACGAGGACGGCTATCTGCAGCTCGACGTCGAAGAGGTCGCCTTTCAAAGCGGCATGGATTTCGAGGTGGTCGACGGCGCTCTGCGAAGTATCCAGGAGCTCGAGCCCGCTGGTGTTGGCGCGCGCAGCCTACGGGAGTGCCTACTGCTGCAGCTGCGGGCGATCGACGAGGACGAAACCCTGGTCGGGCAGATCGTCCGCGAGCACCTGGATCTGCTCGAGACGCGGCGATTCGACAAGATCGCCAAGGAGCTCAACGTTCCCGTCGAAGAGGTGATGGGTGCCGCCCAGGAGATCGCGCGACTCGAGCCGAAGCCCGGCCGCAACTATGGCGAGGGCAACATTCGCTACATCACGCCGGACGTGTATGTGCACAAGGACGGCGACGACTACGCGGTGACCCTCAACGACGAGGGCCTGCCGCGGCTGCGAGTCAGCTCGTATTACCGGCGCCTTCTCGGCGCCGACGGCGGCGCCGACGCGAAGCGCTTCATCAACAAGAAGATGCGCTCCGCGCAGTGGCTGATCTCCTGCATCCAGAGGCGCCAACAGACGCTCCTCATGGTCGCCACCAGCATCGTCAAGTTCCAGCGCGACTTTCTCGACGGCGGCGTCGATCACTTGCGGCCGCTGGTTCTCAAGCAGGTCGCCGACGACATCAAGATGCACGAGTCGACGGTCAGCCGCGCCACTGCGAACAAGTACATGCACACACCGCAGGGGATCTTCGAGCTCAAGTACTTCTTCACGTCGAGCGTCAAGGGTGCCGACGATTCCGACGTGTCGGCCGAATCGGTGAAGAACCGAATTCGCGTGATCATCGGCGACGAGGATCCGCGGCGCCCGCTGAGCGACCAGAAGATCGCCAAGATGTTGAAGACGGAGGGTATCGACATCGCGCGGCGCACCGTCGCCAAATACCGCGAGATGATGCAGATCCTGCCGTCGCCGAAGCGCCGACGGGTCGTCTGAGCGGCGCCGCTACGAGCCGCCGGATCGGACGAGAGTGGCGCTCCCAGTGGTGACATGGTAGCCGTCGACTCTGCCAGGCAATCGGGGGAGTGGCGCGCCGAGCCATCCCGCGCGCCCTCAGCGGCCCTGTCACGGGAGTGAGGTTATGAGAGTTGGTGTGACTTTTCGGCACATGGAAGCGACCGACGCGCTGCGCCAGTACGCCGAGGACAAGGTTCGACACGCCGAGCGGTTGGTTCGCAACGCGATCGATGCGCATGTCGTGCTGTCGGTCACCAAGCGGCGACACTTCGCGGAGATCACGCTGTTGGCCGACCACGACACCTTCAACGCCACCGAGGAGACGACCGATCTGTATTCGGCCATCGACCAGGCGGTCGCCAAGCTCGAGAGCCAGCTGCGCAAACACACGACCAAGCGCGAGTCGCGCAAGCACAGCCACGTCGGCGAGATACCGGCGCACGGGCGCGACGAAACGCGTTCGGCGCGGCCGCACATATCGCCCGAGTCGGTGACGGTCGAGCTGCTGACCATCCACGAAGCCGTGGACTTCGCCGAGCGCCAAAACCGCGATGCCCTGATATTCCGCGAGCCCAACTCGAGCGTGGTGCTCTTCCTCTACCGCAAGAAGGACGGCTCGTATGCGGTGCTCGAGCCCGAAGGGGTCTGACGGTGCGCATCACCGACATCCTGTCCAGTGAAGAGCTCGTCGCACCGAACCTCACTGGGGCATCGAAGGCGGAGGTGTTGATCGAGCTCGCCCGTCACCTCGCCGCTCACTACGACGAGGTCGACGAACAGCGGCTCGTCGAGGTTCTGTGGGAGCGCGAACGCCTCGGCAGCACCGCGATCGGCGACGGCATCGCGATTCCACACGGCAAGCTGCCCGGTCTCCGCGGCGTCGTCGGCATGTTCGGTCGCCACGCGGCAGGGGTGGATTTCGACTCCCTCGACGGCAACCCGACTCGCCTCTTTTTTCTGCTGGTCGCGCCGGAGGAATCGGTTGGCCAGCACTTGAAGGCGCTGGCTCGGGTCTCTCGCCTTCTCAAGGATGTCCAGTTCCGCAAGCGCCTCGTCGAGGCGGATGACGCCGCTGCGATCCTCAACCTGATTCGGAGCGAGGACGACAAACTGTAGGTCGGCGCTCCGATGTACGACCTTCCGGCCCAACACCGCCTCGACGTCGTCATCGTCACGGGTTTATCCGGTTCCGGAAAGAGCACTGCGATCCACGTGCTCGAGGACCTCGGCTACTACTGCATCGACAACCTGCCGGTCGTCCTGATCCCGCGCTTTCTCGAGCTCTGCGAGTCGTCTCTCGAAACGCTGTCTCGGGTGGCTCTCGGCGTCGATATTCGCGGGCGCGAGTTCCTCGCTGCGTTTCCATCGGTGCTGGAAGATCTGCATCGCAACGGCTATCGCCTGCAGCTCGTCTTTCTCGATGCGACCGACGACGTGCTGGTGCGGCGCTTCAGCGAGACGAGGCGGCCGCATCCGCTCGGCGGCGAAGGCGGGCCGCTCGCCGGTATCCAGCGCGAGCGAGCGGAGTTGCAGGAGCTGCGCGACCGCGCCGATCGGATCGTAGACACCACGGCGATGACCGTGCACGAGCTGCGCGACGAGCTGCGTGGCATCTTCGAGGCGGCCGACTCGAACGGCCTCAGCCTGCTGCTGATGTCGTTCGGGTTCAAGTTCGGGGTGCCGAACAACGTGGACATCGTCCTCGACGCGCGCTTTCTCGCGAATCCATTCTTCGTCGACGAGCTGCGAGACTTGACCGGCCTCGATTCCGAGGTGGCGACCTATGTGCTCGAACGCGACGACACGCGCGGTTTCCTCGCTCGCGTCGAGGCATTGCTCGAATACACACTGCCGCTGCATCGGAAAGAGGGGCGCAGCTACCTGACCGTGGCGGTCGGTTGCACCGGCGGTCATCATCGCTCGGTGGCGCTCGTCGAACGTCTGGCGGAAAACCTCCGCCGAGCCGGTGGCCACCGGGTCCAGGTCCGGCATAGGGATATCCAGCGGTGAGCGCTGAACCGGTCGTCCGGCGCACCGTCGCCATCGTCAACCGCCTCGGGCTCCATGCTCGGGCCGCGACGCTGTTCGTCCTCGAGGCGCAGAAATTCACTTGCAGTGTCTCGGTTACGAAAGACGGCGAGACGGTGGACGGCAAGAGCATCCTCGGCTTGATGATGCTACAGGGCGGCCAGGGATCGTCGATCGACATCGAGGCGTGCGGCGCCGATGCCGAGCAAGCCCTTGCCGCACTCGCCAGGCTCGTCGAGGAGCGCTTCACCGAGCCCGACTGACCTTGACCCCCTGAGGGGACTTCTATAGGTGTTGGCGATTGCATTTCGCCCCGAGCCGATCGCCCAACGGCGGCTCGCAATGACGGCCTGCCGGCATCGATCGAGGGCAGGTTCGGGGGCGCGCCTAAAAAATTCCTTGCTGTAGGGGGCTTTCATGCCGCTGACGAACTTCGTCTTCACCTCCGAGTCCGTCTCCGAGGGACATCCTGACAAGATGTGCGACCAGATCTCGGACGGGATTCTCGATGCACTGCTGGCGGTGGATCCCGACAGCCGAGTGGCCTGCGAGACTCTGTGCACCACCGGCGTCGTCATGCTCGCCGGCGAGATTACGACCAAGGCGCGCATCGATTACCCCGATATCGTTCGCGAGACCGTGCGCCGCATCGGCTATACGTCGTCGGACATGGGCTTCGACGCCACTACCTGCGCCGTGCAGGTGGCGCTGGATCGGCAGTCGCCGGACATCTCGCAGGGCGTCACCGCCGGCCAGGGGCTGCATGAAGAGCAGGGTGCCGGCGACCAGGGGCTGATGTTCGGCTTTGCCTGCGACGAGACGGCCGAATTGATGCCGCTGCCGATCATGCTGTCGCACCAGCTCGTCGAGCACCTCGCCGCCGTCCGCCGCGCTGGCGGGCACGACTTCCTGCGGCCGGATTCGAAGTCGCAAGTGACGGTCGAGTACCGCGACGGCCGACCGGCGCGCGTCGGGGCAGTCGTCGTCTCGACGCAGCACGCGGAGTCGGTTTCGCACAAGGAGCTTCGCGAGCTGGTCATCGAGAAGGTGATCAAAGAAATCATCCCGTCTCAGTACCTGGACGGCGACACGGTCTTTCACGTGAATCCGACCGGCCGCTTCGTCGTTGGCGGTCCGATGGGCGACTGCGGGCTGACCGGCCGCAAGATCATCGTCGACACGTACGGCGGCTACGGCCGCCACGGCGGTGGCGCCTTCTCCGGGAAGGACCCGAGCAAGGTGGATCGCTCGGCCGCCTACATGGCGCGCTACATCGCCAAAAATCTCGTCGCCGCCGGTTTGGCGCGCAAGTGCGAAGTGCAGCTCGCCTACGCGATCGGTGTTGCGCAGCCGGTCTCGGTGCTGGTGGATTCCTTCGACACGGGCGCCGTGAGCGATGAAGTGCTGGCTCGTCTCGTCACCGACAACTTCGAGCTGAAGCCGGTGGGGATCATCGCGTCTCTCGACCTGAAGCGCCCGATCTACCAAAAGACGGCGTCCTACGGCCACTTCGGTCGCTCGTCCGCGAACGGATTCTTTCCGTGGGAGCGGACCGATCGCGCCGACGATCTGCGCAAGGCCGCGAAGCTCTGACTGCACTCGGCATCGAAGCGGGCGGAGCGGCGCCCGCTTCGACGCAGACCTGCGGTGCTCCGCGACGGCGATCTGACGGAAGATCGCAGATGTCCGATGAGACACGGCGGGCGGTGACGTCTGGTTGTGTTTTCCGCATTCAACTGGCACTTACGAGAAACCGCGTCGGGGCGTGGCGCAGCCTGGTAGCGCACTCGCTTGGGGTGCGAGTGGTCGGCCGTTCAAATCGGCTCGCCCCGACTCTCGACGACGAGGGACGCCGTGTGCGCCCCTCGTCGTCGAACCCATTGCGGTCGCTCTGTCGACTGCACGCGCGGTTGCCACTCTATGGGGCCGATGGTAGACGACTGGGGTGTTAGTCCTCGTCTCCAATGACGACGGCATCCGCGCCGCCGGAGTCCAGGCTCTGGCGTCCGCACTTCACGCGATAGGCGACGTATGGGTGGTGGCGCCGGATCGCGAACAGAGCGCCGTGGCGCACTCGCTCAGCCTGCACCGGCCGCTGCGCGCCGAACAGGTCGGTGATCGGCAGTTCGCCGTGGATGGAACGCCGACCGACTGCATCATCCTCGCGATCAGCAAGATCCTTCCGGAGCGGCCGGCGATCGTCGTGTCCGGCATCAACCACGGTGGCAACATGGCCGAGGACATCACGTACTCTGGCACGGTCTCGGCTGCGATCGAGGGGACGTTGCTCGGTATTCCTTCGATCGCCGTGTCGCTGGTGTCTCGCCACGCAGCCGACTTCGGCCCCGCGGCGGAGTTCGCGCGTCGGCTGGCGCAGTCGGTGCTCGACCAGGGCATGCAGCCGGACACCTTCCTCAACGTCAACGTTCCGGCGCTCCCCGTCGAGCAGATGCGCGGCTATGCCGTCACCCGACAAGGCAAGCGGCGCTACGGTGATGCGATCGTCGAGAAAGTCGATCCGCGCGGCAGGAAGTACTACTGGATCGGCGGCGACGACCTCGGCTATGTACGGGCGGAAGGCACTGACTGCACCGCCGTCGAGGCGGGATACATCTCGGTGACGCCGTTGCACCTCGATCTCACGAATTACGAGTCCATCCCGCGCGTCGGCGATTTGAAGGTGAAGTGGCCATGACTCCGGATGCGGCGCGCGAGCGCATGGTGGATCTGCTCACCGAGCGGGGTATCACCGATGACCGGGTGCTGCGTGCCATGGCAACCGTGCCGCGCCACGAGTTCGTCGACTCGCGGCTGAGGGCCGACGCCTACGCCGACGGACCGTTGCCGATCGGCCACGGCCAGACGATCTCGCAGCCGTATATCGTGGCCTTGATGAGCGAGTCGCTGCGCGTCGGCCGCGGTGACAAGGTATTGGAGATCGGTACCGGCTCCGGATATCAGGCCGCCGTCCTCGCGGAGATGGGCGTCGAGGTCTACACGATCGAGTGTGTGGACAGCTTGGCCTCGGATGCGCGGCGCCGATTGCGCGCGCTCGGCTACGACCGGGTGCATGTCCGCTGCGCCGACGGCAACGATGGTTGGGCGGACGCGGCTCCTTACGATGGACTGATCATCGCCGCCGCGGCGCGCGAGGTGTTGCGCCATCCGTACTCGCAGCTGCGAGTGGGTGGATGTATGGTGTTTCCGATCGGCGGTGAGGAGAATCAGGAGCTCGTGCTCATCCACCGCGAGGCGGAGGGGCCGCGCGAAGAATATCTCGGCGCATGTCGGTTCGTTAAGCTGATCGGTCGTCACGGCTGGGTGAAGTGAGGAAGGTTGGAGGGCACGGCAGGCAATCGGGCCGTCGAGGGGTGCGGTGGAGGCGAAGGGGATTGGGAGGGTCGTAGTGGCAGTCGCGACGTGCGCCGCGTTGGCGTTCGCCTGCGGTGCGCGCGGCGTCTACCACAGGGTCAAGCCCGGCGAGACTCTGTCGCTGATCGGCGACGCGTATGGTGTCTCCTATCGCAAGATCGCCAGTGCCAACGACATCGATGACCCGGAGCGCATCCACGCCGGCCAGAGGATCCTCATCCCCGGCGCCCGCCGTGTGATCGAGAAACCGATCGTGGCGCTACCGCGACTCGCCAGCGGTCGCTCGCCGTCGCGCATCAAACCGGGAGATGCGCCCGAGTTGCGCTGGCCCATCGACGACGCGCCGGTGACGTCGCTGTACGGTCCGCGCGGTTCGCGGTTCCACGACGGCATCGACCTCGGCGCAGCCGTCGGCTCGCCGATTCGCGCCGCCGCCGGCGGTGAGGTGGTCTTCGACGGCGTGCTCTCGGGCTATGGCAAGATCATCATTGTGCGCCATGGTGACGGCTACTCGACGGTGTACGCCCACAACCGGCGCCATCACGTTGCCAAGGGCCAGTGGGTGAGGCGCGGCCAGCGCATCGCCGAAGTAGGCCAAACCGGGCGAGTCACCGGTCCCAACCTGCACTTCGAAATCCGACACGACAATGCTGCACGCGACCCGATGATCTTTCTGCCGGACCGAGGCCGCGCCGCAGGCGATGGCGATCGCGACGTGACGAGCGCGGGTCGACTGACCGACTCACCTGGCGGCGACGCTCACGACGAAGGTTGAACGCGAGCGCACGTGGGCCGTGGTGCGGCCTTGCGTACCGCCCGGCTGTGGCAATAGATGACCGGTTGGAGGGCATCCATGGGACCGACTGATCTGCGGGCTCACATCCGCGACATTCCGGATTTTCCGAAACCGGGCATCATGTTCAAGGACATCACGACGCTGCTCGCCAACGCGGATGCGTTGCGCACGGTCGTCGATAGCTTCGCCGATCGCTATCGCGGCCGCGTCGACATGGTGCTCGGCATCGAATCGCGCGGCTTCATCGTCGGCTCCGCGGTCGCGTATGCACTCGGCGTGGGCCTGGCGTTGGTGCGCAAGCCGGGCAAGCTGCCATCTCGTACCTTCGCGGCAGAGTACGAGCTCGAGTATGGCGTCGATAGGCTCGAGATTCATACCGACGCCTTCGGCCATCCCTGCCGCGTTCTGGTTCTCGACGACCTGCTCGCCACCGGCGGTACGGCCGGCGCTGCCGTGCGGCTCGTCGAGCAGTTGGGCGGCGAGGTGGTGGCGTGCGCCTTCATCATCGAGCTCGCCTTCCTCGCCGGTCGCGCCAAGTTGTCGCCGTGCGAAGTGTTCTCGCTGGTCAGCTATGAGTGAGTACAGCCGCGCAATGGTGCTGGCCGTGGCGATCTCGACCGCGGTGTGCGGCGCACCTTTCATCGCCGCGGCGGGCGAACCCGTGTCCGCAGCGGCGCTCTACGCCGCCGAATGCGCGTACTGTCACGGCGAACGCGGCGGGGGCAACGGTGAAGCGGCGGGAATGCTCAAGCCGCCGCCGACCGCTTTCTCCCGCGCCGAGTACTGGAAGACCGCCGATCGAAAGAAGATGGCCGAGACCGTCGCCAACGGCAAAGCGGGTACGGCGATGATGCCCTTCGGCAACAGGCTCTCCGCCGAGCAGATCGCCTCCCTGGTGGAGTACCTCGCGAGCTTCGCCAAGTAGGCGCGGCGCTGCTTCAGTGCGCCGGAATTTCGGCGCGAAGCTTTGCCGCTTCTTCGAGCCGATGGGTCTTGCCTTGTTTCTCGGCGATGGCGACCGCCTCGTCGATGAGGCGCGTGCACTTCTCCGGCTGCCCCTTTTCGAGATAGGTGGCGGCCAGCTCGAGGCGCGCGCCGATCGCGTCGGGGTTCTCTTCGATGGCGCGCTTCAGAAACGTCTCGGCCTTGTCGAGATCCCCGCCGAGAGCCCACGGCAGTTGGCGATAGAGGCCGCCCTTGGCAGCGAGTCCGTCCGCATGAGCCGGATCGAGCTCGAGCACGTGGTCGAGACGGCCTTGCGCCTTGTAGAGATTCATCGGGTTGGGAACGGTCCCGGCGAGTAGCTCGAGGCGCCCTTCGGCAGCGAAGACGACGAAGTGCGCGTCGGCGTTGTTCTCGTCGAGCGCCAGTGCCTCTTTCGCGGTGGCGCATGCCTTTTCGTAGGCGGCGACCTTATCGCCCTTGGCGTCGGCGGCTTCCGCCTTTTCGAGGAGCAGTGCGGCGTCGGCGGTCAGGTCGTCGGCGCGGCTGCGGCTGCTGCGCTCGCCGGCGGGGCTCGCCGGGTTGTCGGCGGCGTGGAGCGATGGGGCTGCGATCGCGACGAGAGCGAACGCAAGAAAGACGCAAATCCTTCGGCGCGGCTGTCTCATTTCGGTCTCGGGCAACTTACCAGCGGCCCCCGGTTGGTGCAACGCCGGTATGACGGCGCCGGAGGCTACGACACGGCTTTCTGGCCGACGAGGGCGGCCGTCGCGTCGAGGGCGCCTATGAAGGCGAGCACGATCGATGCGAACAGCAGCGGCTGCTCGACGGGGAGGCTGTGGCCGGCTCCGGGCAACATCAGAAGGCGGGAATAGGGGATGGCACGGCTCATCTTGACCGAGCCGCCGGGCGGCGTCAGCTGATCGTCCAATCCCTGTACGACCAGCACCGGCATGCGAACCGCGGTCAATTGTTGTGTGAAGTGGTAGTCGCTGACGGCGCGCGCCGCTGCCGCGTAGCCGGCCGGATCGTTGCTGGCGGTTTGTGCGCCGGCCGCGGCGACGATGTCTGGATGGGCGGTGGCGAAGCCCGGTGCAAACGAGCGCGAAGCATCGATGCGGCCGAAGCCCTTGGTCTCGACCCGATCGGCCAATCGAAGCCAGTTTGCGGTGGCCTTTTCCGAGATCTCGCTCGAAGTGCTGACGAGGACAGCGCTGCGCAATCGCTGCGGATGATCCAAGAGGAACCGCTGCGCGATGACGCCACCCATCGAGAGGCCGACCAGATGCGCACGCTCGATCTCGAGAGCATCCAGAACATGCAGCAGGTCGGTGGCGAACATGGGCAAGTCGTACGGCCCGCGGGGCTTGCCGCTGCGGCCGAAGCCGCGCACGTCCCAGCGCACGACCCGATGGTGCTGAGCAAGCGTCTCGACGCACGGGTTCCAAAAGCGGTGGTCGTCGCCGAGGCCGTGCGTCAGCACGAGCGGCGTGCCGTCTCCCTCGGCGCACGCGTACAGGCGTGAGCCCGAGCTCTCGATCGTCAACTCGCGCCGCGTGCCAGTCACGCGCGATACCGTATCCGCGAGCATCGCCAGGTCAACTGCAGCTCGACGGCCTTGGGCACATCGAGGCAAGACGCCCGACGCCTGCCTCCTGAAGTTGGCAGATCAGGGAATTCCCTGCCTCCTCTGATTGGCGCTTCAAGGGGAAGCGCGAGTGCGGTCCCAATCGGATGAACCTTTGGCATGTTGGTTGCGTAAGAGGTTGGGGAGGAGACCCAGCATGAATCCGCAGGTGATTGTCGAGGTTGTGTCGAGCTCTGCTCTCTTGGGCGGTGCAATGTGGTTGCTGGTGGTCGGCGCGGCGGCGGCAGCCGTGCTGGCAGTCGTCTGGGAATCGGCATGCCCCGATCCCGTCGAGGCGGAACGGTCTTCTCTGCGCGTCCGTATCCTGCAACAGGCCGCTCGTTCTGCGCTGCGACAAGACCGGTCCTGAACGGCTGCAGCAGACGCGGGCGACTGTGATAGGTTGCGCGCCCATGTTGCTTCCGAACGACATACTGCTCACCGGCAAGGTCGCGATCGTCACCGGCGCCGCCTTGGGAATCGGCGCGGCTACCGCCGCGGCTCTTGCGCGGTTTGGTGCCGACGTCGCGATGTGCGACCGCGACGCCGCAAACCTGGAAGCTACGCGCGCGGCTGTCGAGGCAAGCGGCCGCGTCGCCATCGCCGGCGTGTTCGACGTGCGCGACGGCACTTCCGTCACCGATTTTGTCGCCTCGGTAGTGCAGCGCTTCGGGCGTGTCGATGTGCTGGTGAACAACGCCGGCGGCGGGTTTCGCGCCGACCTGATGGACGTGACCGAGAAGGGCATGGACGCGCTGATGCGCGAGAACTTTTCCAGTGTCGTCGGGCTCATCCGCGCCTGTGTACCGCACATGGGAGAAGGGGCCTCGATCGTCAACCTCACCTCGATCGAGGCGCACCGCGCCGCGCCGGGCTATGCCGTCTATGCGGCGATGAAGGCGGGCGTTGCCAATCTCACGAAGAGCCTGGCGCTCGAGCTGGGACCGCGCCGCATCCGCGTCAACTGCGTCGCCCCTGACGTGATCCCGACGCCGGGCATTGGTCTCGACATACCCGTTCGCACGCCGTTGACGCGTGCCGGCAAGGCCGACGATGTAGCCGCGGCAGTGATCTTTCTCGCCTCCGAGATGGCGGCCTTCATCACCGGATCGACGATCCACGTCGACGGGGGCAACCTCGCCGCCTCCGGCTGGAGGCGCACCCCGGACGGCTACGAGACCTGACCCGCATGTGGCCCTTCGGCCGTTTCACGGGCAGCGAAAATCGGCCCCCGGGAGACTGTGGAAAGCCGGCGAGAATGCTGTAGGATCGGCACCTTCCGTGTATAATCGCCGAACTTGATGTAAGCGAGGACAGTGTCATGCCGACCCTGATGAAGTCGACCAGCACCAAACCGAAGGCCGATCGCCACCCGTTGGCAGGCACCCAGATGACGGGCGCCGACATGATCGTGCAGGTACTGGCCGACGAAGGGGTAGACACCATCTTCGGATACAGCGGCGGGGCCATCCTGCCGACCTACGACGCGGTCTTCCGCTATAACGAGGGGCGTTCGGCCGCCGAGGAGATGCGGCTCATCGTTCCGGCGACCGAGCAGGGTGCCGGCTTCATGGCCGCCGGCTATGCGCGTTCGAGCGGCAAGGTGGGAGTCTTCCTCGTCACGTCGGGTCCGGGCGCCACGAACTCGGTGACGCCGATTCGCGATTGTCAGGCCGATTCGATCCCGGTCGTTCTGATCTGCGGTCAGGTGCCGCGCGCGGCCATGGGAACCGACGCCTTCCAGGAGGCGCCGATCTTCAACATCATGTCGTCCTGCGCCAAGCATGTCTTTCTTCTCACCGACGAGACCAAGATCGAAGAGACCATGCGCAGCGCCTTCGATCTCGCGCGCAGCGGCCGGCCGGGTCCGGTGGTCATCGACGTTCCGAAGGACGTGCAGAACGCGCAGGTGACGTTCAAAGGCGAGGGGCTGCTGCCGCTGCCCGGTTACCGGGAGCGCGTGCAGAAGGTCGGGCAATCGCGCCTCGACAACGACGAGATCGAGCATTTCTATCGCTTGCTGACTTCCAGCAAGCGGCCGTTGATCTATTCGGGCGGCGGCGTCATCAACTCCGACGCGGCGCCTGCCCTGAAGCGCTTTGCCACTCGCTTCCAGATTCCCGTCGTCACGACGCTGATGGGCATCGGCGGCTTCGATACGACGCACGAGCTGTCGCTGCAGATGCTCGGAATGCACGGTACGGCGTTCGCGAACTACGCGGTCGAGGATTGCGACTTCCTGATCGCCGTGGGCTCTCGCTTCGACGATCGAGTCGCCGGCAAGGTGAAGGAGTTTGCGCCGAGGGCGCGTATTGCCCACATCGACGTCGACGCGTCGGAGATCGGCAAGGTCAAGAACGTCGACTGGTCGCACGTCGCCGACGCCAAGCGTGGATTGACGCAGCTCCTCAAGGGCGGGGAAAACGTCCGCGTCGACTTCAGCGAATGGACGAAGCGCGTCACGGCGCTGAAGAAGAAGCACGCCCTGAACTACAATCGCGAATCAGACGCCGTGCAGGCGGAGTACGTCCTGTCGACCCTCAACGAGATCACCGGCGGCGAGGCGATCGTCGCCACTGGTGTCGGCCAGCATCAGATGTGGGCGGCGCAGTACATCGACTTCAAGCGCCCGCGACACTTTCTCACGTCGGGCAGTATGGGAACGATGGGCTTTGGTCTACCGGCGGCGATCGGAGCGCAACTCGCCAACCCCGGTGCGCTGGTCATCGACGTCGACGGCGATGGCAGCATCCGGATGAATCTCGGCGAGCTCGAGACGATGACGACCTACAACGTCCCGGTCAAAGTCCTGCTGCTCAACAACATGGGCGACGGCATGGTTCGCCAGTGGCAGGACCTCTTCTACGCCAACCGCTACTCCGGCACCGACAAGACCCTGCACAAAAAGGATTTCGTCAAAGCATGTGAGGCCGACGGATTCGGCTTTTCGATGCGCGTCACCGAAAATAAGGAAGTTCGCAGCGCTCTCAAGAAGTTCGTCGATTTCGACGGCCCGGCGTTCCTCGAGGTGATGATCGATCCCACCGCCCATGTGTACCCGATGGTTGGCCCTGGGCTCGGCTATCGCGACATGATTACCGGCAAGTACATTCCGAGCCGCGAGCCGGAAGAGGGCGACGACGGCGGCGACGGCGGTCCGTCGCAAGAGCCCACCGGCTACTTCTGATCGGCATCCGTGCGGGCCGGTCGCGGTGCGGCGTCCGGTTCCGTTGCGCGCTTCGGCGTGGTGGACCATCCTGCCGTCCATGGCTGAGACCCGACCGCAGCTCCTTCCGCTTCCCGCCCAACCCGCCGATCTGCCGTGGCCGACTCGAGAGTGGCCTCGGGCAGAGCTCGATTCGCGCGTCGATCGCGCCGCTCTCGAGCGCCTGCTCGACCATGCGTTCGGACAACCCGAGCCGGATGATCTCGAACGGACCAACGCGGTCCTGATCGTCCAACGCGGCGCCATCGTCGCCGAGCGGTACCGCGAAGGGGTCGACGTCGACCGCGCTTTCATCTCGTGGTCGATGGCGAAGAGCATCACCAGTTGCCTGATCGGGATCCTGGTGCGCGAGGGGAAGCTCGACATCTCGCAACCGATCCCCGTGTCGGAATGGCCGGTGGGAGACCGGCGGCGACGAATCACCATCGACCAGATGCTGCGGATGACCGATGGGCTGCGCTTCCGCGAGGCGGAACACCTGGGCGACGGCTCGGTGCGCTACTACCCCGACGACGAGTCGGACGTCATTCCGATGCTGTTCGGAGCGGGCAAAGACGACGTCGCGGGCTTCGCGGCAACCCTGCCGTACCAGGTCGAGCCGGACGAACGCTGGAACTACAACAGCGGCGCCAGCAATCTGTTGTCGCGACTGGTGCGCGACACCGTCGGCGGAGGAGAAGATGAGATGCGCGCCTTCATGCGGCGCGAGTTGTTCGACCGCATCGGCATGAAGACCGCCGACCCGAGGTTCGACGGCGCCGGCAACTTCGTCGGCTCGAGTCACTGCTACTGCAGCGCGCGCGACTTCGCGCGCTTCGGCTATCTGTATCTGCGCAACGGCATCTGGGATGGGGAAGCCCTCCTGCCGCCGGGTTGGGTCGACTACGCGCGCACGCCCACGGCACAGTCGGACGGTCTGTATGGCGCCCACTTCTGGGTAGTCCCGGGCAGCCTGGGGTTGTTCTACTGCAGCGGGGCTTTCGGCCAGCGCATTCTCATCAGTCCGAAGCTCGACCTGGTGGTGGTTCGTCTAGGCGTCACGGCGCCCCACAAAGTCGCCGCCGTTGTCCGCTACTGCAAGGAGTTGATCGACGCATTTCGGCCGACCGCAGCCTGAGAGCCGCGGTCAAAAGACGAAGCTCGCTTCGAACCATGCGCGCCAACGGTCGGGCAATGGCTCGGTGCGGCCGTCGAAGTAGGCGAACTTGGTCAGCACCGTGACATACGGCCCGAAGGCGCGCTGCAGGATGGCGTCGAGCTCCCAGCCGAGGGAATCACTGCCCTCGTCACTCCAGAACCGGTGGTAGATGAATCCGCTCTTCATGCCCCAGGGCAGTTGTGGCGTCACGCTGCCGTAGAGGTCCTGCAAGCCATTGGGACCGCCGTTGTCGAGAAAGGCGTCGGCCCAGCCGTTGAACTTGTGCGCCGTGGAGAGCGGTGTGACGAAACGGGCCTCTCCGTCGTCGGACCCGAGGAGCTCGTAGCCGAGGGCGACTCCGCCGATTCCCTGATAACTGGCGCCGCCTTCGGCAGCGACGTAGTGGGCCACGTAGTCGACCGGGTTGTTCGCGGCGTCGGTCTGCGCCGCGTAGGACGCCGCGTAGGACAGCGCCCATGGCGCGGTAAGCGGCTGCGCCCCGGTGACGCGCAGGCCGTACGAATTGGAGGAATTGCCCGGCGAGTTCTCGAAGTCGAGAAGGTAGGCGAAGGCGGCGATCCGCGCGGTCGGCCACGCGTCGTAGCCGATGCGCAGCAGATGTGAATCGGATCGAAAGTTTCGCAATGCCGGCGGTCCCTGATTGGCGAAGATGCGAGTCACGTAGTCGATGTACCCGTACAGCAGTGACAGATGCTCGACTCCGAGGCTGGTCGAGGCGCGCACGGCGTCGAAGACCTGTTCATTCTGACGCCACGCGACGTCGCCAATGAAGCGATGATCGTCGAGCGCCATGCGCTGGCGGCCCACCGTGGCGTCGGCACCCCAAAGCGTGGGGTTCTGGTAGCGCACGAAGAGCTGGTGCAGATCGGTGTCGTCCGGGTCCGCGATCGGTGTCTGACCGGTCGGCTCCTCGACTGCGTCGAAGTACTGATCGCCATCGATCGCCAGGACATTTTGCAGCTCGGCATATCCCGACAGTCCGTGGAATGGCTTCGAACCGACGCCGAGAAGCGTTCGTATCGTGTACGCTTGCGACGACTCCAGGGACTCGAAGTCGGCGAGCTCGATTCGCGCTCGGACGTTGAGATTCACCTTGTAGTACTCGTTGTCGAGCAGTCGCCGCACTTGATCGCTCGTGGTCGGCGACGGCGCTGGCGGCTCGGCGGCCCAACCGGCGCACGCGGCGCACACAACCATGTTGGCGATCGGCCAGCTCCATCTCCACCGCATGAAACCTTCCTCCGCTCGCTCTATTGGTTCCGCCGCCCACTTCGAGTGGGCCCGTTGTTTCGTCTCGACGCCACGAAGCGCTCGATGCGCACGGCCGCCATTTTGTACGACGGCTGGCGCGAGTGAGGGTCGAACGCGGCGAAGGTCAAACGGTTGGTCTCGGCGAAGTGCATGGGCATGAAGACCTGACCGATCCGGATCGAGCGGGTCGGGCGCGCGGTCGCGATGGCGGATCCGCGGCGCGAGACGATGCGGACGCGATCTCCGGCGCCGACGTCGAGTCGCGCCGCGTCGTCGGGATGGATCTCCACGTAGGGTTGCGCATCCGACAGCTTCCGCAGCACCGCCGATTTGGCGGTGCGCGTCTCGGTGTGCCACTGCGCGACTCCGGCGCGGCCACTGAGCAGCGTCATCGGATAGGTGGGATCGGGCCGTTCGGGAGCAGGGCGCGGCTCGTCGATCACGAAGCGAGCCTTGCCGTCGGTGTGAAAGAACGCGCCGTCGGCGAACAGCCGGCGCTGCGTTGCCGGCTGCTCGGTGCCAGCCGGGCAGGGCCATTGAATGCCGCCCTGCCGCTGCAGATCGGCGTAGCCTCCGATGCCGCTGAAGTCGCAGGGCTGGCCTGCCGACAGGTCCTGCAAGATGCGGAACGCCGCTTCGGGCGATGTCCAACGCCGCACCGTTTCGGCGCACCCCCAGTATTCGGCGACCAGGCGGAAGATGTGGAAGTCGGCGAGAGCCGCGCCCGGTGCTCGGCTGACCTTCTGTATCAGGCCGATCCTGCGTTCGGAGTTGATGAACGTTCCGGTCTTTTCCCCCCAGCCGGCTGCCGGCAGAAACACGTCCGCGCGCTGCGCCGTCTCGGTCGTGCGATAGAGATCCTGCACGACGAGGCAATCCAGATTCGCGAACGCCTCGCCAAGGCCGGCGCTGTCGATCCAAGAGTGCACTGGATTGGTCGCCACGACCCACAGCCCGCGGATCCGCCCTTCTCGAATCCGCTCGACGATGTCGTCGTACGTCCGGCTCTCGGCGGCCGGGACGGCGTCCTCGTCGACGTCGAGGACGCGCGCCACTTCGGCGCGCTGGGCTGCTCCAAAGGTGCGGCCGCCCGGCAGGCAGGTGATGTTGCTGAATAGGCGCGAGCCCATGGCGTTGGTCTGACCGGTGATCGAGTTGGCTCCGGTGCCCGGCTTGCCGATGTTGCCGGTGAGCAGCGCCAGATCGATGATCGCCTGCGCCGTGCGCACGCCTTCGTGGCTTTGGTTGACGCCCATCGTCCACCAGAACGAAACACGCCGTCCGGGTCGGATGAGATCGGCGAGCGCGTGCAACTGCGCTTCGGCGAGGCCCGTCTCGCTGCAGACCCGCTCGGGGTTGTAGGCGTCGACGTGGCGGGCGAAGTCGGCGAAGCCGCTGGTGTGGCGGTCGACGAACTCGCGGTCGATCCAGCCGCGCCGCAGCAGCAGGTATGCGAGACCGTACAGCAACACCAGGTCGCTCTTCGGCCGCGGTGACACATGCAGCGTTGCCATCGCCGCCGTCTCGGTAAGCCGCGGGTCGATTACGGCGATCTGCGGGTTGCGCCGGTTGCGCAGCACCCAATGCCAGAGAATCGGGTGTGCGATCGCGGGATTGGCGCCGACGAAGATCAGTACGTCGGAGAGTTCGAGATCCTCGTAGGTGAAGGGCGGCGCGTCGAATCCGAACGACTGCTTGTACGCGACGTGCGCGGTCGCCATGCACTGCCGCGTATTGGAATCGCCGTCGATGCCCATGCCGCCGCGCGCCACCTGGCCGAGCAGCGCCATCTCCTCGGTGGTCATCTGACCGGTGCTGAGGAACGCCAGCGCCTCGCTGCCGTGCTCGACCTGGATGGCGCGAAAGCGTTGCACGAAGGCGCGCATCGCCGTGTCCCAGTCGACCGGACGCAGGGCGCCGTCAATGCGTAGGTACGGCGTCGCAGCCCGATCCGGCGCGCTCAGCGGCGCCAGCGCCTCCCACCCCTTGGGACAGGCCATCCCCGCGTTTACCGGATACGCCGGCGACGGGGTCAGGTTGACGGCGCGGCCGTCGCGCATGTGCACATCCAACGCGCATCCGGTCGAACAGAAGCCGCAGATCAGGGTGCGCAACTCTTCCGGCGCAAGGCGCGCCGGAATACGCCCGAGGTCAAAGCCGCCCGCCACCTGCTCGAGCTCGGTGCTCAATGGGCCGCGCCGCCTGAGCATCAGGTCGGCGAGCCGGAGTGCACTTTCGGCGAGCATCAGTGCCTTCAGGGATTCCGCGGCGCGACCGCGGCGCGAAAGAAGAGATGGCGGTCGACGCCGTCGCCGGCGAGCCACAAGGCGCATGCGAGTACGGTGGTCATCGTCGGTTGCGCGATCAGTGCGGTGGCGCCGAGCAGCACGGCACATGCCGCGGCCGCCGCCAATCTCATGTGCCACCACGGGCGCAGCGCGCCGCCGAGGAGTTGGCGAGCGGTAGAGGGCGCCTGTCGCCAGCCGTCCCACACCTCGAAGAGTATCTTCGCGACCACCGCCGCGGTGGCGACGCCGACCAGCAGCGGTCGAATCTCTTCACCGCTGAGCCGATGCGCGAGCAGCAACAGCACGGCGCCGGACGCAGCGGCGGCGAGGAAGAACCGCGCCGGCGTCGCGGTGCGCGCCCAATGATCGCGCGGCGTATCCCGGTAGACCATGGCAGACGCAAAGGCAGCCGCGATCCCCGTCGCGCCCGTGAGCGCGACCAGTCCGCGATCACCACCGATCTGAAGAGCGTGCGCCAGCGCCGCCGCCGCGGCGAGCCCGGCAAATGCGGACAGAGCGACGATCTCGCGACTGAGCCACGACGTGCGCAGCCCGAGCACGGCGCGGAAGGCCCACTGCGGCCGCCCGAGATGGAAGAGCGCCGCGACCATGCCGGCGACGGCGCTGCCGAGCCCGAGGCTGATCGCCGTCCCGTGCGCGTCGCCGATCGGCAGCACGGCCGCCAATCCCAGGATACCGATCGCCGCCTGTGTCAAACTCAGCATCACCACCAGCGAGGGGTGCGACTCCGCCGGCGCGGCCGCCACAGCGATCGCGGTCGGCGCGGCGTGCGAGCGCGAGACGTATGCCGTTGTCGGGCGCGTGTAGCTCGCGTCGGGCGCGCCGGGTACCGCCGCGAAGCGCTCGGAGCATGTAGCCGCGGTCAGGTCGGTGTCGACGACGGTGATGCGGATCGCGTCGCTCGGACAACTCTGAACGCAAGCGGGCGCCTCGCCGGCGGCGAGGCGATCGGTGCACATGTCGCATTTGCGGACGATGCCGCGCGCGGCGTTGTACTGCGGCACGCCGTACGGGCACTTCATCACGCAGTACTGGCAGCCGATGCATTGGTCGTCGAGGTGGCGAACGATGCCAGTGTGCCGGTCCTTCTCGTAGGCGCGCACCGGACAGCCGCTCAGACAAGCCGGGTCGAGGCAGTGGTGGCAGGCCGCCGTGACATGGCGCAGCAGAGGCTGCGCATCGTCGCCGCCGAGCAGCAATCCGACCGAGCGCCACGTCTCGCCGGGGTCGAGTCCGTTGCGGTTGTGGCAACCCGTGACGCAGGCCTTGCAGCCAGTGCAGCGATCGAGATCGACCTCGAAGGCGTACTGTTGTCCAGGATGGGGCGGCGCCGCCGGCATCAGGCCGCGGTAGCGCGCCGCGCCGGCGGCGATGTCGCCGCGCTCATGCGCGAGAGCAAAGGATTCCGCGGCACCGAGATTCTGCTGCTCGCCCAGCGCGTCGGCGAGAAGCGTCGCGTTTCGTTCGATGCCGATCGGCTGCGGGATCATTCGGCCCTCCCGCATGGCGCGTGGGTCGCCGCGGTGCGCTCGCGTGCGACGACCTCGGCCGACGGCACGCCGACGAATACCCGACCATCGGCGACTACACGTACCGGGAAGGTCAACAGATCCGGCGTGTCGCCGGCGAAGGCGGCGCCAGTGCGCAGCGAGAAAGTGCGCTTGTGCATCGGGCAGGCGACCTTGGGTTCGCCGTCGCGCTCACCGGTCATCCCGCGCCACAGCACTTGCTCGTTCCAGTGCGGGCAGCGGTTCTGGACGGCATACCACTCGTCGCGCGCAGCGATCCGGAACACGGCGATCTGGATTCCCTCATAAAAGACGCAGGCGCCGCCGTCCGGAATCACGTCGTCGCGATGACACACGGCGATCCACAGCGGCTCAGACATGACGCGCCTCTTCGAAGCGCACCGGCGCGTCCTCGTGCGGACCGCCATTGACGGGCGGCAGGGAGATGGCGCCGCCGCCCGAAGACGGGCGGATCTGACCGCGCTCGTCGGCGAACGCGATCGACGGGTCGCTTTCCGACGCGTTGACGAAGGCGCGAAAGCGACTCCGCTTCTCCGGGTCGTTGACGACTTCGGCCCACTCGCAGCGATAGCCGTCGACGGCCGCCTGCATCTCGGCGTCGAGCTGCGCCCCGATGCCGAGCACGTCGTCGATGATCACGGCCCGCAGGTAGTCGATGCCGCCGTCGAGCTCTTCCAGCCAGCGCGCCGTGCGGGTCAGCGGATCGGCGGTGCGGATGTAGAACATCAGAAACCTGTCGATGTAGCGCAGGCAGGTCTCGTCATCGATGCCGGCGGCGAGCAGCACGGCGTGCCGCGGCTTCGAGCCGCCGTTGCCGCAGACGTAGAGATTCCAGCCTTCGGAGGTGGCGATGATGCCGAAGTCCTTGCTTCGGGCCTCCGCGCACTCGCGAATGCATCCCGACACCGCCGACTTGAGCTTGTGCGGCGCGCGCAGGCCCTTGTAGCGCTCTTCGACGCGGATCGCGAAGCCGACCGAGTCGAGAACGCCGTAGCGGCACCACGTCGATCCGACGCAGCTCTTCACGGTGCGCATCGCCTTCGCGTAGGCATGGCCGCTCTCGAAGCCGGCGGTGACCAGGTCTTCCCAGATGTCGGGCAGTTGATCGAGACGGGCGCCGAGCATGTCGATGCGCTGGCCGCCGGTGATCTTCACGTACAGGTTGTAGCGACGCGCCACTTCGCCGATCGCGATCAGCTTCTCGGCGGTGATCTCGCCGCCCGGAATGCGAGGAATCACCGAATAGGTGCCGCCGCGCTGGATGTTGGCGAGAAAGCGATCGTTGGTGTCCTGGATGACCGGCTGCTCGCTCGCCGGCTCGGCGTGGATCGATGCGAGGATCGACGCAACGACCGGCTTGCAGACCTCGCAGCCGCCGCCGCGACCGCACTGGGTGAGCACCTCGGAATAGGTGTGGAAGCCGCGCACCCGGACGAGATCGAACAGCTCCTGTCGGCGCAGCGCGAAGTGCTCGCAGATCTGCTTGCGCACCTCGACTCCGGCGCGCTGCAGCTCGCGCTCGAGGACTTGTTTGATCTGAGGCCCGCAACCGCCGCACCCGGTGGTAGCCTTGGTACAGGCCTGGATCGCCGGCATGGTGACGGCGCCGCCGGCGACCGCGGTGACGACGTCGTCAACGGTGACGTTGTTGCAAGTGCACAGCAGGCTGTCGCCGGTCAGCTCGGCGCCTTCGCCGCCGCGTACCGCCGTGCCGTCGACGATCAGCGACAGCGGCCGCTCCGGCAGAGGCTCGGCTCGGCGGAACAGCCCCAGCAGGTTGGCGTAGTCGCTGGTGTCGCCGACCAGCACCGCGCCGATCAGGGTGCGAGTCTCGCGGCGGACGATCAGCTTCTTGTACACGCCGGCGACCTCGTCGCGCACGGCGACGTGCGTGTGCTCCATCGTCTGCGGCGCCGTCGACTCACCGATCGAGGCGACCTCGACGCCGAGCAGCTTGAGCTTCGTCGACAGGTCGCCGGCGCGGAACGACTTGTCAAAGCCTGCAATCTGAGCGGCGGCGACGTCGGCCATCTCGAAGCCCGGAGCGACCAGGCCGTAGACCGTGCCGTCGTGGCTGGCGCACTCGCCGATCGCGAAGATGGTCGGGTCCGAGGTGCGCATGGTCGCGTCGACCGCGATGCCGCCGCGCGGTCCGAGCTCGAGGCCGCAGCCGGCGGCGAGCTCCTGGCGCGGCTTGATGCCGGCCGAGACGACGATCAGATCGACGTCGAGCGACTCGCCGCCGTCGAAGCAGAAGCGCATGCCGCCGGACTCGGTTCCGATGATCTCGTTGGTGCGCTTGTTGGTGTGCACTTGCACGCCGAGTGCTCGGATCTTGGCGGCGAGCAGCTCGGCGCCGTCGCGATCGAGCTGGCGCGGCATCAGCCACGGCGCGGCCTCGACGACGTGGGCGCTCAAACCCAGATCGTAGAGAGCCTTGGCGGCCTCGAGACCCAGCAGGCCGCCGCCGATCACCGCTGCCGACTGGCGGGAAGCGGCCGCGTCGCGGATCGCGTCGAGGTCTTCGATGGTGCGATAGACGAAGACACCGCGTCGGTCGATGCCTGGCAGCGGCGGTACGAACGGCGCCGAGCCGGTTGCCAGGACCAGGTGGTCGTATCGGACCTCGAGTCCGCCGCCGGCGGCGACGACCCTGCGCCCGCGATCGACCGCGATCGCGGGCGTGCCGACGCGCAACTCGATGCCCTGATCGCGGTACCAGGAGCGCGGTGCGATCTCGAGGTCGGCGGCGCTCTTGCCGGAGAAGTACTCGGTGAGATGCACGCGATCGTAGGCCGGGCGCGGCTCCTCGCCGAGCACGACGATGCGGAAGCGCTCGCAGCCGCGGGTCTCGCGCAGCAGCGCGCAGAAGCGCTGCCCGACCATGCCGTTGCCCACTACGACGACCGTCTGCTTCATGACGAGCTCTCCTTACGCCGCGTCGCTCTGGCGGGGTTGCGCCGCCGTCTCGGCGGCGAGAAAACCGATCAACCTCTCGCGCAACGCGTAGTACTGCGGATCTTCGAGCAGTTGACCGCGCTTGCGGGGGCGGGACAGTCGCACGTCGAGAATGTCGCCGACGCGCGCTCGCGGTCCGGACGTCATCATCACCACGCGGTCCGACAGCAGCAGCGCTTCGTCGACGTCGTGCGTGATCAACACCGCCGTGATCGCGTACTTGCTCCACAGGTCGAGGAGCACTTCCTGCAACTCCAGCCGGGTCAACGAGTCGAGCATTCCGAAAGGCTCGTCGAGCAGGAGCAGCTTCGGCTGCAGGGCGAAGGCACGGGCGATTCCGACCCGCTGCTGCATGCCGGCCGAAAGCTGGCGCGGGCTCGCGTCGAGGGCGCCGCCGAGCCCGACCAGATGCAGGTAGTAAGAGGCGATCTGGCGCTGCTCGGCGCGGCTCGCGTGCGGGTAGACCTGCCGCACTCCGAGCATCACGTTCTCGAAAGCGCTCAGCCAAGGCAGCAGGCAAGGAGATTGGAAGACGACACCGCGGTCCGGGCCGGCGCCGTCGATCTCGCGACCGTCGAGGACGATGCCGCCGTCGGTGAGTGGCGTCAGGCCGGCGATCATCGACAGGACGGTCGATTTGCCGCAGCCGGAGTGGCCGATGATCGAGAGCAGCTCGCCGCGCTGTACGTGCAAGTTGAAGTCCTCGACTACCGCTACCGGACCGGACTGCGTCGGGTACGCCTTGGTGACCTTGTAGAGCTCGAGATAGGAGCGTTCGTTGCGCTTCATCGCATGCTCCTCAAACGTAGGGGCGAGCCGCCGGTCGCAGATCGGCCGGGGATAAGTCCGGCAGCGGCGGCAGCGGCGCACTCGAAGTTGCAGGTCCGCGCCGGCCGATCTGCATCATGTACTCGGTGATGTCGTGGCGGATGCGCTTGAACGCAGGGTCGTGGTTGACGCCCTTGCGATCGCGCGGCCGCGCCAACGGGACGTGGAAGCTCGGACCGAGCGTCGCGCGCGGCCCCTGGGTGAGCGGCACGATGCGATCGGCGAGCAGGATCGCTTCGTCGATGTCGTTGGTGATCAGGACGACGGTCTTCTGGTCGGCCTGCCAGATGCGCTCGATCTCGTCCTGCAGTGTCGCGCGGGTGAGAGCGTCGAGAGCGCTCAGCGGCTCGTCGAGGAGCAGGATCTTCGGATCGATCGCGAGCGCCCGCGCCACCGCGACCCGCTGGCGCATGCCGCCCGACAGCTCCGCGGGGCGCTTCGCCGCGGCAGCGGACAGATTCACCAGCGCGATCGACTCTTCGACGCGCGCCCGGCGCTGCTCTCTCGTCCACCGCGGGTACACGCTGTCGACGGCAAGCGCGACGTTGTCGCGCACGCTCAACCAGGGCAGCAGCGAGTAGTTCTGAAAGACGACGCCGCGATCCGGACCCGGGCCGACGACGGGCGCGCCGTCGAGCTCGATGCGGCCGGTGTCGGGTTTGCTGAGTCCGGCGAGCAGCGACAGCAGGGTGGTCTTGCCGCTGCCCGAGTAGCCGATGATGGCGACGAGCTCGCCGCGTTCGATCGACAGGTTGATTCCCGACAGCACTTCGTTGCGCCGACCGTTGGTGACGTACGACTTGCTGACCGCGCAGATGTCGAGATGGGCCATGGCGCGCCTCACATCTGCTCGCGGCCGCAGCTGCCGAGGCGTTGAACGGCGATCATGATCCGATCGAGCAGGAAGCCGATGATTCCGATGGTGGCGACGGCGACCATGATCTGGGCGAGAGTCTGGCTGCTGCCGTTCTGGAACATGTCCCAGACGAACTTTCCGAGGCCGGGGTTCTGCGCCAGCATCTCCGCCGCGATCAGCACCATCCAGCCGACTCCGAGCGACAGGCGCAGTCCGGTGAAGATGAGTGGCAGCGCGGCGGGGACGACGATCTTGGTCACGGTGCGGAACCAACCGAGCTTCAGCACCCGCGCGACGTTGAGGTAATCGCGCTCGACGGACGAGACGCCGAGGGCGGTGTTCACCAGGGTCGGCCACAGGGAGCACAGCGCCACCGTCACCGCCGAGCTGATGAACGACTTCTCGAACATCGGATCGGCCGATGTGTAGAGCGCGCTGACCAGGATCATCACGATCGGCAACCACGCCAGCGGCGACACCGGCTTGAAAATCTGGATGAGCGGGTTGATCGCCGCGTAGAAGCCTGGGCTGATGCCGCACAGGATGCCGAGCGGAACCGCGACCAGCGTCGCGATGACGAAGCCGGCGAACACGGTCCCGACACTGGTCGCGATCTGGTCGAAGTAGGTCGGCTTGCCGGTGTAGCGCCGTGGCTTCCACACCTTGCCCGCGGCCTCCCACTCGGTGCGCAGGACGTCCATGCGGGCGTAGAACTCTCGCTCCTTCTGTCGCTCGGCGCGGTGCTCGGAGAGGAGATCTCCCGCCGCGTGCCACACGGCGACCGGACCCGGCACGGCGCCGATGCTGGTCTCGATCTTGGCGGCGGTCAGCGACCAGCCGAGGAGAAAGACCGCGAAGGCGATCGCCGGCAGTCCGATCGTGCGCACGAGCTGCAGCAGTTGCGCCTTCGGCTCTTCGCCGAACAGCAGTCGCAGGATCGGTACGAACAAGTCGAAACCGGCGATCTCGAAGCCGCGGATTACGCGCGCGCGCGTCGTCATGCCCGATCCTCCTCTTCAGTCCGCGGCGGCGACGGAAGATCCGTCGCCGCCGCTGCGCAGGCTCGCGCCCTGGATGCCGATGGCGAACTTCGCCAGGTACTCGTTCGGCTTGCGGCCGTCGAAGACGACGCCGTCGATGAAGCCGTCGTCCGGCGCCTCGTAGCCGTCGGTCTCAGGCAGCTCGCTCGCCTGCAGCTCGCCCTCTTCGATCAGCAGGCGCGCCGCCTCGCGGTAGATGTCGGGCCGGTACACGCGGCGGGCGATTTCGTCGTACCAGGCGTCCGGCTTGGCTTCCCCGATCTGTCCCCAGCGGCGCATCTGAGTCAGGAACCAGACTGCGTGGCTGTAGAACGGGTAGGTGGCATCGTGTCGGAAGAAGACGTTGAAGTCCGGCATCGGGCGGACGTCGCCCTTCTCGAACTCGAAGGTCCCGGTCATGCTGTTGGCGATGACTTCCGGGTCGGCTCCGACGTACTCGCTGCGCGCCAGGATGGAGACCGCTTCGCGCCGGTTGGCGTCGCTGGCGTCGAGCCACTTGCCGGCGCGGATCAGCGCCTTTACCAGCGCGACCATCGTCTTCGGATGCGCCTCGGCCCACTCGCGCGTGACGCCAAAGACTTTCTCCGGCTTGTTGCGCCAGATCTCGTAGTTGGTCACCACCGGAATGCCGATGCCGCGATGTACGGCTTGCTGGTTCCAGGGCTCGCCGACGCAGTAGCCCTGGATCGTCCCCTGCTCGAGGGTCGCCGGCATCTGCGGCGGCGGCGTGACCGACAACAATACGTCGGCATCGGTGGTGCCGGTCGTGTCACCGCTGGTGTAGTAGCCGGGACTGATGCCGGCGGCCGCGAGCCAGTAGCGGATCTCGTAGTTGTGCGTGGAGACGGGAAACACCATCGCCATGCGCAGGGGGCTGCCCTGCTTCTTGTAGGCGTCGACGATCGGTTGCAACGAGTTGGCGGTGATCGGATGCGGCGGTTTGTCGCCCGCCAGCGCCGGATCGTGGGTCTGCATCTCCTTCCAGATGTCGTTCGACACGGTGATGGCGTTGCCGTTGAGATCCATGCTGAACGGCGCGATGACGTCGGCCTGCGTGCCGATGCCGATCGTCGCGCCGATCGGTTGACCCGCCAGCATGTGCGCGCCGTCGAGCTCACCGCCGATGACGCGATCGAGCAGGATCTTCCAGTTCGCTTGCGCTTCGAGTGTGACGAACAAGCCCTCGTCCTCGAAGAAGCCGTGCTCCTTGGCGATCACCAGTGGCGCACAGTCGGTGAGCTTGATGAAGCCGAGCTTGAGCTCGTCTTTTTCGACTTCCAGCATCGCCGCGCCCGCGTCGCGCGCCGCGATCGATGCGGCGATCACCACCGTCACGCGCATCCATCGAGCTATCCGCATTGCGAATTCCTCCGATCACAAAACAAAAAAGGCGCCTTCCGATCGCTGATTCGATCGGACAAGACGCCTTTGTCTCGCCAGCGCGCCCACCGTTGGACGCGCT
>CADEER010000014.1:0-7453 GCA_902826395.1 uncultured bacterium
TCGTTCGCGCGCACCTGCGACCTGCTTGGACTGGAAGTCTCGTACGTCCGCGGCCTGGTGCGGCGCCTGCTCGGGGATCGCCTGCGCGTCAGCCGGCGCGCGGCCTGATCCCTGCACAGAGCGCGGCCAGACGCGGCGGCGTCGCGCGCCCTCCAACTCCGAGCGGCTTCCTGATAGAAACCGACCGTCGAATCAACGACCTTCGTCGGTTGGGGGGCCCATGGCGCAGACATCGCGGATGTTCTCGCTGGATCGCCGCCGCAGCGCTGCGATCGTTGTCTTCTACGGCTTGGCACTGGTTCCGCCGCGCACCGCCGGCGCCCAGGCGATCTGCATCGGTGATTGCAATCGCGGCATCGCGTCGACCTGCACCGGCGGCAACCTCCAAATAACCCAGCCGGTGATCGCGGAGCTCGGCTGGTCAGGAATCTGTCCGAGCGCCGGCGAAATGGTCGCGGACTTCGGCGGCGATCGCCGGTCGTATTTGACCTACGAACCCAACCTCGTCGAGTTCGACGTCGGGTTCAACGGCACGATCGATGTGACGGCGACAGACTGCCTCGATCCGCGTTTCCTCGGCTGTCCGTGAGGCGCGTCGTGCGGTGATGCCACTGGGACCGATCGGCAGTGGATCGCAATACCGTGAGATGGAGTCGCGCGTCAGTCGGCGCGCGGCCCGTGCGCTTTTGCAGTGGGCGCCGACCGAGCGCGGCGCAGCGTGCCGCGTACCCAGGCGCCGCCGTCGGGGTCGAGCATGATGTGGCCGACGCCACCCGGAACGTCGACTTCGATCTCGCGCATTTCGTCCGGAGCCAGGGCGGAGACCGGTGCGGGCTCCATGCGCATCAGGGCCGTTTCGACGGCGACGGCGTCGAACTCCAGGTGCCGGCGGCGGACGTGTTTCTCGCCGACGCTCGGGCACAGGGCCTCGTCGACTTGCAGAACGCGCCGCGCCGACGCTCTGGCGTCGCCTGCGGCGTGATCGTCGAGCCAACCGTCGAGCGCGCTCGACACCACCTCGTACGTGCGCGTGCAGTTGGCGATGAAGAGTTGGAACAGAGCGGCGCGGTTCTCGTAGATCGACATCCGGTCGGGTCCCACGAGATCGGGAGCGTCGCCGGCGAACTCCTGCAACAGATTGCGCAGCACTCGTCGCAACAGGGCGGCGACCGGAAGCCCGGCAAACGCCAGGTGGCGCGCCACCAGCGGCATGATCTGGCCGCGCGATAGGATGATGTAGGCGGTGATCAGGAAGTAGCCTTCCTCGCCCTGGTCGCGGGTGAAGGTGTGACAACCGACGACGTACTCGCCTTTTGCCTTACCGTAGCCCGCGACGGGGATCGTCTCGAGCGCGTACTCCTCGCGGCGCTCGTAGAACTCCGTCCCCGGCAGCAGCGTGTAGCCGAAGATGTTGATGTTGGGGAAGATGGTCAGCAGGTGCCCGAGGTTGGCCTCGAACTCGTCAAGCGTGTCGCCCGGCAATCCCCAGATCAGCTCCGCGGCGACCGGGATTCCGTCCTCGGCCAGCGACTTGACGATCGGCTCGTAGTCGTTGGCCCGCATGTTGGTGCGGTGGCTGAGCTCGAGCGCGAGCGGCGTCAGCGTCTGCAGCGCCAGGTGATAGTGCGATAGCAGGCCGTTGTCGTGCAGCAGGCGCACCATGTCCTGGACGCGGCGGTTGTGGTTCTTCGACCACGATGTCGCGAACGAGCGCGGCAGGCCGTAGCGGTCGCGCAGCTCGATCACCAGCTCGGTCTTGGCGACGTCTTCCCGCAGCGCGCCGAAGTTCGAGTCGCACAGCCAGATGTCCTCGACGCCGCCCTGCACCAGGCGCTCGAGATCGGCGCGAATGCGCGGCAGCGAGAACTGATACATCTTGGTGCCGATCGCGCCCGTTCCCCACTCGCAGAACGAGCATCGATACGGGCAGCCCCGGCTGGTCTCGTACGCGACTTGTTTGTACAGCGGCTCGCCGTCGGCATCGCGCAGCGGGACGTGATCGAGGGCGGTGGGGAAAGAGTCGAGGACCGTCGCACGGGCGCGGGCCGGCGTGCGCACGACCTCACCCGCATCGTCCAGGTATGCGATACCGCGAAGGTTTGCCCAATCGGCACGCGAGCCGCAATCGAGCAATTCGGTGAAAGTCTCCTCGCCCTCGCCGAGCACGATGACGTCGAAGCCGTCTTCGTAGAGGAAGTCCTGCGCCCGCTGCACGTGCGGGCCGCCGGCGACCACGAGGGCAGCCGGCAGCGTGCTTTTGACACGGCGCGCGATGGCGACGAACTCGGCGACGTTCCAGGTGTAGCAGGAGAAGCCGAACACCGGCTGCAGCCCCGCGTCGACCGCCGCCTCGGCGCGAGCCAGCACCGGCCCTGGCCACTGCTCGGCCGTCCATCTCTCGAGCTCGTCTCCGGTGAGGAAATGGACCAGCTCGACGTGCGTTCGCGATGCGCCCGTTCCACGCGCCGCGTAGTGTGCAACCAAAGCCCCGGTCGTCATCGGCGGGGCGTGAAACTGCTCCGTATCCATCGAGAAGAGCCAGACCGGCCGTGACATGGCGCCGGAAGCTAGCATGGGTACTGGGGTGGAGCGACCATTGGGACCGCTTGGTCCCCGGATGAAGCCCGCCGATTACCTGAATCTCCCGCCGCGATTGTGCCCGAGCTAGGGGCTGCTAATGGGGTAGCCACGGGAGGGGCGATCATGCGCGGCATCTGCTCGAGCATCGTTCTGGTGGCGATCTGTCTCGCGGCCTGCGGGGATGACGACGACGGGGCCAGTGGACCGACGACGGCTCTGCTCGAGACCAACCGGGTCTGCGCGATCGTTCCAGCGCGCGACGCGGCGATGGCGGCGTTTCCACCGACTCCGCCGGTCAAGGCATTCGGCACCGACCTCGGCTGGACCTACGAACGCGACGGCATCATCCACATCCTGTTCGGCGACACCTGGCAGCGCATCGACATCTGTCCGATCCAGGTCAACGACGATTCGCTCGGGACGCTGGAGCGGCCCGCCGACGACTGGCCGGGTTTCACGGCCACCGATTCGATTCCCGACGCAGAGTGTCCCGAGGTGACATTCGCCCTCGACGAGGCGGGGACGTCGTTCGGCTCGATCGAGCTGTACCGTTGGGACGGCGTGCTGGTGCCGCTCGGCCCGCTCAATACGCCGGTCACCGGGTTCTACGACGGCCGCAAGGAATGGGCGATCTTCATCATCGGCGGCGGGCAGGATTGCGAAGGAACGTGCCCCGACACGCTGTCGCCGCAGGCGGCGGAGCTCGAGTGCGGGCCTTTCGGCAGCGGCAGCTCGTGTCTTGATCCGACCAGCACCAAGCAGGGCGAGTCGAGCCAGGCGCTGTACCTGCACGTCGCCGAGCGCGTCTCGCCGACTCGTTACATCACGCGGGCGATGTTCCTCACCAACAAGTATCTGAATCTCACGGCGCGAGCCGTGCGCAGCTTCGATCCCGACAGCGGCGAGCCGTTCGACTACCGCGAGGGGACGAACGCATTGCTGTTGTGGGGCCGCCCCGGCTTCGACGATCAGGCGCGCGAGGGCGAGGCGCCGCCCTACTTCATGTACCACCCGCTGCCGTTCGAAGCGGACGGTCCCGATCGAGTCGTATTCGAACCGCGCTATTTCACGGGGGTCGCGAGCGTCGGCGACCCGCAGTACAGCGTCGACCAGCGCGACGCGGCGCCTCTGTACACGGGCGAGCTCGAGCCGGTGAACCACGCCGCGGTGAGTTGGATCGCGCCACTCGAGCGCTGGCTGACCATCTACAGCGGCAGCGTCGTCGACTACACCGACCCCGACAGTATCGCCGGCGAGTCACAACCGGTGCGCGGCGCCATGTACGCCCGCCTCGCGCCGGACCCGTGGGGGCCGTGGACCGATGCCCAGGTCGCCATGCCCGAAGAAGTCGTCGCCGAGGACATGGCGTGCGGCAAGCGCGCGCCGGCCGGCTGCACCGCGAACCCCGCCGACCCGCCGGTGCGGCCGCTCTGCATCTCGCAGTTCGACGGCGACAGCGGCGCCGCCCTCTACGGCGCCAACATCATCGATCAGTACACGCGCGCCGTCGGCGACGATGCGGCCGACGTCTTCTGGCTTTTGTCGACGTGGAACCCGTACGCCGTCGTGCTGGTGCGGACGCACGTGGAGCTCGATTGAGGTCCATTCGGGGCCGGGGTTCTCATTGGCACGTCCCGGGTGCTTCGCCGGCGAGGCAACAGGCACGGACTCCTTCGCGGACGACGCGTTCGCACACCTCGTTCGCGCCGCAGCACGGAGCTTCGAAGTCGCCGACTTTGCAGAATTCTCGCACGCAGGGTTCAGGTAAAGGCGTCGACGGCGGCGGCACTCGGCAAGTGTGCCAGATCTCATTCATAAAGAAGTGGTGCAGGCATCGCTCGGCCGGGTCCCGGCATGGGTTGGCGGCACCTGGCTCGCACTGCCCGCCGCTGCGACCGTAGGAGCAGGTCCCGTCGACGCAAGCATCGTCCCCAGAATCGTTGGGGCCGCAGCAGTCGTCGTCGGTAAGGCACGCCGAACCGGCCAGTGCGCAGCATGTGCCGATGAGCGCCCGGCCCTCGAATTCGCGCAGGTCACCACACGTCAAGCCTTCGCAACATGTCGAATCGTAGAATGTCGAGTAGCCACAGCTTTGGCCTATCTCACCGCATTCGCGACATTCGGGATCGAAGCGAACGAGTCCGCCTTCCGGCCCGTCCCAACAGCACCTCGAGGTGGTGCAATCGAAGTTGCCCGAGCAACATACCGTGCAATCGGTGAAGCATTGGACCTCGGGATCGCCAGCGTCGCACTCTTCTCCTGGATCGATGCGCCCGTTGCCGCAAAGTGAACATCCGTCGAGACCGGAGCGCACGGCGACTACCAATTCGCCCACCGTAACAGCGCCGTCACCGTCAGCATCGATCGCGACGCAGTCGCTCAGCGGAGCGCGATCCAAGAGAACCCGAACGGCAACGATCACTTCATTGACCGACACCGCCTCGTCGCCGTCACAGTCACCCGGGCAGGCGGCGACCGACGACGAGTACATCAGAGCGGCGCAGACGAAAGATCCCAGACCTCGAATGGTCATAGCTCCCCCTACCAACGCGTGAAACATCCGCCCGACAACCCTCAACTGTCAACATGAATCCTCGCGGACGAGGTTGTCTTACTTCATGTCGTTCTTCAGTGTCCCGATGTGGCGTTTCTCGGCCGACGACTCGCCCGATTCGCAGCGCTGCTTGGCCTCCATCCAGCCCATGATCATCTTGCCGAAGTTGGCCGGGTTGTAGGCGTCCTCTTCGTAGCTGAAGCGACCGTTGCCGGCATACTTGAGCAGCGTCAGATTGCCCGACTGATGCAGGCTGCCGTCGCCGGGATCGACCATGCGGTTCCACACGTAGCAACTGATCCAGCCGCGCGACTCGTCGATCATGTACCACTCGATGGGAAAGTACTTCATCTCGCGGTTCGGGTACTTCACCATGATCGCCGAGATCCAATTGTAGATCGCCTCTCGCCCACACAGCGTGCCGAAGCCGTGCTCGACGTAGGTGGCGTCCTCCGTGAAAAGATCCGCCCAGGCGCGCCAGTCGCCCGACGTTCCGGCCGCGAGCGCGGTCTTCTGGTAGTTGTCGAACGCCTCCTCGAGCTCTTCTCTCGTCCAACGACCCATGGCATCTCCTCTCGATCTGTCGCATCGCGCATCGGCGCTTCGCGATTGATCACAGCACTCTGGCGACCGCTTTTGTCAACGCCGTGCGCGCTCCACCGATCAGCGGTTGACCGTGCGCGCCGACCAGATGATCGAACTCGTGGGCGAGGATGCGGTCGAAGTCGGGCTTCAGCGATCCGCCCGGTTTCGTCATCAGCTTTATCCAGAACGGGCCGATGTTGGCGGGGTGCATGAATCCGAACGCGTGGCAGGCGATCTTGCCGAGCAGCGAACAACGCGACGTCGACTCCCAGTTCTGCACTGCGTCGCAAGCGATCAGTACGCCTCCGTGGCGCCGCCACAACAACAGGCACTCCGGCAGCACGGTTTCCTTCAGGATGATGATCTCCGCGTCCTCGACTGGCGCTGTCGTTTCATCGGTGATGACGACGTCCGGCAGCGGCTCCGCGTAGCGATCGCCGCCGCTCTGACTCCAGAAGCGCGCGCCGAAGCGCTGCACCGTGTACGGGTCGTCGAGGCCGTGCAGCGGTCCGAGGCGGACGACGTTTTCGACTTCGCCGTATGCTTCCAGGGAGGCCTCACCGGCCTCGTTCAAACGGATCGCGTTGATCAGTGTCAGCTGGCCGCGGTCGCGCAGCACCACCATGTTGCGGTTGATCGTCATGCCCGGCGCCATGCGAAAGGTCCCATGCACGAACAGCAGATCCGGAAGCAGCTCGCGCGGCGGATCGTGCGGCTGTGGAGGGGGGAATCCCGCCGCCGTCTTCAAGTGCGCTCCAGCGACAGCCAGAGCCGCAGCAGGTGGCGCCGCCGGGCAGGGTCGGCGTCGTCCTCGTACGCCGTCCGCGCGTGCAACGTGAAGTGATTCGAGATGAGTTGCACGTCGCCGGCTGCAAAGTTCATGTCGAGACAGAGATCAGGATCGGCGGCGATCTCTTCGTAGACGTCGAGCAACTCGCGCTCGGCAGGAGTGAAGTCCGGCACTTCCGCGTGTCGCGGCGCCGATCGGAAGTAGTCGCTGTGGTAGAAGGTGCGCAGCACGCCGTCGGCGAAGCGACACGGCGGCACCGGCACGTACGGCGTGCCGCTCTCGTTGCGCGTGTCGAGGCAGAACGGCTCGAACAAGCGGTCGATGAGGTCCGGACGGCGCCGCAGCAGCTCGTTGTACACCGAAACCGAGCTGACGATGCGGCTGGCACCGCCGCGTTTCGCCGGACGCAGGCACAGCAGACCGACAACATCCGCGAGGTCGCAGTGATAGGCGATGTCCCCGGCGGTGCGGTAGCGCCGCACGAAGGGATCGTCTCGTTCCTCGCCCATGTCGCGCACGTGGCCGAGGAGCTCTTCGTCCGGGTTCTGCGCCCCCGGCGCGCCCAGATGCTGGCCGATGCCCCAGTACGCGAGTGAGGCGTCGGCCTCCCCCCAGCGCTTGACCGGAATGCCGCGCAGCAACACGAATCCGCGCCCATCGCGCAGCTCGCGCGCCCACTCGGCGATGCGCGGCGCCAGGGTCGGAAGCGGAAACTCGCCCCGCCCGGTGGTCGCCAGCGCACCTCCCAGGCTCTTGGCGTGCGCTACCGCGGACTCGATCTCCGCGACGTCCGGCTCGGACAAGCGAACCATCCACGAATCATCGCCAGCGATGTCAGCGCCGCGCCAGGCCGCGGCGCACTCGATCGGCCGGCGCGGCACCCCGTCGTGGGGCCGATCGAAGTAATGCAGCGCCTGCTCCGCAAAGCTCCTATAGCTCTTCAT
>CADEER010000014.1:7553-69740 GCA_902826395.1 uncultured bacterium
TTCTCGAGCTCTTCGCGAATCGAGTACATCTTCTGCCGCGCGTCCGAGATGTACACCTCGAGGTTGCGCCGGTGATTGGCGATGATGCTCGCCGAGCCGCCGTCGAGGACGATGAGCGGCTTCAGCTTCGCCGCCTTGCCGAGCGCGTGCACGACTTCGTCGAGCAGCTCTTTCACGGTCGGCCGCTGCTGCAGCTCGCGGCCGTACTCCCGCTGCAACGCTTTGGCGAGATGGTACATCACGTGGGCATTGCCCTGGGCGTGGTAGAAGTAGTTGTCGGTGTGCCAGGGGCGAACCGACGATCCGTCGGCTTCCTGCGACTTGTACAAGTTGGCGTGAGCGCCGCCGAGAATGTCCGTCCACGCCTGGAACAGGCGGATCGCTTCGACGTTGCGCACGTTCATCGGCCGCGACGTCTGCGGCGTCTTGTGCAATCCCGCGACGTATTGCTCGAGCAACTGGACACCCTCGCGATAGCGGCTCTCGGCCGACGGGAACCAAAACCTCTCCGCGTCGTTGCGGAACATCGTGTCGGCCTGCACCAGGCGCTGGTCGAACTCGTTCGATGAAATCTTCGTCAGATGGTCTTTGAAGACGCGCGCCGATTCGCGCACCGTCTGAATGATGCCGAGCTGCCGGTTGGCGTTGTTGTCCGCCCACAGCGACGGGCCCCAGAGGATGAAGTCGTTCGGCCGCCATCCCGTCCGGCCGTCGAGCTCGTGGCGGACGACGGCCGCCAGCGTCGTGGCGAAAACCTCACCCGGCACGATCTCCTTCTCCGGCGGATACGTCTGCTCGATGTCGAACGAGAGTCGGTTGTGCGTCTTCTGGCCGAAGTGCAGGACCAGCGGTCCGGCAGTGAAAGAGAGCACCAGGACGACGAGGATGACATAGCCGATGACACCGCGCTGGTCGTTGAGTCGCATGGCCCAGTGGCTAGCACACCCGATGCTGAGGTGCACAAGGTCGCGACGGACTTGAGTCAGCTCCGCGCGGGGGGCGAGAATGCCGCCAACAAGGAGCCACAGATGAACACAGTGGGAAACAGATGGAGATCGGTACTCGCAGCGGTCATCTCGGTCGTTTTGCTCGCGACGTGGGTTGCTGCTCTACCCGCCGAGACCGAGGCGCTGCTCGAGAAGTCGGAGTACGTCTACATCTCGTCGACGCGCAAGGACGGTTCGCTCGGCAAACCGGCGGAGATCTGGTTCCTCTATCACGACGGCGCCGTCTGGGTCGGGACGAGCCCCAAGTCGTGGCGAGTCAAGCGCATCGAGTGGGGACGGCCCGGGGCGAAGATCTCGGTCGGCAAACCAGACGGACCCGCGTTTTCGGCGACCGGCGAAGTGGTCGCTGACGCCGAGGCGCAGGCGCTGCTAATGAAGACGTTCGCCGAGAAATACCCCGGCGGCTGGAAGAGCCACGAAGAGAAGTTTCGCACAGGCTTCGCCGATGGCAGCCGCGTCCTCGTCAAGTACACGCCGAGCGGGGAACTGTGAATGGGGACCGGATCATGAGCGCGTGCGAGTTCGTCTGCAGCTTGCCGCCGGAAGAGCTGCCCCCAGATCGGTACGCCGAATGGCAACAACGGCCAGCGGAGCGATCAAGCGGCAAACGGTTGCTATCGCGGTCGCACGCAAGTCCATCGTTCACCCCCTTGTTCGTGCACAGGAGTAGTCCTCTGGTCCGAGGCTCGGTCAAGCTTGAATTGGCTCCCTGGGGGCCGCCGGCGCGGGCCTGGCCCCTCGGCGCGCCGGGGGTGGATTCGTGTTTGGGGAAGTGGCATAGTTCGCGACTTTCCGGCGCCTGGCCGGGCCGAAATCAAATGGAAAGTCGTCGACTGCGGCAAGATCGTCGGTCGATCGTCAGGAGGAGCGCTCCGATCATGGCGAGCAAGGGTACGTGCAAGGCGGACAGCTGCGACAAGGACGTCCGCGCCAAGGGTTACTGCGACCGCCACTATCGCAAGTGGCGCAAGGGCGCGATGGGCAAGCCGCGCCATCGCTCCTGCAACGAGAAAGACTGTGGCAAGGCGCCGCATCGCCGCGGACTCTGCGAACAGCATTATCTGAAAGCGTTCTCGAAGAAGGCTCCCGCGACCGGAGCCGAAACAACCGCATCCGAGGCTGGCCAGGCCGCCGAGTAGGCCGCGGGCTCCCTACCATTCCGGGGTTCACATGAAACGCACTTATCAGCCAAGCAATCGACGTCGGAAGCGGCGTCACGGTTTCCGCGCGCGCATGGCAACACCGGGCGGCCGGCAGGTTCTCAAGCGCCGCCGCGCCAAAGGGCGCAAGCGGCTTACCGTCTCGATTCCACCGAAACAGCCATCTTGACGCAGGCCGCGGCGGATCGGGACATTTCGCAGGGCTACCCGCAGAAGTTCCGGATCCGCAAGCGCCGCGAGTACCTGGCGCTGCAAAACAGCGGCCGGCGGCGGCGTTCGGAGCACTTTACTGTGATCACTCGCGAGCGGCGTGAAGAACCTTCGCGGCTCGGCATCACCGCCAGCCGCAAGACCGGCAATGCGCCGGCGCGCAACCGCATCCGCAGGCTGGTGCGGGAGTACTTTCGCCGGCATCGCACAGACATCGACCCACCGCGCGACGTCCTGGTCATCGCCCGCCCCGGAGCACACCTCTTGCCGTATCTCCAAGTAGCGCGAGAGCTGAGCTCCGCGTTGGGGATGCGAGGCGAGTGATCGCCATGTCGTGGCTGCAGAAATTGCTGATCGGCATCATCGGGGCCTATCGGACCGTTGTGTCGCCGCTGCTCGGCGCCCACTGTCGGTTCCACCCGACCTGCTCGGTATACGCCGCCGAGGCTATCGGCGAGCTGGGAGCAATGCGCGGCACGTGGTTGGCGATGTGCCGCATTCTGCGCTGTCACCCCTACAATCCGGGCGGTTACGATCCCGTCCGCAAGGCACCCAGCAGCCACACCGCAGTGGGGAGCTGAGCGAGCTCGAAATCCATGGAACGCAACGCGCTGCTCGCCATCGTCATCTCGCTGCTGATCCTGCTCGTCTGGAACGAGGTCGTTCTCAAGCAGTACGCCCCGCTTGCCGAGCCGGGACAGGAGTCGGCTCAAGGCGAACCGGCGGCACCGGTTGCCGACGCCCCGCCACCCGCCGCGCCGGTGGACCCGCTCGTAACGGCGCCCGACGCGGCTCCGGCAGTCGATGCGCCGCCGGCAAGTCGGGACAGCGCGGCACCCCTCGTCGAAGGCGAGGACGTGGTGGTCGAGACCGATGTCTTTCGCGCCGTCTTCACTACCGCGGGCGCACGACTGAAGAGCCTGCGCCTCAAGCAATACGAAGAGACCGCCGAGAAGGGCGGCCCGCATCAGGAGCTGGTCCAGGTCGGACCGGGCTCTCCCCTGCCGCTGGGGCTCCATCTGCGCGGCAAGGGCGGAGAGGCAGACGACCGCGATGTTCTCTATTCGGTCGACCGCAAGGAGCTCACCCTCGCCGGAGACGAATCGGGGACCGTCGTCTTCTCGGGTCAGGTCGACGGCGCTACCGTCACCAAGCGGTTGGAGCTGACCGGCAACCGCTACCTGTGGAACCTCGACGTCGATGTCGACTCGCCGCCCGCCTACGTCTCGGAGCTGGGGGTGACGTGGAACGGCTTGCTGGAAAAGCCGGGCGGCTGGCAGTCCGGCATCGCGCCCACCGCCAATCCGTATTCGTCGATTCTCGCCCTCGAAGACGACAGTCTGCACACCCGGACCGACGAGGAGCTGGCGGCAGGTGCCGCTTTCGAGGGTCCGACTTCGTGGATCGGCTTCAACGGCCAGTACTTCTTTGCGGCCCTCCTCGACGACAGCAGAGTGGATCCCGCCGACGACCCGACGGCCCGCGCCTGGGCATCCAGCCGTGGCCACGAGGCGCAGGCAATGTTGCGTGTTGCCAGCACCGACTCGGCCAAGGTCGCCGTCTACACCGGGCCGAAGGACATCGACGAGCTCGAAGAGGCTGGGCACACGCTGCGCCGGGCGCTCGACCTCGGTTGGTTCACCATCGTCGCCCTACCGCTCCTGCAGTTGTTGCGCTTCCTCTATCGCTTCACCGGCAATCACGGCGTCGACATCATCCTGCTCACGGTGCTCATCAAGCTGCTTTTCTATCCGCTTACAAAGAAGAGCTTCCAGTCGATGAAGGCGATGCAGAAGCTGCAGCCCGAGATGGAGCGCATCAAGGAGGCGTACAAAGACAAGCCCGAGCAGATGAACCAGGCGGTCATGGAGATGTACCGCAAGCACAAGGTGAATCCGCTCGGCGGCTGTCTGCCGATGTTCCTGCAGTTGCCGGTCTTCATCGGCCTCTACAACGCGTTGCTCAACGCCGTCGAGCTGCGCCACGCCCCGTTCGTCGGCTGGATCCAGGATCTTTCGGCACCGGATCGCCTCGGCGACTTTCAGTTGCCGTTCGTCACCGGCGCCGGCATTCCGGTCCTGACCTTGATCATGGGCGCCAGCATGCTGGTGCAACAGAAGATGACCCCGACCACCACCGCCGATCCGATGCAACAGCGCATGATGATGCTGATGCCGGTGGTTTTCACGTTCATGTTCATCAACTTCCCCGCCGGGCTGACGCTGTACTGGTTGGTCAACAACATCCTCACGATCGGCCAACAGTATCTGATCAATCGGCAGGAAGACTGACCGCCCGGGGGGCTTTACATGGAATACGTCGAAGCCGAAGGAAACAGCATCGACGAAGCGATCGAGCGGGCGTTGCGGCAATTGGGTGTCGAGCGCGACCGGGTCGACGTCGAAATCATCGCCAATGCCACCAAGGGGCTGTTCGGCCTCGGCGGCAAGAAAGCCAAGGTGCGCGCCACGTTGCGCGAGCCGATCTCGATCAGCGCGGCGCCGACGCGCAGCCGCGACGGGGGTGCCGCGCGAGGCAGGGCCGGCGCGGGTCAGCGGTCGCGGGACGGCCGGGGCGACGCAACTCGCCGGAGCAGGCCGCGACGCGACGAGAGGCGCGAGCGCGACGTCGCCGATAGGGGGCGGCGCAAGGACGTCGAACGCTCAGAGCGTCCGGAACGACCGTCCGTCGAGATCGATGAGGAGACGCTCTCGCATGCACGCGGGGTGCTGGAGCGGACCGTGCAACTGATCGGCACCGAGGCGACGGTGAAAGTCACTCGCGACGATCTGGGGATCTCGCTCGAGATCGATGGCGACGAGAGCGGCATTTTGATCGGCCGCCGCGGGCAGATGCTCGACGCGCTCGAATACCTCATCAACCGCGTCGCCTCTCGCGACACCCGTCACACGACGCACCTGGTCGTCGACTCGCAAGGCTATCGGCAGCGCCGACGCGACGCGCTGGAAGAACTGGCGCGGAGCATGGGGGAGCGCGCCGAGCAGCGCGGTAAAGCCGTAACCATGAATCCAATGAGCCCGCGCGATCGGCGGATCGTCCATCTCGCCTTGCAGGGCCATCCGGCGCTCGAGACGCGCAGCGCGGGCGAGGGATACTTCCGCAAGCTGTTGATCATTCCCGGCAATCGCCGCCGCTGACGACCCCGATCATCGCCGCCGACGTCGTGCCGGCCGGCCTCAGAGATGTACGAGTTCGACACCATCGCCGCCATCGCCACCGCTGCCGGAGCCGGCGCGATCGGTGTCATCCGCGTCAGCGGGCCGGCCGCGAGTGACATCGCCCGCGCGGTCACCGGGAGCGCCGCCGATCCAGCCACGTGGCCGAGTCACAAGCTCGTGCGGGTGGAGGTACTCGCGGCCGGCCGGCGAATCGACGACGGTCTGGCAGTACTGATGCGAGCGCCGCGCAGCTACTCCGGGGAGGACGTTCTGGAGCTGCACTGCCACGGCAGCCCAGCCGCGCTGCAGGAAATTCTGCGTGCTGTCCTCGCCGCCGGCGCGCGTCCCGCGGATGCCGGAGAATTCACCAAGCGCGCCTATCTGAACGGGAAGCTGGACCTCGCCCAGGCCGAAGCGGTGATGGATTTGGTTCGATGTCGAACACCCACCGCCGCGGTACGCGCTGCCGACCAGCTCTCCGGCGCCCTGTCGCGGCATCTTGCGGAGCTGCGCGACCGCCTGGTTGGTCTGAAGAGCCACCTCGAAGTGCTGATCGATTTCAGCGACGAGGATGTCGATCTGGAGCCGGGCGCGGTCATCGCCGAAGCCGAGGCGCTGCGCGGGCACTTCGCCGCCCTATCGGCCACGTACCGTAGCGGCCGCATCTACCGCGACGGGTTGAGGGTCGCCCTGGTCGGCCGTCCCAACGTTGGTAAATCGAGCCTGCTCAACGCTCTCGCGCGGGCCAACCGCGCCATCGTCACCGACATTCCGGGCACGACGCGCGACGTCCTCGAAGAGCAAATCGACATCGGCGGGGTCCCCATCGTCGTCGTCGACACGGCCGGGCTGCGCGACGGCGCCGCGGGCGACCGGGTAGAGGAGCTCGGGATCGAGCGCGCTCGTACCACAGCGGCCGCGGCCGACCTGGTGATCGCCGTCCTCGATCGTTCGGTTCCATGGGCCGAGCCGCCCTACCTCCCGGATGCCGAGCAGCGCTTGATCCTGGCGATCAATAAGGTCGATCTGCCGGCGGCCTGGACCGAGGCGCCCCGGCACCTGGTCGACCGCGCCGCCGCCGCAATCGCCGTCTCGGCCGTGGCAGGCACCGGGCTCCCCGACCTCGAAGTAGCAATCGCAGCCGTCGCCGGCCGCAGCGGGCAGGACGCAACGCCGCCGCTCACCAATACTCGACAGCGGGATGCCATCGACAAGGTCGAGAGGAGCCTCGCCGATGCGGTCGTCGCCGCTCGCTCTGGCGCGCCGGCAGACATCGTTGCCGTCGATGTTCAGCTCGCGCTCCAACACCTCGGTGCCGTCACCGGCGAGATCACCAGCGACGACGTGCTCGACGCGGTGTTCCGCGACTTCTGCCTGGGGAAGTGAAGGCCTCGTGACAGGGCGCCGGCCCCGGAAGTCGTTGGCCGGTGATGGAATGACGGGCGGACGCAACGGGCTCGATTCCGTCGGCTGGCAGGGTCCGGGCGCTGGATGATAAACGAGATGATCGGATAGCCGGCGGGGCATGTCCGCGCTGTTGCGGGTATCGCCGGAGTCCCAGTTAGTCGAGGCCATTTGCCCAGTCTGTTGCTCCTGTCGATCGCGGCCCTGGTGGTGTTGGGCTCGATGCTCGCCTTGGCCGAGGCGTCGATCACCCGGACGACGCCGGCCCGCGCAGCGTCGTTGCGTGGAGAGGGGCGGCGCAACGCCGAGCTACTCGACGAGATCGAGGGAGATCCGGCCAGATTCCTGAATGCCCTGTACCTGGCGGTGATGTTCGCCCAGAACGGCTCTGCAATCCTGGTCGCGCTCCTTGCCGAGCGCACATTCGATCAGCTCGGCCTGACGCTCGCGTCGATCGGCTTCACCCTCGCCTACTTCGTGGTCGTCGAGGCCATGTCGAAGACGTTTGCCATCTTGCACAGCGACCGCGTGGCCCTGAGCCTGGCACCGTTTGTCTGGCTGGTCGGCCACACCCTCTCCCTGCCCACCCGGGCGCTGATCGGAATCGCCAATATCCTGCTACCTGGAAAGGGGCTGCCGACGGGCCCGTTCGTCACTCAGGCCGAGATTCGTTCGATGGCTGATGTCGGCCACGAGGCCGGCAGCATCCACTCGCACGAGCGAGAAATGATTCATTCGGTCTTCGAATTCGGCGAGCGGGTGGCGCGCGACGTCATGACCCCGCGCCCCGACGTCGTCGCTCTCTCCTTCAACGATACGCTGGAGACGACGGCCATGCGTCTGGTCGAGCGCGGGCTCACCCGCCTGCCGGTCTACCGCGGCGACCTCGAGCACGTCGAGGGCATGGTGCACGCCAAGGACATTCTCGATCTGCTCCGCCGCGGGGCGCGCCGGGCGTCACTCGCCGACATCTTGCGACCTGTCATCTTCGTCCCTGAATCGAAGCGAGTTTCAGAGCTGTTGCGCGAGATGCAACGCGACAAGGTGCATCTCGCGATGGTCAGCGACGAGTATGGAGTGATCACCGGACTCGTCACCCTGGAGGACTTGCTCGAGGAGTTGGTGGGTCAGATCCGCGACGAGCACGACCGCGAGGTTCCGGAGTTGCAGTCGCTCGGCGACGGCCGGTACCGCCTGAACGCTTCGCTGCCGATCATCGAGCTCAACGCAGCGCTCGACCTCGACCTGCCGCACGAGAATTGGAACACCGTCGGCGGACTGCTGTACGGCCTCGCCGGGAACATTCCTCGCGCTGGCGAGGGGGTGGAGGTCGACGGCCTGCGGTTTACGGTCGAGACCGTTCAGGGTCGCCGCATCCTCTCCGTATTGTTGACGCCCAGCCAAACCTCCGCTGCAGCGACCGACGACGGCTAGTCGGCTCGCAACGCGCGATCAGGCAATCAAGCCTGGAACCGCACTTCGCGCACGACCGCGAGTTCACCCGTTCCATCGGCGGCCGGCAGCGAGCCTGCTTCGGCGTCGCGCAGGAGGCGCCAGATGTGGGGTCCGAGAAGGTCGATCTCGGTGGAGACGAACTGCTCGCCGCCGAAACGGCGCACGGTCTCCGTCTGAGCGCGCAGGACGGCGGCATCCTGCCTTAGAACGCGCATCGCCAACGGGGTCACGAGCGGTCGAATCAACGCGGTGGGCAGGCGCAAGCGAAAGGCGACGACCGCGTACATACGGGTCGTGAAGTCGTCGAGCGGCGTGCACAGCGACGTCACGAGCAAATGGTTTTCGCTGCCGAGGCGGTACTCGACTTGTGCAATCGACGGCAGGACGAATCGGTCCCAATGCTCGACGACTCCCCCCTGCGGTGCCAGCAGGCGGCCGAGAAAGCCCTCGGGGCGCGGCTCGCCGATGTATTCGGCTTCGACGCGATCGGGGCCGCGTCGCACGACAGCGCGAATCTCGTTGCGCTCGCCGCTGCCGCGGAACAGGCCGCGGTGCAGAAAGGCGGTGTGCGGAACATCGAGAGCATTTTCGGCGGTAGCATGCAGGGTGCCTGGGAAATCGAGGACGCGCACGATCGTCGCGTAACCAGGGCCCGGTGCCGCCGCGAATGCCGGCGGCTCGCACGCCGGCTCAACGTCGGGCTCGCCCCACACCCAGACAAAGCCGTCGCGTTCGCGTGTCGCGTGAGCGGCAACGCGGCGTCCACGCGCCTCGCCGTTCTCGGATCCCTGCAGCCCCGGCACCAGCCGGCACCGGCCCTCGCCGTCGAACTGCCAGCCGTGGTAGCCGCACTCGAGATTGCCCGAGGCGGCGATGCGTCCCATCGACAGAGGGATGTTGCGATGGGGACAGCGATCGAGGAGCGCGCCGGCACGCCCTGCCGCATCGCGAAACAGCACCAGCGGCACCCCGATCACCGTTCGCGCCTGAGGTTTGCGATGGAGATCGCGACTCCGGCAGGCGGCGTACCAATAACGCGCCAGTCGCGCCACCGAGACATGTTCTTTGGTCGGCGGCGGTGCCAGCTTGGTTGCGAGCGTTGCCATCGCGATCCTTCCTCCCGGGCCGGGAAGCTAACAGGCCGGCGTCCGCCCGTCACACCTCTCAGCTCAATCGGCTTGCAGGGTCAATCGCAAAAGTAGTATTCCTTCGCGGCCCTGCTCGAAAGGATCGCGCCATGATCAGAACGGCATTAGTCCGTAGTCTATTCGTCATAGCCGGGTTGGCCATTGTAGGTTGCTCGGCCAATGTCACGGTCGAAACCCAGCCGAATCCCGCCGTGCCGGGGCAGCCGGTGACGATTACGCTCACGGTCGAGAACCCGCAGCCGTGCCCGCTCACCGGCGCGGAGGCGACGCTGTTGGTGCTCGCCGAAGAAAGCCCCTTCGCTGTATCCGGCGATGCACTGACCTCCGGCCGCGCCACACCGGGGAGCGACCTCGAGTTGTTCTGCGACGCCCTCAACGATCCGGCCGAATCGCTCTGCGCAGAGTTGACCGACCCGGACATCCCATCCGAGTTGGCGGGGTTGTGTTGCGATCTTCCGGAGTTTGCCGCCGCGAATCCGGAGTTGTGTGATCCCGTGGCCACTACGCCATCGGAAGACAGTATCCGCGAGGCGATCATCGAGAAGGCCCGCGAGCTGGGATTGCCGGTGGACAAAATCCTCGGCGCAGGGAGTGGTGTGGCTGCAACTTCGGGATCGACGGTCGAGTGCATGGTATTGACGGAAGAGGACGACGGCGCCTTCTTCGAATGCATCCTCGGTGACATTCCCGCCAACGGGTCAGTGACGGCAACCGCCACTTTTACCCCGGGCATCGCTGGACGCTATTTCAGCCTTGCCTTGGTGCAAGGGGATTCCGACTGCGCCACCAACGACGGCGGCACCGGTTGCGGCCCGTTCCTGGTAGGCGCCTCTGCGATGGCGCCAGCGACATCGCCGGCAGGCCTCGCGGCACTGATCTTCGGCCTGATCGGCATCGGGGGCTGGGCCATTCGCGCCCGCCGACGATCCGCTTGAGTCGCGAGGAAACCGCGCACGGGGCACCACCACCGGTGCTCCGTGCGCGATCCTTTCGCTACATCGCCGCGGTTTCCTCCAACTCGCGCCCGGCCGTTTCCGGCAGCACGGCCCAGATGATCGCCAGCGCCATCAACGGGAAGACGGCCGTCGCTGCGACCGTCGGCCCCCAGCCGAAGGATTGAGCCGCGAAGCCGATCGCCAGAGGCGAAGCGAGGTAGGCAGTACGACCGATGAGGTTGTTTGCCCAAGCGAACGCCTCGCCGCGCAGTTCGGTCGGAAACAACTCCGTCGCGATCGCGTTGAGCGCCGCCAGGGTCGCCGACGTCCCGAAAACACCGAACACCAGCGCCGCCGTCAACGCCGTGCGATCGACCAGGGTGAAACATCCGACAGCCCCCAGCGCCGCGGCGGTGAAGATCACCGTCGCTCCCCAGCGGCGGCCGATCAGATCGAGCAACCTGCCGGAGAGGAACACGAGCGGCATCGCGACGATCGAGGCGATGGCCAGCGCGGTGCCGACCTCGGCATCGCTCATGCCGCGCTCGCCGATTGCGAACTCCTTCCAGAAGGCGATCGCATTCTGCGTGCAGAAGAAAGTGAGCGCGTAGATCGCCGCGAGTTGCAGGACTCGGTTGCGGTACGGTGTGCGCAGAATCCGGCCAAAGGAGCCGTCGCCGGTGCGTCCTGCTGCCTGCTGACGCGCAAAACGCTCGGTTTCGCGCAGACGACGCCTGGCGATGGCAATGATGATCAGTGGAATGGTGCCTACCAGGTACACGAGGCGCCATCCCAACGACGTCTCGAGCAGTAGAGGCACCACGGCCGCGCAGGCGATGGCGCCGAGCGCGGCGCACCCCTGGATCACGCCGATCACCATCCCACGGCGCTCGGCTGGGTACTCTTCGGCGGCATAGACCATTGCAACGGAGTACTCGCCGAGGAGGAAGATGCGGGCACAGAGCTGGCAAATGGCAAACGTCCACACATCGGGCGACAGCGCGGTGAGCAGCGAGAACAGGGTGTAGCCGACGATCGTAACGTTGAGGACCCGCCGGCGTCCCCACTGATCGGCCTTGTTGACGATGAAATAGGCCAGCACGTTGCCGACACTGGTGATCGAGATCAGCAGACCAGCGTAAGCCGTCGACAGGCCGAAGTCGGCTCGCAGATTCGGTAGAATCTGCGCCAGTGCGAAGAAGTCGTAACCCTCGAAGAAGGTGGCGACGCTGAGAAAGAAGAGCAGCCAGCGCTGATAGGGCGTCAGTCGCATGCCGCCGGCCGCCGTCGTGACAGCAACACCGCCGACCGGCTCCGACGGGGCGACGCGGGTGAGTGATGGGTCGGCGGCTGGCATTGAGCTTCCTCTCAAAGATTCGACAGCTTGGCGGGACGAGCGATGAACGCGTCGATAGTCTCCCCATGAGTCTCCCGATGTTCTGGGACCGTCCGCCGCGGAGACAACGACGTTTCAGACTCAAGCTGTAGCTGTCGCAATGCCTTGTAAGAGTGGGTGTGCGGCTTACAGGGCAGGTCCTTCCCTCCGCGATTGCTCCAGAGTGGCCTCAATTTGCCGATCCGTGGCACGTGGGTTGCTGGACAAATATCCCCGAGCGAACTTTTCGTCGATAAGGGGTGACCGTCATGAATACGCTGCTCTCGAAATCCGGACGCATTGGCTATCTCGTTCTCTATTTGATGGGTGTGCCGGTCGGGCTTCTGCTGTTTCTGTGGGTGATTCTCGGCGACAATATCCTCGGCGCCGGCTGACGACTTCTCCTGAGGCCAGCGAAAAGGGCTCGGCGTCAGCATTGGATGACGGGCGGTTGATCGCTCCGGTCCCGTAGAATTACGGAGTCGCTTACCTCATGATTGGCGCGTCTTTTGAACGCGCACATGAGATCACCCGACCCAAACTTTGACGTCATCGTCGTCGGAGCCGGTCACGCCGGCATCGAGGCCGCGCTGGCCGCGGCCCGAATGGGCTGCACGACGCTGATGGTGACGCTCAACCTCGACCACATCGGCCAGATGTCGTGCAATCCTGCGATCGGCGGGATCGGCAAGGGCCATCTGGTCAAGGAGATCGATGCTCTCGGCGGTGAGATGGCGCGTGCCATCGACGAGACCGGCATCCAGTTTCGCCAACTGAACACGCGCAAGGGGCCAGCGGTACGCGCGTCACGCGCGCAAGCCGACAAACAGGCTTACCGGGTGCGGATGAAGCACCGCGTCGAGAACGCGCCCAATCTCCGCACCTATCAGGCCGGCGCACGACGCTTGCTCGTCGATGATGGATGCGTGCGCGGCATCGAGACCGAAATGGGCGAGCTGATCCACGCTCGTGCCGTGGTGTTGACGACGGGCACGTTTCTCAACGGCTTGATCCATGTAGGCCAACGCAACCAGTCCGCCGGGCGCGCAGGGGATTTTGCCGCGATTGGTCTCAGCGAATCGTTGATGGAGGTCGGCCACCGCATCGGTCGCCTCAAGACCGGCACCTGTCCGCGCCTCGACGCCCGCAGCATCGATTACAGCCGGCTCGAGGAACAACCGGGTGACGTCCGTCCGGTGCCGTTCTCCTATTCGACCGAGCGAATCTCCCAACCGCAGGTCTCCTGCCACATCACGTACACCAACATCCGAACGCACGACGTGATCCGCAGCGGCCTGGATCGCTCGCCGATGTACAACGGCACGATTCAGAGTCGCGGGCCGCGCTATTGCCCGTCGATCGAGGACAAGGTCGTTCGCTTCGCCGAACGCGATCGCCATCAGATCTTCCTGGAGCCCGAAGGGCGGAGCACTGTCGAAGTCTATCCGAACGGTCTCTCGACCAGTCTGCCGCTCGAGATCCAGGTCGCCATGGTGCGAACCATCCCGGGCCTCGAGCAAGCGGTCGTCATGCGACCTGGCTACGCGATCGAGTATGACTATTCTGATCCGACGCAGCTCTACGCATCGTTGGAGTCGAAGCTGGTCCGCAAACTCTACCTCGCCGGGCAGATCAACGGCACCACCGGCTACGAAGAAGCCGGAGCACAAGGCCTGATGGCAGGCATCAACGCCTCGCTCGCGTTGCGCGGCGAGCAGCCGTTCACCTTGCGCCGCGACCAGGCTTACATCGGGGTGATGATCGACGACCTCATCACCAAAGGAGTTGGTGGCGAGCCGTATCGAATGTTCACCTCTCGCGCCGAACACCGGCTGCTGCTGCGCGAAGACAATGCCGATCTGCGACTGCGCGCCCTCGGGCACAAGGTGGGGGCGGTGAGCGATGACGAACACCGCCAGACGGAAGTCCGTCGCGATCAGATTGAGTCGATGAGGCGATCGCTCGCCGAGCGCAAGGTCCCTGCAAGCGAAGAGACAAACTCGCGATTGCGCGCCTCTGGAAGTGCGCCGATCCAGAATAGTGTAGCGCTGCTCGAGCTCCTCAAGCGCCCCGAGCTGAGTTTTGCGGAGGTCTGCAGTATCGGCGCCATCGACTGCAGCGCAGTTCGCGCCGACGTCGCCGCGCAGATCGAGATCGACATCAAGTACGAGGGCTATGTGAAGCGGCAGGACAGCATCATCGCCCGTCTCGGCCGCATGGAGAACGCCTCGATTCCCGCTGGGCTCGACTTCGCTCGCATCCCTGGCTTGTCCCGCGAAGTGGGAGAGAAGCTGGCCTCGATCCGCCCGACCTCACTGGGGCAGGCTTCGCGGATCTCAGGAGTGACGCCAGCCGCCATCTCTCTGCTCGCCGTCCACCTGAAGCGCACCGCGCCCTGAGACCAAGCCTCAGCCTGGCAGAGGCTGATCCGGCGATGCGCGGAATCTCTGCCTAGCAACCAATAGCCCGGCCGATAGAAGCCCCAACGTCAGCAGAGCCAGGGGCCCCGCTCCAAGAAGCGGCGCCATCTTCGAGCGGTCGATGGTCGCCGTGAAGCAGGCGCATGACGGCCCACATTGACAACTGGCGCCCTGGCACTGTGGAGAGCTGGGGTCAGGCCCACACGGCTCCGGCCCGCACGGAGGGCAACACGATATGCAGCCGAAGTCGCTGCAACCCTCCGGTACGCACAAGACTTCCTCGCCTCCGCACAAAGCCAACGGTACATGGTCCGGTCCACATGCCGCAGCCGCAGCCGGGTCGACCGCCGCAGCAGCCGGTCCCGCGATTGCAAGCACCACCAGTATCGCCAATACCAATCGTGATCGGCTCATCGCGCCCTCGCTTCTTTCTACCGCCCGGGCTAGCAGCCGCCGCGTATCGAATCAAATCATTCAATGTCCATGTTCGCCAGATAGATTATTGGAGCTAGTTGTAATAGCAATATCCTTGGTCGTTCATAAATATACGAGCGATAGCGCCTGTAATGAGCACCACGGCGGGCTCGTGATCTCGGCGCTCACTCTCGAATACCGGCTCGGCGATCCGACCTCACCGCGGCGGACAAGTTGCCGCTGATGAGCCGCTGTGATCTGCCTTTGCCCAACCGACCGAGCGCCTTCGTGCCACTGTCAGGGAAGCGGAAACTGATGCGCGACAATCAGCTGTCTGAGCCGATCGATTCCGGACAGTGGCACGAGCTTCGGTCATGGAGCCGAGCGCAGGGGCTCGAGCTACCCGATGGTGCCTTCGAGCAACTGGCTAACTATTTGAAACTACTAAGGGTTTGGGCTGCTCGAGGCGCGTTGGTCGGCGCCGCTGAGATGCCGGTTATGGTGCGCAAACACTTCGCCGATTGCCTGTTCGCCGCCAGTGTTTGTCCGGTCAGCGGCCGCGCGGTTGATCTCGGTAGCGGTGCGGGGCTGCCCGGCCTTCCCATCGCAATAGCGAGACCGGAATTGCGCGTCGATCTGGTCGAATCACGGGCCAAGAAGGCGTCGTTCTTGACGTCCGCGGCGCGCTCGGTGGCAAACGCTCATGTCTTATGTACACGAATCGAGGATCTCACCGTTGCTAGTTATGACGTTGCTTTTGCGCGGGCGCTGGCGCCACTGGATCGGCTGTTGCCGCTAGCGCGTCGCGTCCTCCCCGCCGGAGGTGCCCTGTTGGCGATGAAGTCAGCTTCGTTTAGCGGCGAGCTGGCGAGGGTCGATCTGCCCGCAGCCCGGCTGCACTTGGCCGCGACTACCCGCTATCGACTGCCAACCGGCGAAGAGCGCGTAATCCTTCGATTTCATGCGGTCTGAGCGATACTCTCTACAGCCCTATCTGATAACGGACCTTCATCTCCTGGTAGCGGGCGAACGCCTTGCCGTCGAGCTCGGGAACCAAGAAGCGGTCGAGCAGCGGTATAAGCTCGCTTCGAAGAAACTCTCCGCGTGCCATCCATTGGAAGTAGCGGCGGCCTCCGTGGTCGTAAGGTCCGTAAAGCCGAGATCCCGGCAGTCGCCCTTCGAGCCACCGGAAGAGATTCACGTGGTCCGTGTGCATCCTGAGCGTGATCTGCGGCTGCTTGCCATCTCCACCAAAATGACCTTCGCCGACGAGCAGGCCCAACAGGTAGCCGACTTCGAAATCGGAAAGCTGCATAAGTCGCCCTCCCGGATTCGACATGTTTCACCGTCATGTTTCCCGTGAAACAAGTCCACGGCGTGGGATTTGTTTCACCGTCGGTTAACACGTGAAGCGATCGCCGTAAACCGCCCTCGACAGAAAAATCCCAGAAAAATTTGTCTCGCCCGCTCAGCTTGTGCTAGGACCTCTTCAAACCGAAAAAACGAGGCGAGTCGGAGCAGCAGTGGGCCGGGTTGTTTGCATCGCCAATCAGAAGGGCGGCGTCGGTAAGACGACGACAGCCATCAATTTGTCCGCGAGTCTCGCGATGCTGGGCTATCGCGTCCTTTTGGCCGATCTCGATCCCCAGGCCAACGCAACCAGCGGCTTGGGGGTTCACGGCCTCGGCGATCGCGCCACCACGTATGATCTGCTCATGGGCGAAGCGCCGGCAACAGATGCGATCCTGCCTACGCCCCAGCCCGGGCTTTCAATCTTGCCCGCTCAGCGCGATCTCGTCGGTGCCGAAGTCGAGCTCGTACAGGCGCTCGCCCGAGAGCGTCGGCTACTCGAAGCCCTGCAACCGATTCGCGACGATTACGACGTGATCATCGTCGATTGTCCTCCATCGCTCGGTCTTTTGACCATCAACGGACTCACCGCAGCCGACGGCGTTCTGATCCCATTACAGTGCGAGTACTACGCACTCGAGGGACTCAGCGCGTTGCTCGATACCATTCGGTTGATCCGTGAACGTCTCAACCCGGATCTGGCCATTGATGGCATTCTACTGACCATGTTCGATACCCGAAACAGCCTTTCGCACCAAGTTGCAGACGAGGTTCGCCAACACTTCGGTGACGACGTCTGCGCGACGACGATTCCGCGCAACGTACGCCTCAGCGAGTCGCCGAGCCACGGCGTGCCCGCCGCTCATTACGATGCGACTTCGAAAGGCGCGCAAGCTTATTTGGATCTCGCGAAGGAACTTATGCCGGCCGACTCCAGTCGGCCTCGCGAACCCAACGATAGAGAGGTGGTGGCCCATGGATGCGAGACGCAGAGCCTTGGGGAGGGGCCTGGGTGCGTTGATCACCCCGGAGCCGACATCCCCAGAGCCGAACGTGTCGATGGAGATTCCGTCGACCGTTCCGATCGAGACAATATCGCCCAATCGATACCAGCCAAGAGAGATATTTGACGAGCAGGCAATCGGTGAGCTTGCCGAGTCTATTAAACAGAAAGGCTTGTTGCAGCCCCTACTGGTACGGCCCTCCACGACTGCCGGTCACTATGAATTGATCGCCGGTGAGCGCCGCTTTCGCGCCGCCAAGCTGGCGGGTCTTCGCGACGTCGCCGTACAGATTCGCGACGTCGATGATCGGGAAGCCCTTGAACTGGCGATCATCGAGAACGTGCAGCGCGAGGATCTGAACCCGGTCGAGGAGGCGCGAGCGTACCGGCGACTGGCGCGCGAGTTCGAGATGACTCAGGACGACATCGCGCTGCGCGTCGGCAAGACCAGGGCAGCTATCAGCAACAGCTTACGCCTCCTTCAACTCGATTCGCAGACCTTGCGTCAGCTCGAGTCCGGCGTTCTATCGGCGGGCCATGCTCGGAGCCTGCTCGGGATCGAAGCGGGAGAAGAGCGGGCGAAAGTGGCGGCAGAGATCGTCGGGCGACGCCTGAATGTTCGAGACGCCGAGAGGCTCGTGCGCCAACGCTCAAAGCGCGTTCAAGATGCCGACCGCGCGGCGTTGGAAGGTTCGCTGAGCCGCGCTTTGGGTACAAAGGTGCGTATCCGCAGCCGCAACGGAACCAAGGGCAGAATCGAAATCGAATTCTACTCTCTCGATCAGTTCGACGGGTTGGTAGCGCGGCTTTCGCCCGACGACCGTGCGGTGGCTTCTTTTTGACCCCTCGTTTTGACACGATGGGCGCTGCCCGCTATAAGCGAGGCGCCCATTTTCCCCCCCACTAGGATTAGGAGAAGAAAATGGCGCTGTTCACCAGAGATGAAAAAACCGTCAAGGCGAATATTCCTTCCCCAGAGATGAAGACCGCCAACGATCCACCGGCCGCCGCGCCGCGTCCTACACCCAGGGGAGATTTGAACGCTCACCTGGGCCAGGGGGCGATCATCGAGGGCAAGCTGACGTTCAAGGGCAGTGTTCACATCGATGGACGCGTCGAAGGTGAGATTCGTGCCGACGACACCGTGGTCCTTGGTGAGTCCGCGGTCGTCGTCGCGAAGATTACAGCGGCAAAAGTGATCGCCCAAGGCCGCATCGAAGGTGACATCGAGGCATCTCAGCGCATCGAGCTGCGGGCGCCTGCGTCGGTCACCGGAAACATTCGCACTCCGAGCCTCGTCATCCACGAAGGGGTGACCTTCGAAGGGCGTTCGGATATGGGAGGCAAAGCCGCCGCTGCCACTACCGACGGCGCCGACAAGCGCGTAGCGATTTTCCCCACCGAAGACCGGAGCGGCGGCAACCGCCGCAAGACAGAAGCCGCGAACTAGCGGCTTTCGCTCCAATACCAACCGCACGAAACCCAAAGAAACATCGATGAGGAGTAGGCGATCCTGCTCAGGGTACAACCCTGCGCCGCATCGCATCCATTCATGAATCTGACGCCCGACTTCACGCTGGTCCTGCAGGTCATCCTCTTCATCATCGTATGGAGAGGTCTCAGTCGTCTCGCCTTCACCCCTACCAGCGAGGTACTGGCGCAACGCGTGCAGCGAACCGTCGCCGCAGAGAGGGAGGCCGTCGCGATGGTCTCGTCTGCCGGCGCCGACCGCGATACCTACGACCGCACCGTGCAAGAACGCCGAGCTCAGATGGCGACCGAGATTGCCAGCGCCCGCAATGCAGCGCAGGAAGAATCGTCTCGAGCGCTCAACGACGCCCGCGAGGCGGCTAACAAGGGCTTGGCTGCTCAGCGAGCCGTTGTTGCCGAGCAGATCGACTCCGCGCGCGCCAAGCTCAGCAGCAGCGCCGACGAGATCGCCGCACAGATGTTGGGCCGAGTTACGGGAAACGCGTCGTGACAATGAGACGACTGATCGTTTCGGTGCTGATCCTCGTGCAGCCGGCCCTGCTCCTCGGTGCCGAGGGGGGTCATGGCGAGCACCATGGCATGTCGACGCCCCTCAAGCTCCTCGTCATGTCGATCAACGCCGGCATCTTCTTCTACCTACTTCGCTCGTCGGCTTGGCCGATGATGAAGGAATGGGTCGGCGAGCGGCGCCGCAACGTGGTGTCGGCACTCGAGAAGGCCGACACCGCCAAACGCGAGGCCGAAGCTCTGAAGCGACAGTGGTCCGAGCGCCTTGCCAACCTCGATCGCGAAATTGAGGGGATGCGCGCCCAAGCCCACAAACAGATCGCGGCCGAACGCGAACAGATTCTCGACTCGTCGAGAAAGCTGGCCGAGAGCATACGCCGCGATGCCGAGCGGGCTGCCGAGCAGGAGATCCGCAACGCGCAAGAGCGCCTCCGCGCCGAAGTCGCAGCGCAGGCCTTTCGCATCGCCAGCCAGGCGGCACCGTCTCGTATCGGTCCAGCCGACCACAAGCGATTCATAGACGACTTCCTGTCGCAGGTGTCGAAATGAGCGGGTCGATCGCACGGCGCTACGCCAAGGCGATCCTCGCGGTCGCCGAGGCGGAGAACGAACTCGAGAAAACGGGTGAAGAGCTGCTCGCGTTGGCCTCGATCACCGCGGCTCCAGTGGTAAGCAAAGCGATCGTCAATCCGCTCATGTCGGAGACCGTCCGTCGCGATCTCGCAACAACGATCGGACGCGAGATTGGCGCTCGCCAGACGATGCTGAATTTCGTTCGCCTGCTCGCCGATCACAAGCGCTTGGATCAACTCGGGAACATCGCCATTCAGTACCGGCGTCTCCTGGATGAAAAGCTCGGGCGGGTGCGCGCGCGCATCATTTCGGCCACGAATCTCGACCCGAACGACATCGCGCGCATCGTAGCCGTTTTCGAGCAGCGCACCGGCAAGAAGGTGCTGGCAGAAACCAGAATAGACGAATCCCTGCTGGGCGGCGTCGTCGTGGACATCGAGGGCAAGGTCTTCGACGGCAGTTTGAAGAATCAGCTCGAAACGCTCGCCGCGAAGATCGCGGGGGGCCATTCCTACATCTGAACCTTTCGGGCGGGTCGCCCGGCGTTCACGCAACCGAGTACGAAGTCTCGCCGGCCGTTTCCGGCCATGCGAGGAGGGAGCACGAAGAATGGAGATTCGCGCTGCGGAGATCAGCGACATCATCAGAAAGCAGATCGAGGAGTATGAACGCGAGGTGGAGGTCCGCGAGACCGGCCGCGTGCTCTCGACGAGCGATGGGATCGCGCGCATTTACGGGCTCGACAAGGTAGCCGCCGGCGAGCTGATCGAGTTCCCGCACAACATCTACGGGTTGGCTCTCAACCTCGAAGAAGACAACGTCGGCGCCGCGATCTTCGGTGAGGTGCACGAAGTCTTCGAGGGCGCCGAAGTGCGCCGCACCGGGCGAATCGCGGAAGTTCCGGTCGGTGATGCACTGCTCGGCCGCGTCGTCGACGCGCTTGGCCAGCCGATCGACGGCAAAGGGCCGCTGAACACGAGCGAGACGCGCCGTATCGAGATCAAGGCGCCGGGTATCGTCGCCCGGCAGCCGGTGACCCAACCTCTGCAGACCGGCATCAAAGCGATCGACGCGCTGATTCCGATCGGTCGCGGCCAGCGCGAGCTGATCATCGGCGACCGTCAGACCGGCAAAACGGCGGTCGCGATCGACACCATCCTCAACCAAAAGGGCGGCGACGTGTTCTGCATCTACGTCGCTATCGGACAGAAGCGTTCAACGGTGGCGCAGGTCGTGGAGCGTCTGACCCGCGCCGGCGCCATGGACTACACCATCGTCGTCGCCGCGACCGCATCCGACGCGGCACCGTTGCAGTTCATCGCACCCTACTCGGGCTGCGCGATGGGCGAATTCTTCCGCGACAGCGGACGTCACGCCCTGTGCATTTACGACGACTTGTCAAAGCAGGCGGTTGCATACCGTCAGCTTTCGCTCCTTCTGCGACGTCCACCTGGCCGTGAAGCCTATCCCGGCGACGTATTCTATCTGCATTCGCGCCTCCTGGAGCGCGCAGCCAAAATGAGCGACGCCGCCGGCGGCGGCTCGTTGACCGCTTTGCCGATCATCGAGACGCAGGCCGGAGACGTGTCGGCGTACATCCCTACCAACGTCATCTCGATCACCGACGGACAGATCTTTCTCGAGAGCGACCTGTTCTTCTCCGGGGTGCGCCCCGCCGTGAACGTCGGCTTGTCGGTGTCGCGAGTCGGCGGCAACGCGCAGATCAAGGCCATGAAGCAGGTAGCCGGCACACTGCGCCTCGACCTCGCACAGTTCCGCGAGATGGCGGCGTTCGCACAGTTCGGCTCCGACCTCGATCCTGCCACGCAGAAGATGTTGAAGCGCGGCGAACGCTTGGTCGAGATCCTCAAGCAGGACCAGTACCAGCCGCTGCCGGTCGAGCGCCAGGTGCTTCTCATCTATGCCGCGACCCGGGGTTACGTCGATCAGTACGAACCGGCCGCCCTCAGGCGCTACGAAGAGGAACTGTTCCCCTTCATCGAATCGCGTCACCCCGAAGCCTTCAAGATCATTTCCGAGAAGAAGCAGCTCAGCGACGAAGTGAAGGAGAAGCTCGACGCAGCGCTCGAGGCGTTCAAGAAGGAGTTCGCCGCCTGAGTACCGGGTGGCGACAGGAACCGAATAAAGCCAAGGACCCTCGATGCCCTCGCTCAAGGTAATCCGCAAGCGGATCAGCTCGGTCAAAAGCACCCAGCAGATCACGCGAGCGATGAAAATGGTGGCCGCCGCCAAACTGCGGCGCGCGCAAGACGCGGCGACGCAAGCGCGTCCCTATGCGGACAAGTTGGCAGAGCAGCTCGCGGCAGTGGCGGCACGCGTCGAGGACGTAAGCGCCACGCCGCTACTCGCCGTTCGCGACGAGGAGAAAGTCATCGACCTGATCGTCGTCACCAGCGACCGCGGGTTGTGTGGCGGTTACAACGCCAATCTACAACGTCGCGCCGAGCAGTTTCTCGCCGAGAAGTCGGGCGCCGAGGTACGCCTCACGGTCATCGGACGCAAGGGAGCTTCCTACTTCAAAAAGCGCGGTCTAACGCGCCGCGAGGAGCACACTGGTCTGCCGGCCGGACCGGACCATTCGCTGGCCATCCAACTGGGTAATCGTGTGTCTCGTGAGTACGCACAGGGAGAATCCGACGCGGTCTACGTGCTCTACAGCAAGTTCCAGTCGGCGATTTCTCAGATTCCGACCGTGGAGAAACTGCTGCCCGTCGCGAGCGCGACTCCCGGCGACGAGTCGAATCGCGACGTGCTCGTCGATTACATCTACGAGCCAGATCCGACGACTCTGCTCCAGCGGCTCCTCGCGCAGTACATCAACACACTCATCTATCGATCGTTCTTGGAAGCAATCGCGAGCGAGTTCGCGGCGCGCATGACCGCCATGGACAGCGCGACTTCAAACGCCTCGGACATGATCGATCGCCTGACGTTGGCGATGAATCGCGCGCGCCAGGCGGCGATCACCACGGAGCTGATGGAAATCACGTCCGGCGCCGAGGCGCTCAAGGGCTAGCGGCAGCCTGCTCGCAACGAACGGCAAGGGGAAGAGGAACCACAAATGAACATGGGAAAGATTTCGCAGGTCATCGGCCCGGTCGTCGACGTCGAGTTTCCGCCCGGACAGCTACCGCCGATCTTCAACGCCCTGCAGGTGTCGAATCCGGCGATCAGCGATCAGGAATGGAATCTCATCGTCGAGGTTGCCCAGCACCTCGGCGAGAGCACGGTGCGCTGTATCGCCATGGACGCCACCGAGGGGCTGGTGCGCGGCATGGACGTACGCGACATGGGAGCGCCGATCATGGTGCCCGTCGGACCGTCCACTCTCGGCCGCATTTTGAATGTCGTCGGCGAGCCCGTCGACGAGGCCGGCCCGGTCGAGTCTAGCAAGCGCTATCCCATCCATCGCTCGGCGCCGCCCTTCGTGGATCAGGCGACCGAGGTCGAGGCCTTCGAAACCGGCATCAAGGTCGTCGATCTGCTGGCCCCCTATTCGCGCGGCGGCAAGATTGGCCTGTTCGGTGGCGCCGGCGTCGGCAAGACCGTGATCATCATGGAGCTGATCAACAACGTCGCCAAGCAGCACGGCGGCTATTCGGTATTCGGCGGAGTCGGCGAGCGCACCCGCGAAGGAAACGATCTCTGGTTGGAAATGCGTGAGTCGGGCGTCATCGATCGCGCCGCTCTGATCTACGGACAGATGAACGAGCCGCCGGGCGCGCGCGCGCGCGTTGCACTCACCGCGCTCACCGCGGCCGAGTACTTCCGCGACGAGGAAGGAAAGGACGTTCTCCTCTTCATCGACAACATCTTCCGCTTTACGCAGGCGAACTCCGAGGTTTCGGCTCTCCTCGGACGAATTCCGTCCGCCGTCGGCTACCAGCCGACCCTGGCCTCCGACCTCGGCGAGCTGCAAGAGCGCATCACCACGACGACAAAGGGGTCGATCACTTCCGTTCAGGCGATCTACGTGCCGGCTGACGACCTCACCGACCCGGCTCCCGCGACGACCTTCGCGCATTTGGATGCAACCACGGTGTTGTCGCGCCAGATCGCCGAGCTCGGGATCTATCCAGCAGTCGATCCACTCGATTCGACGTCGCGCATCCTCGACCCACACATCCTCGGCGAGGAGCACTACAACGTAGCTCGCCAGGTCCAGGAGGTCTTGCAGCGATACAAGGATCTGCAGGACATCATCGCCATTCTCGGCATGGACGAGCTCTCCGACGAGGACAAGCAGGTCGTCGCGCGAGCCCGCAAGATGCAGCGCTTCCTGTCCCAGCCCTTCCACGTCGCCGAGCAGTTTACCGGTACCCCTGGAAAGTACGTCAAGCTTGCCGACACCATCCGCGGCTTCAAGGAAATCGCCGAAGGCAAACACGACAACATCCCCGAGCAGGCGTTCTACATGCAAGGCACCATCGAGGACGTCCTCGAGGCCGCCAAAGCTCTGGCCGAAGCCGCGTAAGACAAGTGGCGAGCCGAGCTACCACATGCGCCGCGCGAGGAGGCGGCGGCGCGGAGTTTCATCATGGCTGATCGATTCCAACTCCGCGTCGTCACCCCGACCCGCGAAGCCGTCAACGAAAGCGTGTTCGAGGTTACCGCACCCGGCACCGTCGGCGAGTTCGGCATTCTCCCCGACCACGCAGCCTTTCTGTCCTCCCTCGAGATCGGTGTGATCCGATACCGTGGTCCGGCGGGCGAGCGGCGTATAGCGATTCGCGAAGGCTTCGCCGAGGTCCGTGACAACGTCATGACGGTCCTTACCGAAGAGGCAGTCGCCGACGTCGACGGCGAGAAAGCCAAAGCCGACTTGCAGGCCGCACGGTCCCGTCTCGAAAACCTCTCGGTCTTTGCCGACGAATACGCCGACGCCGACGCCGAACGCCGCTGGGCGGAAGTCCGCCTCTCCCTGAACCGCTCCTGAGCGGTCGGCCGCCAGCCCGGCGGACCCGATCTTCGCCCGGTTCGTCCGTCTCGCGTTGCACATGCATGCACATGCATGTATTAGACCCGCATGCGGACGACGATCGAGATGTCGGACGACATTCGAGGTCGCTTGCTCGAGATCGCGGCTCGCCGCGGGATGAAGGGCTTCTCGAATTTGGTCCAAGAAGCCCTCGAAACCTATCTGGCGGACCGCGATTCGGAGAACGAACGGGTCCGGCGCGCCGTCCTTCTGAAGGGCGCGTTTCGCGAGAAGGACGCGAACAACATGCGTGAAGTCATTCACGCCCTTCGCCGGGTAGCGCCGTGATCCTCGCGGATACCGACGTTCTGGTGGACTTCCTCGCCGGGGTCGAGCCGGGCGCTGCGCGCGTCAGGCTCGAGCTCGAGCACGGACAGCTCTTCACGACACCGATCAACCGGTTCGAGCTCTTGAGCGGCGCCAGCTCCGCACGCCAGACCCGCCTGATTCGCCAGCTCCTCGATGCGATTCCCTGTCCGTCGATCGACCAGTCCATCGCCGACCAAGCTGCGGAGATGCACCGCACCTTCGCGCAGAGCGAGCGACCTTTGTCGATGAACGTCTGCCTGATCGCCACCGTCGCGACGGTCAACCGCGCGCAGCTCTTGACCCGCGAACGGACCGCCTTCGAGGGTATACCCAATCTCGCCTTCGCTTCGTTCGCCGCCGGCGAATGATCGCCGAGGCGGATCGATTGCGTTCCGCCATCGACTAGACGCCTTGAAAGGTTGCCATCGCCTTGCTGTCATACCGCCGCACGCCGCGCTCGACTGGAGTTGCAGAATGAAGCACACCGCAATCAATGACGGCCTATACGAATACCTCCTGGCGCACGGTCACAATGCCGACCCCGTCCTGGAAGAGCTGGCGCGCGTCACTCGCGAGAGGATCGGCGATTGGTCGATCATGCAGATCGCGCCCGAACAGGGCACTTTCATGGAGATCCTGGTTCGCATTAGCGGCGCGCGCACCGCGGTCGAGGTCGGTACGTTCACCGGCTACAGCTCCATCTGCATCGCACGCGGTTTGCCGGACGACGGCACCCTCCTCTGCTGCGACGTCAGTGACGAGTGGACGTCGATCGCTCGCGACTACTTTGCGAAAGCCGGCGTCGCCAGCAAGATTCGATTGGAGATCGCGCCCGCGCTCGGCACTTTGCAGGCGCTGCCGGCCGATTACCCAATCGATTTCGCCTTCATCGACGCCGACAAAGTCAGCTACGAGAGCTACTACGAAGAGATCCTGAAGCGGTTGTCGCCCAACGGTCTGATCGTCTTCGACAACGTCTTGTGGGGCGGTTCCATTGCCGACACTTCCAACCAGAGTCCGGACACCGTCGCTCTGCGACGGCTGAACGATCACATCGCCGCCGATCGCCGTGTTCAGGCGGTTATGCTCTCAATCTCCGACGGTCTGACTCTGGTCCGAAAGAAGTGAGCCGAGGACGTTACGATCGTCTCCCGCGCATCACCTCAGGGCCCTCAACTCCATGGAACGCAATGCCGACACGGTCTTTCACCGAACCTTCACTGCTCCTTACCTGTTCGACGAGATCACGGAACGCGGCGCGCTGAAGCTTACCAGCGTCCTGCGCGTCACCGCGCCGCGCCATTTCGAGCTTTGGCTGAGTGAGGTCGGCGGGCCGGACTTCTTCACGTCGACCGGCCTTTTCATACCGATCGCCGCCTTCGACCTCTTCGTGTCGGACGCTCCGATTCGGCTCGGCGCAGAGTTCGATGTCGCGATCACCATTCGGCTCGGCCGGCAACTGGCTGACGATGGCACCTTCCGTCGCCTGGTCAGCGAAAGCGTAGGCGAGATCCATTCTCTACATGCCGAGACGGGCGAACGAGTTCTCTTGGCGCGCAACATCAAGCACAACGCACTGAGTCGGAACGACCCGGACCCGGCCAAGCGGCGTGTCACCGAGCTCCCAACGACGATGAATCTGGGAGCTTCTCCGCAACGGGTTCTCTCATTTCCCGGCATCGACGAGCTCGCCCGTCCGCCGGCCGGATACTCCGTGCTCGCCTCACTCGCCGATTCTCAATCTCGGGTCTGGTCGTACCAGCAAACCGACATGAATCGACATGTTCACGCGATGGAGTACGTGCGCATGCTCGACCTGTTCGCAACCGAGCACCTCTATCGCCTTGCCAAGCCGCCGCGCGACCATCTGATCGAGCGCACGCGGGTATCGTTCCGCAAACCCTGCTTTCCCGGCGAGGAATACATCTGCACCGGGACCTATTGCCGCGGCGGCGAAGCCGGTCCCGACGTGATTTGCGCGCAGATGCACAAGGGCCAGTCGCCAGCCGGCGAACCGGCCGTCGCAGCACAGATGTTCGTCCGCCCGCGCGGCGTCTGACAACAACGCGCCGACGAGTCGCACCGGCGCAACGAAGTCTGTAGCGTGGCCACATGTCGAGTGGGCAACACACGAATCGGCTGATCGACGAGTCCAGTCCATACCTGCTGCAGCACGCGCACAACCCCGTCGACTGGTACCCTTGGGGCGACGAGGCCTTTGCCGTGGCCCGCCGCGAAGGCAAACCGATCCTCCTCAGTGTCGGCTACTCCGCCTGCCACTGGTGTCACGTCATGGAGCGTGAGTCGTTCGAGAACCCATCGATCGCCGCTCTGATGAACGAGCACTTCGTGAACATCAAGGTCGATCGCGAGGAACGACCGGATGTCGACCACATCTACATGAGCGCGGTCCAACTCCTTACCGGCCGCGGCGGCTGGCCGATGACCGTGTTTCTACTCCCCGACGGCAAGCCGTTCTACGGCGGGACCTACTTTCCCCCGGAGGACCGGCACGGAATGCCGGGATTTTCCCGCGTCCTCGAGGTGATCGCACGCAAGTACCGCGAGGCTCCGTCGGAAGTGGAGGCCGCGGTAGGCGAGATTACCGCGCGCCTCGCGCAACTGGAGTCGGTCAGCGGATCCGAGAAGCTGCCCGGCGAAAACCTTCTCGTCGCCGCCGCGGATTCACTGGCGCGCGCTTACGACGAGGATCACGGCGGCATCGGCCAGGCGCCCAAGTTTCCGAATACCGCTCCGCTCGACCTTTGGTTGCGGGCGTCGCACGCGACCGGCGATCCGCGCTACGCGAACATGACGCTGCACACCCTGCGCAAGATGGCGCGCGGTGGCGTGTACGATCAGCTCGGTGGCGGCTTCCACCGATACTCGGTCGACCGCGTGTGGCTGGTCCCGCATTTCGAAAAGATGCTCTACGACAACGCCCAACTGGTACCGGTATACCTCTCCGCGTTCCAGATCAGCGGCGATGCGTTCTTCGCCGATGTTGCCCGTGGCACCCTGGATTACGTGCTTCGCGAGATGCGCGATCCGAACGGTGGTTTCTATTCCACCCAAGACGCCGACAGCGAAGGTGTCGAAGGAAAGTTCTTCGTCTGGGATCGCGACGAAATATACCGGCTGCTCGACGAGCCAACCGCGGAGATCGCTTGTCGTTACTGGGACGTCACGGACGAAGGTAACTTCGAGGACCACAACATCCTCCACGTAACTCTCGATATCGAGCAGATTGCACGGATGTTTCGTCGCTCCCCCGAGGACATCTCTCACCTGATCGCAAATGCTCGAACTACGCTTCTCGCGGCTCGCAACGCCCGCATCGCGCCCCAGCGCGACGAGAAGATGCTCACGTCCTGGAATGGCCTCATGATCTCGGCATTTGCCCGTGCCGCTGAGGTCTTCGCCGACGCCACGTACGCAGAAGTTGTGCGACACGCGATCAGTTTCGTGGATACGCATCTGCGGCGCGCCGATCGCCTGCTCGCCACGTACAAGGGAGGCGTCGCCAAACTGAACGGCTACCTCGACGACTATGCGTTCTACGCAAATGCCCTCGTCGATGCTTTCGAAGCGTTGCAAGACAACAGCTACCTCGATTCGGCTCAGCGCCTTTGCCATGCCCTGACGCGCCATTTCTGGGACGAAGAGCGCGGCGGATTCTTCTTCACCAGCGACGATCACGAGAAGCTGATCGTACGTTCGAAGCCTGCTTTCGACGGATCGATCCCGTCAGGCAACTCGGTCGCGGCGTCGGCTCTACTCCGCCTCTACCATCACACCGGGGACCCGGTCTTTCTGAAGCCCGCCGAACGAATCCTGGAGCTGTTTGGATCATCGGCGGCGAATCAGCCTTTCGGACTGGCGAACATGATCGCCGCGATGGATTTCCATCGCCGCGGGCCGAAGGAGATCGCGGTCATCGTTGATCGCCAACGAGCCGCTTCCGATCCCATCGTGAAACGGATTCGCGCTGCGTACATCCCCAATCGAACGCTCACGCTCCTCGATCCCGATCCGTCTGCAGCGCGACCCGCGATCCTGACGGGGAAGGGCCAAATCGACGGCAAGACGACCGTATACGTCTGTCAGCACATGACCTGCTCGGCGCCGGTGACCGAATGGGACCAGTTGGCGCCGCTGATCGCTCGGTAGGCGAAACCGCCAGGGCGAGGACATGGAATATCCGGACAAGCGGCGTCTAAACCCGACCAGCAAGCGCGCGCAGAAGCTGTTGGCCGACTGCGTCGAGGCTGCCGGCGAGCTGCTCAATCACGAGGCCACCGTCGGTGATCTGAAGATCATACGAGCCGTCCTGCGCGAGATGTCGACCGGTTTTCGCATGTTCGCGCCGTATTTCGATCGGCGAAAGATCACGGTGTTCGGATCGGCGCGGACTCCGCTCGACGATCCCGACTACCAGTGTGCCGTCGAGTTCGGCCGGCGCATGGCCGAGGCGGGATTCATGGTGATCAGCGGCGGCGGTCCCGGCATCATGCAGGCCTGCCTCGAGGGCGCTCAGCGCGAAAACGCCTTTGGCGTGGGCATTCTTCTACCTTTCGAACAGTCGGTAAACGCCGTCATAGACGGCGATCTGAAGGTCGCACTGTTCAAGTATTTCTTCACCCGCAAGCTCTTCTTCCTCAAGGAAGCCGAAGCCGTGGCGCTGTTTCCCGGCGGCTACGGCACACAGGACGAGGCGTTCGAGACTCTGACGCTCGTACAGACCGGCAAAGCACCACCGATGCCGATCGTCTGCCTCGAAGCAAAGGGCGGTAGCTACTGGCCGGAGTGGAAGCGCTTCGCCGAGACCGAGCTACTCGACCGCGGTCTGATCAGCGAGCAGGATCTGTCGCTCTACAAGATCACAGACGACGTGGAGGTCGCCGTGCGCGAGGTCACGGGATTCTACCGCGTCTACAATTCTTCGCGCTGGGTGCGCGATCTGCTCGTCCTGCGTCTCAACCGAACGTTGGCGGACTCACAGATCGCCGAGCTCAATGAGCAGTTCGCCGACATCGTGACGAACGGCGTGTTCGAGCAGCGAGGCCCATTCCCGATCGAGCGCGACGATCCGCACGTCTGGCACCTTCCCCGACTCGCCTTCGCCTTCGATCGGCACCAGTTCGGCCGCCTCCGACAGCTCATCGATCGGATCAATCAGCTCTGATCGCCGTCGCGGCTTGCAACACCGCGCCGACGCACGCCGACGCGGCGTGGATCTAGCACCTCGCCACAGTGGTCGCAGGTGAGCCGCGGCACCGTCGGGTGCCCGCAGTCGGTGTGCAGGATCTGCAGCGGTGGACCCTTTTCATCCGCCATCCACCGATCGCCCCAGGCGAGTAGAGAGGTCAGCACCGGGTACAAGGCGAGGCCCTTTTCGGTGAGTCGATACTCGTAGCGGGGCGGTCTTTCCTCGTAGCGGCGCCGCTCGAGAATTCCCTCATCGACGAGCTTGCGAAGGCGCCCCGCCACGATGTTGCGCGATGCGCCTACGTTGCGCTGAAAGTCGTCGAATCGGCGGGTGCGCAGGAACGCTTCGCGGATGATCAACATCATCCACCTGTCACCCACGACGGAAAGGGCTCGAGCAACCGAGCACTCCTGTCGTCCGACATCGGTCCACTTCACGAGAGTGCCTCCCTCAGGCGGCGCAGACGCGCACGCGCACCAACCGGTGGTGTGGACAGCCCGTGAACCGATCGCGGTCGGCGGTATCGGTGATCTCGTTGCAGTTGGCGCCGATCACCTGCGGCTCCTCTGCCCGGCTCTCCGAATACTGCATCCCGAAGCCATTCGGCATCCAGACATAACCCGGCACTTTCAAATTTCGGTCGACCGCCACCGGCAACTCGATCGCGCCACGGCGTGTCTCGACGCGAGCGAGCTGACCGCTCGTCAGTCCGAGCGCGCTGGCGTCCTCGGCGCTCACGTGTAGCTCGCACGCGGCGCCGGTACCTTTCCGCCACGACGGATCGCGTTGAATGGTGTTCGCCGTCCAACGAGTGCGCAAACCGCTGCCGAGGATGAACGGAAAGTCCGGATCCGAACTTCCCTCGTCCGCAATCGCCTTGTGCAGCTCGGGCTCGATCTCGGGAGGCAGCAAGCGGACCTTCTTGTCGCCAAACCCTATGTGGCTCTCGAGATTGTTCTCTTCCTCGAGGCGCGCCACCTCCACCCCCTCCGGATGAGCCAGGATGCGTCGAAAGATCTCTTCCGCCAACTCGCTTGGCGTCTTGGCTTGCCACGCGTCGCCGAGCACGCGCAGGACGGCATCGCGCCGGCCCATTGCGTTCGCCTGGCACTGAGCCCAAACCGCAACCAGACTCGGCGCCGCGAAGTGATGGCCAATACCGCGGTACCCCCAGAACAGGAGATGCGCCTGCGCATCGAAACCAGCCGCTTCGAGGTCGCCCATTTTGCCGAGAATCGCCCCGAGGAGCGCCAGCCGCGCTTCGGCGGTCTCAGGGCGTCCGATCTCGGCCAGCTCGGCAGGCAGAGGCGCGATGACACCCATCGCCTCGCCGAGACGGGTGTAGATCTCGGGCTCCGGCAGCGCCTCCTCCGGTGCCGGCAGCACTGGCGGGCGCAACTGCGCGTCGATCTGCGGATGGCGCTTTGGAAACAGCGCGATCTCCCATTTCTCGTAACCGACCGGCGTCGGAAGAACGTAGTCGGCGAGGCGGGCCGTTTCGCTGAACGCCGGTTCGATCACTACCAGCAAGTCGAGCGCATCGAACGCCGCTCGCCAGGCGTTGGTATCGGAGTACGACAGCATCGGGTTGGCGCCTTCGACGATCACCGCCCGAATCCGCTCCGGGTGATCATTGAGCACCTCTTCGGGCAACAAGGTCGGCGAGAACATCGGAATCGGACCGAGGGCGCGAATCCCGGCGATTCCCGAAACCAGGGCGCGCTCCGGCGGCTCTGCGGTGGGCGGCGGAGGTGGGAAGAAGCTCTCGACGAACACGTCGCCGCCGCGGCGGCCGAGGTTGTCGGTGAGCGCGAGATTCAGCCTGATCAAGTAGGAAATCAGTGTCGAATACGGAGTCTGCTCGACGCCGAGGTCGTACATGATCGCACCGCTGGGAGCGGTCGCCAGTGCGCGTGCTTCCTCCATGATCCGTGCGACTTCCAATCCGCTGCGGCGCGCCATCTCTTCGACGTCGACCCGGCCCAGGATGTCGCGGAGCTGGTCGTATCCGGTCGTGCTCGAAGCGATGAACGCGGCGTCGTAGAGCTCGTTCTGCACGATCGCCGCCGCCATTCCGATCAGCAGGAACACATCCCCGCCCGGGCGCACCCGCAGGTGACGGTCGGCACCACGCGTCGTCTCCGTGTCGCGCGGGTCGACAACGACGACCGTGCAGTCGGCATTCTTGCCGAGCGCTTTGAAGGTCTCCGTCGGGTTGTGGCCGCGGTTCGAGATGCGGGGATTGGTGCCCATCACCAGAACGTAGCTGGCATGGTCGAGATCCGGGTGTAGCGACACCGACGGCGGGCAGTCGAGCATCCACTGGTCGACCAGATGGTGCTGCGTCTTCTCCTGGGCATACGCGTTGAAGAGGCGGCGCGTACCCACGGCGCGCATGAACGACGTCGCATAGCCCGCATCCATGTGGTTCGCCTGGCCGCCCACTCCCACGACCGCGATCGATCGCCCACCGTGTTCCTGGCGCAACTGCTCGAGCCGAGCCGCGATCTCCGAGATGGCAACCTCCCACGAGATCTCTTCGAAGGTGCCGTCCGAACGGCGCCGCAAAGGGTGGTGCAGTCGTTGCGCGTGATGGGCGTATCGATCGCAGGTGACGGCCTTGTTGCACATATACCCGCGGCTGATCGGGTTCGAATCGTCGGCCCGGATCGCCGCGATGCGCCCATCTTCGACGTCGACGCGGATCCCGCAGTTGTGGCTGCAAAGCACGCATACGGTGGCCAGATCTCGGCCGTTCAGCGGAATCGGCTCGCGTGAGACCGAAGCGTGTACCTGACGGGCGGTTTCCATTGATGTTCCCTCCTAGTCAGTTTCGAAATGAGACTTAGTGGGCGAGCCAAGGGCTCGTCAACCCACGAGGGCTGCTTCCCCCTCAAGCCGTGAGGCGAAGGGTCCGGTGGGAGTCGAGCATCTTTTCCCGGATCGGCACGCCGATCGGGCACTGGTTGGTGCACGGCGCCGGGCAGGTGATGCACTGGCTGGCGTTGGCCGAGGGATCGAGCTTGGCGTAGAGCCGCATCCCTTCCTTCTCCTGGCCGTAGTCCCGGAAATACATGCGGTAGCGAAGGATATCGTTGATCGCCAGATCCTGCGGGCACGAATCCAGGCACACGCCACAGTGCGGTTGGCAGTAGTCGCCGCGCGTCAGCTCGTCGTAGCGTTGGAGCAACGCGATGTCGGCGTCGCGAACCGGTTGTCCAGACGCGTAGAGATACTCATCGACACAGCCGAGCTTCGAGAACGACACCACAAGGCAAGAGACGGATGGATTGGAGAGCACCCAGCGAAAGGCCGCCTGCGAGTACGCATCCCGCTCGGCGCGGAAGTCGGCGAGATTGGTGTGCTTGGCGCCTTTCAAGGTCTTCATCGCCACGACGGCTACGTCGGCTGCCTTCGCCTTGTCGAGGATGTGTTGGAAGTTCGGATACATCCCGAAGTGGTACGCCAGCATCATCACGTCGAAGCGACCGGAGTCGATCGCCGCGTTGGCGACTTCCTCCAAGTTGGGCGTGTGGGTGCTGACACCGAGAAAGCGCGCTTTGCCCTGTTCCTTCAGACGATCGAACGCCTCGTGGATATTGGGCGCCATCAACCGATCCAAGCGATCGCACGAATGGATGTGAACCAGGTCGACGTAGTCCGTGTTGAGCCGCTGCAGACTGCCTTCGACTGCCTTGATCACTTCCCCGACAGGAGTGTCGTTGTGCAGGTGACCATCCGCGACGCAAAACTTCGTGGCCAAGAATAAATCCTGGCGCGGGACATCCTTGATGGCGATACCGAGCTCGTTCTCCGAGCCATGCTCAGAATAGTCCGGGGAAGTATCGAAGTAGTTGACGCCGCGCTCGATCGCCAACTTCGCCACTTCGCGACCCTGGAAGTTGCCGGTGCCGACGGCGATGTCCGAGACCATCGCGTCGGTTCGTCCTAGGCGCCGCCGAGTGGCTATGCGAGAGCCTTTCCACTCGGGGAGAATCGCCGGAGCGGTGGCCTCGACTTCGGCGTTGAAGAACTGGTCCACCGTGTCCAGCCAACCGCGATTGCGCAGTACAACGACTCCCATGCCGCTGCCGAGCGCCGCTGCCGTGGCGCCGCCGGCACCAATAGCGCGCAGGACCTTCCGCCGCTCGGCCGGCTCCGAACCTTTCCCGATGGTTCTCATCCAGATCGGGAAGTCGCGCCAACAGCTCTCGCAAACCATCCGGCGGCTGCGCCAGATCAGTGCCAGTGCGGCCGCGACCAGCACCGCCGCGGGCAGGATCGCCTTCCACAACGGCAACGCATCCCGCCGCATTCCTTCGACGAGGTCGTGCAAGAGTTGCCCGCCGAGGGTGTAAGCCAGGAACAATCCCAACGCGAAGATCGCAAGTGGGATCAGAAAATGCAGACCGACAGTTCGCTCACGCCGTTCCTGTCCGCAGGATGTACACGCCATCGTACCCGGCCTCCTTCGACCAATGCCGGAGCGTACAGCGGAGCGGAGAGCTAAGTCCACTCGCACCGCCCCGGCTCGCGGCGCGCTCAGCGATACGAGTTCGACGGCCTACGATTCGCCGTCGGGCGAACTTTCCTCGGGATCGGGCGCGTCGCCATCCGCGCCGTCTCCTCCTTCGCCCGCCGGAGCCATCGAGTCTTCGGCCAGCAGCGCAACTCCCACGACCTTCTCGCCCTCGGCGACATCGATCAGGCGCACGCCCTGGGTCGCGCGGCCGATGATCGAGATATCCCTCACCGGCGTCCGGATTACTTTGCCGCCATCGGTGATCAACATGATGTGGTCGTCTTCGCCCACCATCCGCACTCCGACCACCGGCCCGACGCGATCGGCAACCCGCAAGGTCAGGATTCCCTTGCCGCCACGCCCGGTCACTCGGTACTCGGACATCTCGGTGCGCTTGCCATAGCCGCGCTCGGCGACGGTCAGGAGAGTCGACGCGAGATCGACGACGTCGACCGCTACGACCTCGTCGTCGCCGTCGAGTTGAATGCCGCGGACTCCGGCGGCGGCGCGACCCATCGGGCGCACCTCCTGCTCGCGGAAACGGATCGCCTGACCTTGTCGCGTCGACAAGATCACTTCCTGGCCGCCGTCGGTCAGCCGCACCCCGATCACCGAATCTCCTTCGTTGATCTTGATCGCGATGATCCCCGACGGACGCGGCTTCGAGTATTCCTGCAACGGCGTCTTTTTCACCGTTCCCAGCTTGGTCGCGAACAGGACGTTCTTGCCCTCTTCGAAGTTCCGCACGGCGAGATACGCCGAGACTCTCTCGTTCTGCCCGAGCGACAGCAGGTTGACGATCGCCTTGCCCCGCGCCGCTCGGCCGACCTTCGGGAGCTCGTGCACCTTCTTCCAGAACAATCGCCCCTCGGTCGTGAAGAACAAGAGGTGGGCGTGCGTCGACGCGACGAACACCTGCTCGATGAAGTCCTCTTCCTTGGTCGAGGCGCCGATCTTGCCTCTCCCGCCGCGCCGTTGCGCGCGGTACTCGCTCACCGGATTCCGCTTGATGTAACCCTCGTGCGAAACGGTGACGACCATGTCTTCTTCGGCGATCAAGTCCTCGGCGCAGATCTCCGACGAGTGATCCAGGATCTCCGTTCGGCGTTCGTCACCGAAGAGATTCTTCGCCTCTTGCAGTTCGTCGACGATGATCTTGGCGACCTCCGCTTCGTCGGCGAGGATCTGCTTGAAGCGATCGATCAGTTTGCCGACCTCGGTGTGCTCTTCGATGATCTTGTCGCGTTCGAGATTGGTGAGGCGCTGCAGGCGCATGTCGAGGATCGCCTGCGACTGTCGCTCCGACAGTCCGAAGGTTGCCATGAGGCCGTCGCGTGCGGCGCCCGGATCGGCGGCCGCCCGAATCAGGGCGATCACCCGATCCAGCGAGTCGAGTGCGATCTTCAAACCTTCCAGGATGTGCAACCGCTCTTCGGCTTTGCGCAGATCGAAGCGCGTGCGGCGCGTCACGACCTCTTTGCGATGGGCGATGAAGACGCGCAGAGCCTCTTTGAGGTCGAGAAGCTTGGGGCGTCCCTCGACGATGGCGAGCAGGTTCACGCCGAACGACTCCTGCAGCGCGGTCTGCTTGTAGAGACTATTGAGCACCACTTCTGGAACCGCATCGCGCCGCAACTCGATGACGACGCGCATCCCCTGTCGATCCGATTCGTCGCGCAGGTCTGTGATGCCTTCGACCTTCTTCTCGTTCACCAACTCGGCGATGCGCTCGATCAACCTCGCTTTGTTGACCTGGTACGGGAGCTCGTGGACGATGATCCGGCTCTTGCCGCTCTTCTCGTCCTCCTCGATCTCCGTCCTTGCACGCATCTGCAGAACGCCGCGTCCGGTCAGATACGCTTCGCGGATCGCCGCCCGCCCGTGAATGAACCCCGCCGTCGGGAAGTCCGGCCCGGGGATATACTCCATCAACTCGTGGATACTCAGGCTCGGGTTCTCGATCAGAGCGATCAGCCCGTCGACGACTTCGCCGAGATTGTGCGGTGGGATATTGGTCGCCATGCCCACCGCGATCCCGGATGAGCCGTTGATCAACAGATTGGGCACGCGAGACGGTAGCACCACCGGCTCTTCGATGGTGTCGTCGTAGTTGGGAGCGAAGTCTACGGTCTCGCGATCGATATCGGCGAGCAGTTCGCTGGCGATGCGCGCCATGCGCACCTCGGTGTACCGCATCGCCGCCGCCGAGTCGCCGTCGATCGATCCGAAGTTCCCCTGGCCGTCGACGAGCGGGTAACGCAGAGAGAAGTCCTGCGCCATGCGAACGATGGTGTCGTAAACCGCGGTGTCGCCATGCGGATGATACTTACCGATGACGTCGCCGACGATGCGTGCCGACTTCTTGTACGCGCGGTTCCAATCGTTGCCCAGGTCGTGCATCGCGAACAGGGCCCGCCGGTGCACCGGCTTCAGGCCGTCGCGCGCATCGGGCAAGGCGCGCCCGATGATGACCGACATCGCGTAGTCCATGTAGGACTGACGCATCTCGTCTTCGATCGATACCGGAATCCGGTCGCTCGGTTTGGTTTCTTCCGCCACCTGCTACCCCTTGGCCGTACCTGGCCGCCGCGCTTGCCGCGTTCGCGGCACTCGAGCCGAGCTCAACCCGGTCTCCCTCCGACAGCGGACTAGATGTCCAGATTTTTGACCGTCAGCGCGTTTTCCTGAATGAATTTGCGTCGTGGCTCGACTTCGTCGCCCATCAGCGTCGAGAAGATCTCGTCCGCTTCGTAGGCGTCTTCGACGCGAACCTGAAGCAGGGTCCGCGATGCCGGATCCATGGTGGTCTCCCAGAGTTGCTCGGGGTTCATCTCCCCCAGACCCTTGTAGCGGTTGATGTCGACGCCTTTGCGAGCCTGCATCAAGATCTCGGCGACGGCGCGTCCCAATGTCGGAATCGGTCCCTGCTCGTCGCGCTCGCCGAACTTGACCGAGAACGGCCCCGCACCGGCGACTCGGAGGTCACCGGCGATCCGTTTCAACTCCGCGAACTCCGGTCCGACGAGCAGTTCCTGATCGATCACCGTCTGCTGCGTACTTCCGTTCGTGCGCGAACGCACAACGAGCTTGGCGACTCCGTGCTCTTCGTCGCCCGTGATTTCGATGCTGAGCGGCTCCAGCTCCGGCGCGATCCCGAGTATCCGTTCCTTCGCTTCTTCTGCGATCTTTTGCAGCAGCGCCGCATCCTTCAAGGCGCCGGCGCTGAAGCGATCGTCCCTGGCCAGCGCCGCTACCACTTCGCCGTTCTTGCCATGTTTATCCAGGACGTCGATGACTCGATCCCAGCGGCGCTGGTCGCGAATCACGCCCCGCAACACCTCGCCGGTGATCGCCTGACCGCTTTCCGAGAGAAGCGCCACCTGGGTCGTACCGATGTCGAGGAGGTATTCGTCGAGCGCTTTCTCGTCCTTGAGGTAGCGCTCGGACTTCCCTTTCTTGACGCGATAGAGCGGCGGCTGGGCAATGAAGATGTGGCCGTTCTCGATCAGCTCCGGATAGTGACGGAAGAAGAACGTCAGCAGCAGCGTGCGGATGTGCGAGCCGTCGACGTCGGCGTCCGTCATCACGATGATCGTGTGGTACCGCAGCTTGCTCACGTCCTTGTCGTCTTTGCCGATCCCGGTACCGAGGGCGGTGATCAGGACCCGGATTTCTTGCGAGGAGATCATGCGATCGAAGCGCGCCTTTTCGACGTTCAGGATTTTGCCGCGCAGCGGTAGAATCGCCTGGTTCCGACGATCGCGGCCCTGTTTTGCCGAGCCGCCTGCCGAGTCTCCCTCGACGATGTAGAGCTCCGATCGAGATGGGTCGCGTTCCTGACAGTCGGCGAGCTTGCCGGGCAGCGACGCGGAATCAAGAGCACCCTTGCGACGCGCCAGCTCTTTGGCCTTGCGCGTGGCCTCGCGCACACGCGCTGCATCGAGCGCCTTGAGGACGATCTTCTTGGCCTCAGCCGGATGCTCCTCGAGAAACTCTCCCAACTTCTCGTTCAGCAGGGCCTCGACATAGCCGCGCACTTCGCTGTTGCCGAGTTTTGTCTTCGTCTGTCCTTCGAACTGCGGCTCTTGCAGACGCACGCTGATGATCGCCGTCAAACCTTCCCTGGTGTCGTCTCCCTGCAGCGCCTCGCCGCCCTTGAGCATTCCCGCGGCACTCGCATACGCGTTCAACGTGCGCGTCAACGCTCCCTTGAAACCGCTGAGATGCGTCCCGCCCTCGATCGTGTTGATGTTGTTGGCGAACGAGAAAGTGCTTTCCGCGTAACCCTCGTTCCACTGCATCGCCACTTCGATCTCGACCGACTCTCGAGCGCCGGTCAGAAAGACGACCTGCTCGTGGATGGGTGTCTTCGTCTTGCTGAGATGCCGAACGAACTCCTCGATGCCGCCGCGATACAAAAACGCGTGCCGCCTCTCGGTGCGCTGATCCTCGATCGTGATGCTGACCCCGCGATTGAGGAACGCCAACTCACGCAGCCTCTGCGACAATATGTCGAAGCTGAAGTCGACCTTCTCGAATATCTGGGTGTCGGGCTTGAACGTTACCTTGGTGCCGCGCTGTTCGGTCGTACCGATCTCGGCCAGTGGCGCGTCAGGTACTCCGCGCTGGTAGCGTTGCGCATACACTTTGCCACCGCGCTTGATCTCGACCGCGAGATGCTCGGACAGCGCATTCACCACCGACACACCCACGCCGTGAAGTCCGCCGGAAACCTTGTACGCTGTCCCTTCGAACTTGCCGCCGGCATGCAACTTGGTCAGAACCACCTCGGCGGCGGACATTCCCTCGGAATGCATCTCGACCGGAATTCCCCGACCGTTGTCTCCGACTGTGACCGTGCCGTCGATGTGGATGACGACCTCTACTTCGTTGCAAAACCCGGCCAACGCTTCGTCGATCGAGTTGTCCACGACCTCAAAAACGAGGTGGTGTAGACCGCGCTCGGCGGTGTCGCCGATGTACATGCCCGGCCGCTTGCGAACAGCCTCAAGACCCTCGAGGACCTTGATCTTTTCGGCCCCGTAGTCCGCCCCCGGTGACGCCCCGACATTCTCCATATGACCCCCGCCCAGCGGACCTTCGACCCACTGTTCGCGAATTGCCGGAGGATAGCACGCAAGCGCTGGTCGGTCTAGCTCCTAAACCATTATTAAGCTTTTGAAAAGTAACGGATTTTTCACGGATCAAACGCTGGTTCTACGGCTCGCGAAAGAGGGCTCTACGGCACGCTTCGGAGGGCAATGCTCGGGCGCTGGAAGAAGCTCCGAAAAGGGAAAAAAGCCCGTACCCCGATACGGCTGTGGGTCAGAGCCGCATGGGCATGACGATGTAGCAGTAGTCGGCGTCGCCGGCGAGTCGCAAAACCCCGGGGCTGACCTCGTCGTTCAAGCCGATCTCGACCTCTGATTCGCCTGGTACCACCGACAGGAGGTCCATCAGGTAGCGCGCATTGAAGCCGACGTTCACGTCGCCACCACTGTAGTCGACTTCGACTTCCTCGCTTCCCTCACCCACGTCCGGGTTGATCGTCGAGAGCAGCATCTTTCCCTTCTCGAGCTCGAGTTTGACGCCCTTCGTCCGCTCACTCGAGACGATCGAAACACGACGCAGGCCAGCGAGCATCGCGGCCGACTCGACCTTCGCAGTCTTGGGCGACTTCTTGGGAATCACCTGGTTGTAGTCGGGAAACTCACCTTCGATGAGGCGCATCGACATCTCGACCGGCCCGCGGATCACATATGCAACCCCGTCGGCGAGGATCAAATCGATCTCGTCTCCGTCTGCTTCCAACACCTTGCGGATCTCGACGACCGCCTTGCGCGGAACGATCACGCCTGCGCCGGCGACCGCGCCTTCCACCGCTCGACTGATGACGGCCAAGCGGTGACCATCTGTAGCGACGAGTCTCAGACGGCCTTCATCGGCGCCTTCGATCAGAATGCCGTTCAACGTGACGCGCGTCTCGTCGGTCGATATCGCGAACGATGTCAACTCGAGCATCTGAGAGAGCACATCGGCCGTGATCTTCACCGCCAGCTTCGCGCCATCGGGAGTAGCCTTGGGCACGTCCGGGAACTCTCGAGGATCGAGACCCACCAGGCGGAAGCGACCCTTTCCCGCCTTGACCTCGATCCAGTTGTTCTCTTTGCCGCTGATGACGATGTCGCCGTCCGGAAGCTCTCGAACCACCTCGTACAACTTGCGCGCCCCCGCTGTGACGGTACCAGGACTCTTCACCTTCGCCGTGCAAGCCCGACGGACGGCAATCTCCTGATCGGTTGCGGAGATCGTCAGGGTATTGCCAGCAGCTTCGAGTAGAACGTTGTTGAGGATGGGAATCGTCGTGCGGCGGTCAACGATTCCTTGCGAGAGGTAGAGTCCCGCAAGAAGCTCACTTTTCGAGATGCTGAATTCCATTTCCGGAGACCCTCAGTCTGGAGGCTTACTATTACTCTGAATTCAATGGCCTAAAAACAGTAGTAGTAGGGCCTGTGGATTTGGGGAATGCGTTGCCACAGATGGTCGAAATGCGTTTTCGAGTGGGGAGGAACGGGGTGATATTCTGTCATCGCGGCGTACCCAGATCGATGTTCACACACAACATGCACCGGTTCTCCGCAATCTTTCCGCAGTCTGTACACAGGGCCGGGACGAGACTTCAGTCACGGCTCTCCAATTTCGATGCGAGTTTCTCGATCGTGTCGCGCAAGACCGCATCGTGGCGCAGGCGTCGCTCGATGACGTGGATCGCGTGGATGACGGTCGTGTGATCGCGCCCGCCAAACCGATCACCGATGACGGGGAATGAAGCCTGGGTGTGATGGCGGCAGAGGTACATCGCGATTTGTCGGGGGTGTGTCAGATGGCGGGTGCGGCTTTTTGAGAGCAGGTCGGAGCGTTGGATGTGGAAGAAGTCGCTGACGGTGTTCTGAATCGATTCGATGCTGATGCCGCGCGCCGTGCGGTTGTCCAAGAACGACTTCAGGACGCGGCGCGCGAGGTCGAGGGTTATGGTGTTGCCGTTCAGCGAAGCGTATGCGCACAAGCGCGTCAGACTTCCCTCCAGCTCGCGCACGTTGGACTCGAACGTTTCGGCCAGAAACATGGCAACATCCGAGGGCAACGCCAAGTCGTCGCTCTCCGCCTTCTTTTCCAGAATCGCCAGCCGCGTCTCGATGTCAGGCGGCTGGATGTCCGCAATCAGCCCGCTTTCGAAACGGTTGCGAAGTCGCTCTTCGAGGTGCGGTATCTCCTTAGGGAACTTGTCGGAGGTCAGTACGATCTGTTTGCGGGCCTCGTAGAGCGAGTTGAAGGTGTGGAAAAACTCTTCCTGGGTCCGCTCCCTGCCGGCCAGAAACTGCACGTCGTCGATGATGAGGAAGTCGACCCGGCGAAAGCGGCGCTTGAACTCTTCCATGCGGTCGCGCCGGAGCGCCGCGATGAGCTCGTTCATGAACGAATCGGAAGAAAGATAGACGACTCGCGTCTCCGGACGATCGTCCAGCACTCTGTTGCCGATTGCGCAGACCAGATGGGTCTTGCCCAAGCCGACGCCGCCGTAGATGAACAACGGGTTGTAGGTGTCGCCGGGTTGACTGGCGACGGCGAGGGACGCGGCGTGTGCGAACTGGTTGCTCGCGCCCACGATGAAGTTGCCGAACGTGTACTTGGCCTGCAGAGCAGCGCGATCCTGGCTCGGGCGGTCGGGACGAGATACCGGCCGCGGGGTGGGAAACAGCTCTTGCTGACCGCCCTTCGCCACCGTGATGTCGAGGTGGCGAATCACACCGCCGCTGTGCTGTGACAGCGCGCCTTCCAGGAGCTTGCCGCAGCGCTTGCGGGCCAGATCGGCGCTGCCGCGGTCGGTGGCCTCGGCCGTGTAGGTGTCGCCGCGCTTGCCCAGCGGCCGCAAGCTGTCGAGGAGCAGCTGTGTATCCTCGTCACCGAGAACCGACACGACGGACTCGATCGCTTGCTGCCAGGTCGGATCAGCCGTCGCAGCCACCTTATCCACAGGGGATATCCGGTCGAAAACCCGTTTCGGAACAACCTGTTGCGAAAGTTTACCCAGACGATTCCACAGCGAAATCCACAGGTGGACCCGAGGCGGAGACCTGAACGGAGATAAGCAGCTTTGTAAAAGTGCGACCGGTGTAGAGCGGGACCGGTGACTTATCCCGAACGGCAAAACGGGGCAAGTGCGGAAACCACGCAAAGCACCAAAAAAGTCGGGTCGCGTCGCGTTGAGGCATCACCTGGGTGCCTCGTGCGTATCGCCGGAGTCGTTGCCAGGCCGGGTGCAAGCGGGTAGCGGAAGCCAATGGATACGTCGGACAAGCTCTTCGCCGCCGCTTGTGAAGTCATCCCCGGGGGCGTGAACAGTCCCGTTCGCGCTTGGCGCGCGGTTGGTGGATCACCGCGGTTCATCCAGCGCGCCGCGGGTTCGACGATCACCGATGCCGACGGCCGCACCTACATCGATTATGTCGGCTCGTGGGGACCGATGATCCTCGGTCATGCACATCACGCGGTGCTGCAGGCGATCCATCGAGCGATGCGCGATGGCACCAGCTTCGGAGCGCCGACGCCGCGCGAGATCGAAATGGCGCGTGCGATCTGCGCGGCGGTCCCTTCGGTTGAGAAGGTTCGACTGGTGAGCTCGGGCACCGAGGCCGCCATGACGGCGCTGCGCGTCGCTCGCGGCTTCACCGGACGCCAGAAGGTGGTCAAGTTCGCCGGCTGCTACCATGGCCACGTCGATTCCCTGCTCGTGCGCGCCGGATCGGGGGCGCTGACGCTCGGCGTGCCGGACAGCGCGGGCGTGACGGCCGACAGCTCGCGGCACACCCTGATCGCGCGGTTCAATGACATCGACGACGTGCGTGCGCTCTTCGCGGATCACGGAGGCGAGATCGCCGCCGTGATCGTCGAGCCGATCGTCGGCAACATGGGCGTCGTGGTACCGGCTCCCGGGTTTCTCGAGGGGCTGCGCCAGGAGACCGCCGCACATGGAGCACTCCTGATCTTCGACGAAGTGATGACCGGCTTCCGGGTTGCTTACGGAGGCGCGCAGGCGGTCTACGGTATACGGCCCGATCTCAGCTGTTTCGGCAAGGTCGTGGGGGGCGGTTTGCCGCTCGCCGCAGTGGGTGGACGTCGGGACGTGATGGACGTTCTGGCGCCGATCGGGCCCGTCTACCAGGCGGGAACCTTGTCGGGAAATCCGCTCGCGGTCGCTGCCGGTCTCGCCGTTCTGGAAGAGATCCGATCGCCCGCTGTCTTCGCCCGTCTGGAGGAGAGCGGCCGGCGCTTGGAGGAGGGTCTGCGCGAGTCTCTGGCCCGCACGGGTGTGCGCGCCTGCATCAATCGCGTCGGCTCGATGTGGACGTTGTTCTTCGGCGTCGATCAGGTGCGCGACTTCGACGATGCGACCGCAAACGACACGGAGCGCTTTGCGAGGTTCTTTCAGGGCATGCTGCGCCGCGGTGTGTATCTGCCGCCGTCGGCGTTCGAGGCAGCGTTCATCTCTCTCGCCCACAGCGACGACGACATCGATCGCACGATCAAGGCGGCCGCGGATACTCTGGCCGAGCTCTGAGAGCCCGCGGAGCCACGAGAGGATATCGCCGTGCCCCAAAGCGAAAGAATCGCCAATGCCGCGAAGTTCGCCGGCATGGGTGTGAGTCTCGGCGCAACCGTCCTGGCGGCCATCTGGCTGGGCAATTGGCTCGACGAGAAGTGGGGCACCTCTCCCCTGTTCCTGATGCTGTTCCTGGTTGGCGGTATGGCCGGCTTCTTCCGGCGTCTGTTGTGGATGCTCAAGCGGCCTTGAGAACGACGGCTCGAGGCGAGACCGCGTCCACGGTTGCCTTGGGCCGAAAAAGGAAATAGCAGTCCTCGGTCGAGGAGTGGGTCGCCAGCGGTCGCCACGGGCCGCACCTCACACCGCAAAAGCAGGACTGAGCATGGGCGTTCAGCTCGAACAAATCGAAAAGCTACATTTGGGGTTGATCGGGCTGGTCGCAGCGGCAGCGTGGCTCAGCGGCTGGATGGGTGCGGGAAGCATCGTCCTGGGCGGTGGCGTCATGGCTGCCAACGTCTGGCTCCTCAAGCAGATTGCACGCCGAGCTCTAACTCCGCAGGTGGCCACCCAGCGTCCAGGGGTAGTCTTGCTTCTGGTGCTGGCAAAGTTTTCTATCTTCCTCGCGCTGCTCGGCTTGTTGTTCTGGCGCGTACCGCTGGACCCGATGGCTTTCGCAGTGGGGGCAACGCTTTTGATGATCGCGTGCGTGGTCGTAGCGCTCGCCGCGTCGCCGGGCTCGACGATGGAGCACCGGGCGGAAGGACAGGGATAAAGGAGAACAGCGTGGACCACGGATTCACCTGGCCATCGGCGATACCGATTCTCAACTGGCTGCCCGACCACACGGCGACAGCTCTGTTGGTCGTGCTCGCGATGCTCGCGTGGGCGAGCGCGGCGAGCAAGCAGATCGCGGCGGCGCCCGACGCGGTCATTCCCGACGAAGGCTTCTCGATGCGCAACCTGTTCGAGATCTATCTCGAGGGGTTCCAGACGATGTTGATCGAGCCGGTGCTGGGCGACCGCGGGCGGACGTACCTGCCGTTCTATGCGTCTTTGTTTCTGTTCATCCTGATCAACAACCTGGTCGGCTTGATTCCCGGGTTTTCGCCCGCGACGAGCAACGTCAACACCACCCTCGGCCTCGGTCTGCTGTCTTTCGTCATGTACAACTACTACGGCTTCAAGGAGTCGGGCGCGTCGTACTTGAAACACTTCCTCGGCCCGGTGATCTGGATGGCGCCGCTGATGGGCACGCTCGAGATCATCGATCACTTGATCCGACCGGTGACGCTCAATCTGCGACTCATGATGAACATGTTCGCCGACCACCTGGTGCTCGATATCTTCACCAACCTGACCTACATCATCATCCCGGTGGTCTTCCTGGCATTGGGAACTTTCGTCTCGATCGTCCAGGCCTACGTTTTCACGCTGCTGAGCCTGGTCTACGTCGGCATGGCCACGACTCACCACGACGCACACGGCCACGGCGACGACGATCATCATCACCACTGACCCATAGCTTCAATCAACCGCGCACGCGCTGGGCACTCGGAAGAGGATGCAGAGGAGAGGCGGGCCCGCGAAAGCGGTGCGCTATCACAAGAAGGAGAGTCACATGTCGAACAAGTTGAAGACCCTCGCGTTGACCGCGTTCGCCGCGGTCGCAGCACAGCCGGCGCTTGCCCAGGGGGCGGCCGGTGACAGCTCGCGCGGCTGGATCGCCATCGCGGCCGGCCTCTGCATCGCCATCGCGGCGGTCGGCGCGGCGAGTGGACAGGGCAAGGCAGTCGCGGCGGCGATGGAGTCGATCGGCCGCAATCCGAACTCGGCCGACCGGATCCAGACGCCGATGATCATCGGCCTCGCGCTGATGGAGGCACTCGCCATCTACGCGCTCGTCATCGCGTTCTTCCTGCAGGGCAAGATTTAGCGCGCAAAGCTCGCTGACTCCCGCGGCGACCCTCGTTCCGTCGGTTGCGTGCACGGTGTCAGGGAGCGGAGAGACCGCGCGCGCCACTGAAGGACGCGCGAAGCTCGTCGCTAAGAATCGAAGGGGCGAGGGATTGATCCCTCGCCCCTTCTTTCGTCTCTGGACGTTCGGAGCGACCACCGAAAAGCTTGCGATTGCAGAGAGACGCGGTCTATCGTCCGCGCCAAGGGGTGGTCTTCCATGGCGGCTGAGGCAGTACGAACACTGGCGGCGGGGAGTCTGCGCGGCGGCCAGCGCACGGTAGTCAGCGCGGTACCGATCGAGAAGATCTTCCCCAACCCGGCGCAGCCGCGCCGGCATTTCGACGAGGACTCACTCGCCGAGCTCGCGGCATCGATTCGCAAACACGGCTTGCTGCAGCCGATCATCGTGCGGCGCGAGGGTGCTGGCGGAGCGGACGAGCGCTACCTGATTATGGCCGGCGAGCGGCGCTATCGAGCGTGCGGCATTGCCGGCTTGCGACACCTGCCGGTTCTGGTGCGCGACGACGATCCCATCGAGGTCGCGATGATCGAGAATCTGCAGCGCGAAGATCTCTCGGCGCTGGAAGAAGCCGAGGGGCTGAGCTCGCTCATCGATCAGTTCCATTACACGCACGAGGCTCTCGCCGATCTGATCGGCAAGAGCCGGCCCTATGTCAGCAACACCCTGGCGCTCTGTCGCTTGCCGCAGCCGATCAAGGACGAGTACCACCGGGCGCCCGACGTCTCGCGCGAGATCCTCATATCGGTGGCTCGCGCCGAATCGGCGGAGCGGCAAGACATGCTGTGGCGCCTCGCGAAGATGCGCCGGTTGTCGGTGCAGAAGTTCCGCACTGCCCAGGCTGGCGAGGACACGGTGCGCGGCGACGTCGACGAGGTCGGCAAGCTGGTTCGCCGGCTAGGCCGTCGGGTCAAGGCCGCGCTGGCGGTGCGCCTCGAAGGTGAGCAGAGACGACGCATCATCCGCTCTCTCCAGCGGGCGCGGGCGCAGATCGATCGGGCGCTCCAGCGGCTCGAGGTCAGTGAAGATCAGCGAGAGAACGGCGCACCTCGCTGAGCTGAGCCGCGATCTCCGGCTGCGAAGGCGCGGCAATCTTGACGTCGCGCAGGGTCAAGGCGCCGGCGGTCGGCTGATCTTCGGGCAGCAGGGCGAGGTGCGAGGACATCAGCCCCAGCCTGCGTCCGACAGGCGGCGAGAGCAGATATTGGACGAGATCGAGAGCCCGCTGCCTGTCCGCGGCGCGCTTGTTCAGCGCCAGCGTCGTAGCCCGCGCGATGGCGCCGGCGGCATCCTGATCGGGGATCAGGATGCCGATTCGCCGGCCGAGCTCGCGCGCACCGAACGCCACCTCGCCGTCGAGGACTCCGATCGGTGGCCCGTCGCCGGCTACGGCTTGAACGACGTCGCGCTCGCTGTCGACAAAGATGGCACCGGCGGCGCCGAGGTCGCGAAAGAACGCGGCGGTCGGTTGAGAACCCTTGGAGGCGAACAGCGCGGCGATATGCCAGCTCGCCGAAGGCGAGGTCGGCTTGGCGATCGCGAGGCGCGACGCAAAAGCCGGATCGATCAGCTCCTCGAAGCGAGTGGGGACCGTGGCTTCGTCGACGCGCTGCGGATCATAGGCGATGACGCGCAAGTCCGCCGTCACGGCGACCCATAGTCCCTGCGGATCGACCAACCGCGCCGGCCGATTTCGCAGGGCGGACGACGGCAGTGGCGCCAGCCGCCCACTCTCGGCCTGCTCAAACGTAATCCATGGATCGGCAGTCCACAGCACGTCGAAGTCATCGCCGACCGGCGCCGCGCGCTCGACGAAGCGCATATCGAGATCGGCGCCGGTCTCGCCGGCGAACGTCGCCAGAATCGGGTGTGCGATGCTGCGCCGAACCGACACGACGACCGTCAACTTTGGCTCGGGTGTACAAGCCGCCAGACAGGACACCGCGACCGCGACGAGAAGAGCGCTGCGCAAGGGTGATCGCATTCGGCGCAAGCAAAGCAGCAAGCGTGAGCGCGGTCGAGAGGGCGCACGCACCTTGGAGTCGCGCGCCGACGCGACTACTGTCGTGAGATCGGTGCAATTGCGGAACACGGTTGCCGAGATTGAGCCGGTGTGATTCGACCCGGAGGGCAGAGCGATGAGCGAAGAAGCCGAAAACCTGTACGACAAGGCCGTTGATCACGTCGCCGACGGCGATCTCGAAGCCGCCGTCGCTGCCTACCGCGAGGCCATCCGCATCGACGAAACCTTCGCCGATGCGTGGGAGGGCTTGTCGATGGCGCTGGCGGATCTCGACCGCTTTGCCGAGGCGCTCGAGGCGGCGCACAAGGTCGTCGAGCTGACCCCCGACGAACAACTCGCGTACACGAACCTGTCGCGCATCTACCAGCGCGCGGACGACGTTCCCAAAGCCGAAGAGTGGGCGGCAAAGGGCCGCATCATCGAGTGGAAGCGGCAGCTAAAGGAATCGGGAGACTGATCGGCACCAATGGCACACCCCATCGAAGTACACCGCCGCGCCGACGAACGTGTCGTGAGAATCACCTGGAGCGACGACCACGCCGGCGAGTATCCGTTCGCATACCTGCGCGGCTGGTGTCCGTGCGCGGGGTGTCAGGGACACGGCGGCGACAAGCGCTACATACATGCGGGCAACACCGATCTCGACAAGATCTCGGTCGTCGGCAATTACGCTCTCCAGTTTCACTGGGGCGACGGTCACGAGACCGGCATCTACACCTATCGCTATCTCCGCGAGCTGTGCCCGTGCGACGCGTGCTCGAGCGCAACGAGCGCCGAAAAGGCCGAAGACTGAATTCTCGCAGGCGCGACGCAGGTCGGTTGGCACAGACCCTGCGCTGCGATCTGCGAGTACGACTCCTCGAAAGTCGTACGCCGCCGCGGTGAGGGGCGAAAAGTCATACTTTTCCTCGATCGGGACGGCGGTCTCGGTCGGGCAAGGTAGCTCACGCGAGGAGGATTGAAGCGTGAGTACGCCGGACAATAAGAGTCTTTTCGTGGGCCTGCTGGGATCGGTGATCGCAGCGATTCTGTTCGTTCTCTCCTGTCCGCCCTTCGAGCATGCTGCGGCTGCCTGGTTGGTGCCCGGCGTTCTGCTGGTCTCGGTACGACGTCTGCCCTACCGGCACGCGTTCGAAGCTGGCTTCCTCTTCGGGGTTCTCTCGGCTGGACTGATCGGCCGCTGGCTGCCGGATTCTCTCGTTCTCGGCTTCGAGCTGACGCCCTTCCTGGCGAGCCTGATCGCGTACGGCGGCATTTCGATCGGCATCGGGATCCCCTGCGGCCTGCTGACCCTCGGCTACGCATACGCGTCGCGCCGCGTCTCCGCGGTCGATCTGCCGATCGTCGGCACGTTCTTCTGGATCGCGGCGGAATGGCTGCGCGACCAATACCTCGGCTGGGCGATGCTCGGTCACTCGCAGTTCAGAGAGCTGTGGCTGATCCAGGTTGCCGATCTCGGCGGTGTGTTCGCGGTGTCTTTCGTCATGGCGCTGGTGAGTATCTCCGTAGCCGAATTGATCTCGGCGACGGCGAACCGCGCCGTCGGGATCGCTGCCGGTGCGCGCGCCCTCATCCTGCCCGCGGCGGCTCTGGTGGTCTCGTTTCAGTACGGCGCGATGGCGCGGGAGATCTACGAAGCATCGCCGGCCGAGTCGGTGTCGAACGTCGAGTCGTTCGAATCTACCACAGCGGCGGTATTGCCGGCGTCGTGGAGTCCGAATGCGCCGGCGCAGTTCATCACTGCGGCGTCACCCGCTGACCGCGGTCCCGCGGTGGCTTTGCCCGATCTGCGCGTCCGCCAGGTTTCGACCATCGAAGAAAATGGCGTCCGCGTCAGCCCGCTGCTCTGTCAGGATCTATTGAACGGGGACCTGGTGCACCAGGTCGTGGAAGCGGGGGCCGACGTTCTCATCAACAACTGCAGGGTGCCTTGGATGGCCGATGCCTCGAGCGGTGCCAATGCCCAGCATCTGGCTGTTGCCGTGTTCCGCTCGGTCGAGTCGCGACGCTTCCTCGTCCGCGCCACCAACGACGGCGCCGGCGAGCTGATTACCGCCGCCGGTGAAACCCATCGCGAGAAACCGAGTGGTCAGTCGCTGGCGATCGCGGAAGGCACGACCAACTACCTGCGTTACGGCAACACCTGGATTCTTGCGGGCTTCGGCCTGGCGTTGATCGTCGTCGGCCGCGGCCGGCGAAGCTGAGAGCCCGGCGCCGGCTCGCGCCACCCGAGCCTACTTCTTCGTCGTCCAGCCCATCATTTCCCGGTCTTCCTTGGTCATCTTCTCGCGAATGCGCGAGCCCTGACCGAGATGGCGCACGCTTCTGGCGCCGCCGTCCGAGAAATACTCTTCGTAGGCCTTGGCGGGGATGTGCGGCACCGGCTTGTCGTCGCCGATCTCGACGCCGAGGAGCTGCTCGACGAAGTCGGTGTTGTACATGCGCACCGCGTCGTAGTCGGTGAGCAGGGCGCAAACCTCGACGCAGATGAAGCAGCCGATGCACTCCTGGAAACGGTCTTGCACCGGCGAAAGACCGCGGCCGGGCAACGTGCCTTCGGGCAGGTACTCGATGCAGGCGACGGGACAGAATTCAGGGCACTTGCCGCACGGGTAGCAGAGATTCACGTCCATGAAGGCGACCTGGCGCGGCCGCTTCTTCTTGTCGGCGATCTCTTCCGGCAAGGGCGCCTCGGGGATCCGGTCCTCCTTGAGGCGTCGTATGATCAGCTCGACGGCTTCGTTATCAGTGGCCATGCAACTTACCCCCGGGTTGTAGCGCGAAGCGGGGATGGTGCCTCGCTCGCCTTTGTACTGCAAGGGGGAGCCGCACGCGCGTTCACCACCACGGTTCGCCGGCGAACCTTTCCCTGCAACGCAGAGAGGGGTAGGGTCCGGCCCATCCTTTCGAGGGGGAGACGCATGGGTTCGAAGGTCTTGAGGCTTGGCCGAGGTGTACTGTTGATCGCGGCGGTGCTCGTCGGCTGTGGCAGCGACGATGACGCGTCCTCGCCGAGCGTTGTCGAACAGCTCGAGGCGGCCGGCATCGGGCAGTTTCTGGGCGGCGACGTTCCGACCCCGACCGTCGATGGCGATTGGCTGCGCTACGAGTTCACGCCGACCGAGGGTGGCCCCGTGTGCCTGTTCGGCGACCCGTACCTGGTGTTCGTCCGCCCCGGCACCAACGACAAGGTGCACTTCTACCTCGAGGGCGGTGGCGCCTGTTGGAACGAGGCGACCTGTTTCGGGCAGAGCGGTCTCGGCGCAAAAGAGACCGCGGATCCTATCGCGCCCCTCGGTGTCGTCGGCGGCACTCTCGGGCAGGGCGAGAGCAATCCTCTGGACGGCTGGAACGTCGTGTACGTGCCCTATTGCGACGGCTCGGTGTTCTCGGGCGACAACGTCGTCGAGTACGACAGCGGCACCGTCTACCACCGCGGCCGGGTGAACATCTCGGCGGCGCTCGACATCATGCGCGACAGCTTTCCGGCCCCGAGCGAAATCGTCGTCAGCGGCAGCAGCGCCGGCGGCTACGGCACCTTCTCCGGCTACGGCGAGATGCGCGTCGCGTATCCCGACACCCCGATCCTCGTTCTAAACGACTCCGGACCGGGGCTACAAAACAACGACGACCCGCAGTCGATCGCCGAGCGCAGCGAGAACTGGGATTTCGAACGGTTCATCGTCGAGGGGTGCACGCGCTGCGGCGAACAGGTCGCCTACCTGATCGACTGGGCACTCGAAAACGACCCCGATTCGCGATTCGCTCTGTTCAGCTACCAGCGCGATTTCGTCATCTCGGACTTCCTGATGATCGAGCGCACCGAGTACCGCGACCTGCTGCTCGATGTGAGCGGCGAGATCGCCGCCCGCAACCCGCAGCGATTCAAACGCTTCCTGCGCGACGGGGAATCGCACACGATCCTCCTAGGTGTCGGCCTCGGCCCGGACTTCGCCGTCGGTGTCGACGGCACTTTCGCGGAACAGGAGATCGACGGCACGACCCTACCGGACTGGATCGCCGACTTTCTGGTCGACGGACCCGAGTGGCGCGATCTCGTCGAGCCCGAGGGCGTGTCCGTCGCCGCCGGCGAGGAAGCAATCCTGACGTTCCCCGACCTCGGCGAGCAGGATCACGGCAGCATCGACTTCACGCTCACGCCGCAAGGGGACAGCCCGGACACGGGCGACACATCCTTGGTACAGATCCGCCAGCCGCACGAGTGGGAGAACCGCATGCAAGTCGTCAAGAACGGCGACAACATCCGTTTCATCGTCACCGACAATACCGGTCACGAAGCCGACATCAGCTACAAGATTCCGGACTGGGTTTCGGGAGGCGCGCACCGCATCCAAGCCACGTGGGACAACGGCGTCACGACTCTCTACGTCGATGGTGTACGGGTGGGCAGCAACACCTACCCGGGTGATCTGCAGTTCAGGCCAAATACACCGATGCACATCGGCAGTCCCCTGGACGGGACCTCTTATGGGGGCGCCGGCGCCGACATCGGCAACTTCAAGATCTACGGTCAGCGCACGCAGTAGCCGACCCGCTTGCGTAGCAGCCGACCGACGGGAACTGGGAATCTCTCTAGAAGCCCTGCACGTACGGAAGGCTCTGCGCGGTTGCCTTGACCTCGGCGGCGGCCGACAGCAGTACGCGCGTCGCGTCCCAAGTGCCGTCGACGAGCTGCTTGCGCACGCCGTCGGGGATCTCGACTCGGTAGGTCTCGCCGCCGTAGGTGGCGGTGCGGGTCTCGACGTCGAGAGTGAGCTCCTGCTTCGGGTCGCGCTCGATCGCCGCCAGTAGCTTCTCGATCGTGGCGGCGTCGGCGGTGGCGATGGGCATGCCGTTGGCGATGCAGTTGCCGTAGAAGATGTCGGCGAACGTCTCGCCGATCAGGGCCTTGATGCCCCAGCGCAGCAGGGCCTGCGGAGCGTGCTCGCGCGACGAGCCGCAGCCGAAGTTTTTGTTGACGACGGCGATGCGGTCGCCTTTGGCGCTGTAGCGCGGGTCGTCCATGACGTGTCCCTTGAGCGAGCCGTCGGCGCGGTATCTCTCGTCGTAGAACGCCAGTGCGCCGAGGCCGTCGAAGGTGATCGCCTTCATGAAGCGCGCCGGAATGATGCGGTCGGTATCGATGTCGTTGCCGCGCAGCGGAATCGGCCGTCCGGCCACTCTCGTAACGGGAATCAGAGCATCCATGGCAACCTCACTTCAGGATTTCTCGGACGTCGGTCACGGCGCCTTCGAGGGCGGCCGCCGCGACCATGGCAGGACTCATCAGAAGCGTGCGGCCGCTCGGGCTGCCCTGGCGGCCCTTGAAGTTGCGATTGCTGGACGACGCGCAGACCTGATCGCCGATCAGCTTGTCGGGGTTCATCGCCAAGCACATCGAGCAACCCGGCAGCCGCCACTCGAATCCCGCGGCACGGAATACCTCGTGCAGGCCCTCCGCCTCCGCCTGGCGGGCGACGTCCTGCGAGCCGGGCACGACCAGCGCTTTCACGTTCGGCTTCACCTTGCCGAGCGCGGCGACCTTGGCGGCCTCGCGCAGGTCGGAGATGCGGCCGTTGGTGCAGGAGCCGATGAAGGCGACATCGATGCGGGTTCCGGCGATCGCCTGGCCCGGCTTCCATCCCATGTAATCGATGGCGTCGCGCACCGTCTGCGCCTCGTCGTCGGCGACATCGTCGGCGCTGGGAATCCGCTCGCCGACACCGATCGCCTGGCCCGGGTTGATCCCCCAGGTCACAACCGGCGACAGACTCGACCCATCGAGTTGCACGACGTCGTCGTATGTGGCGCCCGGCTCCGACGCCATGCCGCGCCACCACGCGACGGCGCGCTCGAACGCCTCGCCTTGCGGGGCGAAGCGACGGCCGCGCAGGTATTCGAACGTCGTCTGGTCGGGATTGACGTAGCCGCAGCGAGCGCCGCCCTCGATGCTCATGTTGCAGACCGTCATCCGCTCTTCCATCGTCATGCGATCGAAGACGCTGCCGGCGAACTCATAGGCGAAGCCCACGCCGCCCTGGACGCCCAGCATGCGAATGATGTGCAGCACCACGTCCTTGGCATAGACGCCGTGCGGCAGTACGCCGTTCACCTCGACGCGGCGCAGCTTCGGCTTGACGATGGCCAGACACTGCGAGGCGAGCACGTCGCGCACCTGGCTGGTGCCGATGCCGAACGCGATCGCGCCGAAAGCGCCGTGCGTGCTGGTATGGCTGTCGCCGCAGGCGATCGTCATCCCCGGCTGGGTCAAGCCGAGCTCCGGTCCAATCACGTGCACGATGCCCTGGCTGCCGGACGCGCGATCGAGCAACTGAATGCCGAACTCTCGGCAGTTCCTCTCGATCGCGGACATCATTCCCTCGGCCTGTTCGTCGCTGAACGGCCGCACCTCGGTATCGGTGGGGATGATGTGGTCGACCGTCGCTACCGTCCGGTCCTGAAACGGCACCGCGAGGTTGTCCTCGCGCAGCATCTGAAACGCCTGCGGGCTGGTCACCTCGTGAACCAGGTGCAGACCGATGAAGAGCTGGGTCTGGCCGCTCGGCAGCTCTCGAACCGCGTGGGCCTGCCAGACTTTGTCGAATAGTGATTTCGCCATGAGAAGCCTCTCCGCGCTCCGACCCCGGCGGCCGGAGCGAACTGCAATACCTAGCCCGTCGGGCAGAGTGAGTCCACGCGGGGCTATCTGCGCCGCCCGACTCTCGCAAACGAGAAGTCGCGGCCAGATCGACCGTCCGCGGGTAATCAACCCGCAAAGACACTCGCCCAGCAAGCCGCGGGCCGACTTAGGCTGGAGTCGTAGGAGACCCCGCACAGCGTCGCAAAATCATACCGCCGAACGATCGTGACAAGCGCATCGCCCGGTCAGAGTACGCACAACTACTTACCGGAAAAAGGGGAACTACATGGCTGTACTCCGAACAAATCTCCTACTGGCCGTCGCCGCGATCGCAGCGCCGCTGATCGGGAGCGTCGCCCCCGCCGAGGCAGGTTGCGCATGCGATCACCCGCCGCCGATCCGCGGCTTGGTCTACCCCCGCTTCGCGCAGCCGGGGCAGACGGTCAACGTGTACACGACCGCCATTCGCAAGAATCGACCGGGCTGCGTGCAGACGGGAGCACTCTCTTTCGACACCGTCGAAGGCGACGGTGACCCGTACAGCGAGAACGCGCAGGTCTCGAATCTCGCCCCGACCGGTCCCGCCGAGACGCGCATCTGGGCCAAGGGCTGCAGCGAAACCGCTCTCGGCACTGCGAAGGAGACGATCCAGAGCAGCCACCTGACGGTGCTCTCGCAGCGGCTGCCGATCGTCGAGGCGAGCGGCACCTTCTATTACACGACACTGGCCGCGGTCGATGCCGAGGGAACGATCCTCGTGCCGTTCGATTTGTCGGAGGTACGCGATCCCACTCAATTCTTCGTCACGATGTGGGGTCTGCCGTTGCGCTTCGATGAGAGCGGCGTCGTCTATTTCAACGCTGACGAGTTCAATCTGAAGCTGTTCGAATCGGCGGTGCTCGACCCCGACGACTATCAGTGGGGGCGCTACTACGGCGTGCTCGTCGAGCCCTCGGGCGATCCGTTGCTGCACAGCGACGTGCTCTCGTACTGGCGACACGAGTTCCACACCTACGAGGAGGCGCACCGACCCGGGGGCACGCACGAGGAACAGCCGAACGGCCTGCATCCCGACGGCACCGTTCACGTCGATCACGACCTGCTCGTCGCTGCGATCAGCGGAACGATCAACGGCCGCAAGCCGAAGCCGGGCGTCATTCCGCTGGTGATTCAGGTTCAGCAGATCATCTCGAAGGATCCGCTGCGCTACGACGAAGTGCAGGCGCAGCCTCCCGCGGTGTTGTCCGACAACGTCTTCTACGTAGTCGTCGACCAAACCGGCCTGCCGACCGTGCAGGCGATCGACGGTATCACCGACGTTCTGGACGAGCTCGATATGGCCTCCATGACGCGTGTCCACAAGGCCGTCGAGAAGGTCGAGACAAAGCTGACGGCGACCGTCGGCGGACTGCTCTCGAAGCGCCGACCCTGACTCGGGCGAAGCTTCCATCCACTGCTCACAGCTCAGGGAGAAGAGCTCACATGGCAAGGCGAAGAAATCAGGTAAGCAGCAACCAAACCATCCTGATCGTCGACGACCAGGAGGAGATCCTGTGGTCGGTGCGCGCATTGCTCGAGCGCGAAGGCCACCGCGTCCTGACGGCCGGCTCGGCCGAGGCGGCGCTCCAGGTATTCCGTGGCCAGGACGTGCAAGTCCTGCTGATCGACTACTTCATGCCGAGGATGACCGGCGGCGACCTGGTACGCGAGATCCGCCGTTTCGATCCGTTCGTTCAGATCATCCTGCAGACCGGCTACGCCGGCGAGAAGCCGGCTAGACAGATGATGAACGATCTCGCGATCCAGGGGTACCACGACAAGGCCGAGGGCCCGGAAAAGCTGCTGTTGTGGATCGACGTGGCCGTCAAGGCCCATCAATTGGTGTCCAGAGTTCGCGACACCGAAAAGCTGCAGCGCGAGTTGGTGGCCAACGTGTCGCACGAGTTTCGCACCCCTCTGAACATCATCCTCGGCTACTCGGAGCTGTTGATCTCGGGCGACTTCGGCAGCCTGCCGGAGGAAGCGATCGGTGCGCTGCGACGCCTGACGGGCGCGACTACGGACTTGTCCGGGTTGGTGATGGATCTGCTCAGCTACGCGAAGGTAGAGGCCGGCGCCGCCGAGGCGGAGATCGGAACGATCGACACCGGCTCGCTGGCCGCCGAGCTGGAGCGGCTCGGTTCACTCCTCCTCGAGCGGAAACCGGTTCGCTTCTCCATCGACGTTGCAGGAGCGCCACGCGAAATCGAGACGGACGAGACCAAGCTGAGGGTGATCCTGCGCAACTTGGTGACCAACGCGGCGAAGTTCACGGCGCGCGGCGAGGTCTCGGTGAAAGTAACCGCGACCGCGACCGGGATCGCCTTCTCGATCAGCGATACCGGCAGTGGAATCGCCGGCTGCGACCTCGAGAAGATCTTCGACCCCTTTCGGCAGATCGACGGATCGGCAACCCGCCGGCATGGCGGCATCGGTCTGGGACTCGCCCTGTCGCGCAAACTGGCGCAGATCCTCGGGGGTGAGATCGCCGTCGAGAGCGAGCTCGGCCGCGGGTCGACCTTCACTGTATGGTTGCCCTTCGCGCCGGCTGCTGCGGTTGTCGATCATGCCGCGCAGGCTCCACAAACGGCATCCTGGGCGGCAGCCTGACGAGCCCGCGCGAGGACGGAGATGATCGACGGCCTGCGCTGGATCGGGGTACTGAGCGCCGCGGCGCTCTACGCGGCCGCGTGTCCGCCCCATCAGCTCTGGCTGGGGGCCTGGTTGGTACCGGGCATCTTTCTAACCGCGGTTGCCGGCGGCTCCGTGCGCGGGGCGCTGGCGCGCGGCACCGCCTTTGCGCTCGTTTTCGGCTACGGCATGACGAGCTGGGCGGTCGGCGCGTCACTCGAGTACTTCGATTTCAGTCCGTGGGTTTCCTGGCTGTTTGCAGCCGGAGTCTGGCTCGCCTGCGGTTTCCCGTACGCCCTCCTGGCGGTCGCGTACTGCGCCCTGCACGATCGGGTGCCGAGCCGCGCACGGCCGGTTCTTGCGGCGTGGCTGTGGGTCGGCGCCGAGCTCATACGCGCCGAGCTGCTATCGGGAATGCCGTGGGAGCTGCTCGGACACACGCAGTTTGCGAACCTACCGATCATTCAGGTCGCTGACCTGGGCGGCGTCTACGCCGTCTCCTTCGCGATGGTATTGGTGAGCGTCGGCGTCGCGGAGATGGTGCGCGAATCCCTGCGCAGCGGCTCGCTGCAATGGAGAGTGGCCGTTCTACCCGCCTGCGTGATCGCGTCCGTCGCGGCGTACGGAATGATGCGACTGGCGGAGGAGCGCGACGAGCTGGAGCGCACCGAGATGCAGGTCGCGGTCGTACAGGGCAACGTGCCGAACTCCATGCGCTGGAAGCAATCGCACTTCGAGCACGCGCTCGAAGTGTATGAAGGACTGTCCGACCGCGCCGCTGCATTCGATCCCGACTTGATCGTCTGGCCCGAGAACGCTGTCAGCTTCTACGTCGATCGCGAACCCGCCCTGCGCGAGCGCCTCGGCCGCGTCGCCGGTCGCGCCGATGCCGGGCTGATCTTCGGCGCTCCGCGTCACGACGACGCCGCGGGTGTGGTGCGCAACTCGGCGTACTGGATGGGGCCGTCGGGAAACATCGACGGAATCTACGACAAGCAGAAGCTCGTCCCTTTCGCCGAGTATGATCCGCTCGAGTCGACGCCGCCGACCGGCGAGCTGGTCTACCGCGGCAGCACTTCGCCGATGCTCCTCGCCGCCGATGTCGGTGCGGTCATCTGCTACGAGATCATCTTCCCCTCGCTGGTGCGCGACCTGGTGAAGCGCGGTGCGCGGCTGCTCGTGAACCTGTCCAACGATTCGTGGATGGACGTCGGCGACGGGGTGGCGCCGCGACAGCATTCGTCAATGGCAATCTTCCGCGCTGTCGAAACGCGGCGCTATCTAGTGCGCGCCTCTGCGAGCGGACATTCCGGGTTCGTCAGCCCGCGGGGGAGATCCTACTCGTCGCTGCCCAACCAGGTGGCGGATGCGGCGGTCGCCAGCGTCGGCTTTCGAGACGGTCTGACGCCGTACGTGCGCTGGGGAGATCGCTGGATACTCATCGGCATGATCGGTTGCGCAGCCACGGTTGCGCGCAACCGGAAGGTGCCCGCATGAGCTTGGCGAAGTATCGGTTGCCGCGAATCCTGTGCATCGTCGCAGGCGTGATCGCTCTCGGCATCATGACGCGAGTGACCTACGACAGTCTGAACTGGTTGGGGAAGAAGTTCCCCGGGTTCATGATCCTCGAGAACCGCGTCATCCCTTCGATCTCGCTTCCAGATTGGGGAGACAACTCGGAGCTCTATCAGACCCAGGTGATGGCGGTGGACGGCATCACCGCGGTCAGCGCGGAGCAGATCTACGACTATCTCGCCGGCCGCCCGGTCGGCGCGCCGGTTGCTTTTCTCGTCCGCGATGCGAGCGACGCGCGACGCCAGGTGGTGCGGCGGGTGCGGGTGTTCGACGGCGGCGATTACCTGCTGCTCTTCGGGACCTTCCTCGTCAACGGTCTCTTGTTCTCGTCGATCGGCATCGGCCTGGTGTTGATGGTTCCCGGTAGGCGTGCCGCCTACGGAGTGTTGAGCACGTGTCTGTGTACTGGCGTCTTCATCATCACCGCTGTCGACTTGTACGGACCGCCCTACGCCTTCTTCCGCCTGCACGCGGTCTCGGAAGCGATGGCCGCTGCCAGCTTCATTCACCTCGCCGCGGTATTTCCGGTCAATCGCCTGGGGCGGCGGCCGGGCAGCCGACTCGCCAAGATCTATTTGCCGTTCGCGCTGCTCGCCATCCCGTACGCGATCCTCCTGGATGACGCGGCGGCGTACACAGCGCTGCACCTGATCGCCAGCGGCGCGTTCGGCATCGCAGCAGTCGGCATCATCTTCAGCGTCTTCTGCGAGCTCGTGTTCTCGCGCTCTGCTCTGGCGCGACGGCGCATTGCGCTGGTGGCCCTCGGAAGCTTGGTGGGAGTTCTGCCGCTGGTGATGGTGTGGGCCATGTCGAGCGTCGTCGGCGGAGCGATCCCGCTCAATTTGGTTTCGATGAGCGCTTTCGTTTTCCCACTGAGTATCGCGTTCGCAGTGCTGAAGGACGACTTGTTCGAGATCGACGTTTTTCTGCGCCGCACGGTCAGCTACGGCGTGGTGATGGTGGCGATCGGCATCGTCTACTTTCTCGTGTTCTTTGGTTACGAGCGCTTCGGACCGGACAAGAGCCCGATCAGCCACTCCCCGGCTGTGCTCGCTCTGCTCAATCTCGGGCTGCTCTTTCTGATGGCGCCGATCCGCTCGCGCGCCCAGTCGCTAATCGACCGGTTGTTCTTTCGCCGGACGTATCTGGTCGAACACGGACTCGCCTCGCTCAGCGAGCGGCTGGCGACGGTGCGCACGCTCGGCGAGGTGGAGCGTCACCTGCGCGCCGTGCTCGACGAAACTCTGTGTCCGAGCGAAGCGTGGATTCTGCGCGCCCAGGACGCGACGCGCTTCGTCGCGATCGGCGGTGCGGAGATCGACGTGCCGCCCCGCGTGGTGAGCGAAGTGCAGCAGAAACTGCGCGTCGCGCGCTGCGCGCTCGTCGTGAGCGAAGAGGTGTTCTGGCGGGCGAACCGGATCGAAATCCTGCTTCTCCTTCGCACGGAAGATGCCGAGCTGCGCCTGCTCGCACTCGGGCCGAAGCTGTCGGGCCGCACCTACGATTCGTACGACCTCGGCTTCCTGGAGACCGCCGCGAACCAAATCGCGCTCGCCGTGGCCAACGCCGCCGCCTTCGAGAAGCTGGGAGACCTCAACCGCCATCTCGAGACGTTGAACGAGGGACTCGAGGCACAGGTGAAGACGCGTACCATCGAGCTTCACGACGCAAACGAGAATCTCAACTCGTCGCTCGACAAGCTGCAGCTCGCGTATCGCGAGCTCGAAGTGAATCAGGCCGTGCTGGTACGGGCCGATCGCCTGGCGACGTTGGGACGACTGACCGCGGGCATCGCGCACGAGATCAACACGCCGTTGAGCGCGATCCTGAACGCCCTCAAGATCATCGGTGACCTGGCGGTGGAGTACGACGAATCAGTCGATGATCCGGCAGTGAATTCGGACGACCACCGCGCCATCGCGCGCGAGATTCTGACGACGGCGTCGTCCGCCCGGCAGTGGGGCAACCGCGCCGCGGCATACGTGAGCAACGTCAAGCAGCACGGACGCGAATCGCGCACCGGCAGCGACGAGCGCATCGTCCTGCGCGAAGTGGCCGATCGCGCCGTCGAGCTCCTTTCGCATCGACTGCGTGCCGCCGAGTGCCGCATCGAGATCGTCGAAGCGACACGAGACGCCGACGCGTGGGGCGACGCGGGGCGGCTCGGTCAGGTTCTCGTCAACCTGCTCGCCAACGCGATCGACGCGTACGAAGACAACGGCCTCGTGCAGTGTGCCGTGCGTGTCATCCTCGGTCGCGACGCCGACGGCGCCGCGATCGTCGAAGTTGCGGACGATGCCGGGGGCATTGCCGCCGACGTTCTGCCGTTCATCTTCGACGAGCTCTACTCGACCAAGGAACCGGGGCGCGGCACCGGACTCGGCCTATGGATCTCGCGCAACATCGTCGAAGAGGGTTTCGGAGGAACCCTGACGGCGGTGTCGGCCGGCGGCGGGTCGCGATTCACGGCGCGCTTTCCCACCCGTGCCATTGGCGCGCAGCCCGCCGCCGCCTGAAGTCGACCCTTCAAGACACGGCGCGCAGCGTGCCCCGATCGGCGGGCAGAGCGCACACGCCGCCCTCGGTGAAGCCCTCGGCGCCGTAGCCTAAAGCGTGGTTGAGGCGGGCGCGCATGTTCTCGTGCGCGATCGCCGCCGCGAGCTCGACGATCTGGTCGTCGTCGAAATAGCGCCGCAGCTCCTGCACGCCCGCGCCCGCGGGCGGAGCCGGGGTGTCGGTGCAGAGATCCGCGAAGCGCAGAACGCACTTCTCGCGGTCGGAGAAGTGAGAGCTCTCCTCGTAGCGGTGCAGGTCGCGCAGTTGCGCCGGCGAGGCACCGTGCTTGCGCACGATCGCCGAGCCGATATCGAGACAGAACTGGCAACCGACGCGCGACGCGACCCGCAGCTCGGCGAGCCCGCGCGTCTGAGCGTCGACCTTGTCGGCGCGCTCCATGGCGAGCTCGAGCATCATACTGCCAAACAACACCGGCGTACTGCGCGCATAGCCGCGCAACGGCTCGACGGTGCG